>JAYSXE010000100.1:0-23868 GCA_043717565.1 Burkholderiales bacterium | reverse complement strand
ACGGCGCCACTGAAAACAGCCTGGTGCTGATGGACGAGGTGGGCCGCGGCACCAGCACTTTCGACGGCCTGGCGCTGGCCGGCGCCATCGCCAGCCAGCTGCACGACAAGAACCGCAGCTTCACGCTGTTTGCCACCCACTACTTCGAACTCACCGAGTTTCCGGCGCAGCATGCACAGGCGCAGAACCTGCATGTGGGCGCAGTGGAAAGCGGGCACGACATCGTGTTTCTGCACCAGCTGCAGCCCGGCCCGGCCAGCCGCAGCTACGGCGTGCAGGTGGCGCGGCTGGCGGGCATGCCTGCCGGCCTGATACGACAGGCCCGCGCCACGCTGGAAGCGCTTGAACAAAAAGCGCAGCAAGGCCAGGCGCAGGTGGACCTGTTTGCGGCACCGCCGATGGCCGCACCGGCCGAGCCGCCGCCGGCGCTGCAGGCGCTGGCCGCCATCGACCCCGACAAGCTGACGCCGCGGGACGCGCTTGACGCGCTGTACCGTCTGAAGGCGCTGCTGGCCAGCAACCGCTGAGCACCCGGGCGCTTCCAGCGCCTTCAGGCAACCTGACAGCGCTGTGCCAAAAGGCGGCTGCGGCTCCCGCCGGCAACTACACCGTGACCTTTGCCTGCACCGCTGGTGCCTTCAACTCGTTGAAGGTGGACGACATGGTGCTGACGGTGACGGGCTTGCCGGAACCCGGCACCTGGGCCTTGATGGCCGCCGGCCTGGCCGTGGTGAGCAGCATCGCCCGCCGCCGGCTGCGCGGAGTCTTTCAGGCAAGAAACGCGGCATTGGCCGCGTTGTGGGGGCGTTACCCGCTGCCAGGGGGTGCAGGGCCTGCTACGCTCGGCGCCCTGTTCACAGCGCACCCGCATCCATGACCTACTGCGTCGGCATTCGGCTCAACGCCGGCTTGGTGTTCTTGTCCGATTCGCGCACCAACGCGGGGCTGGACGCCATCAGCACCTTTCGCAAGATGATGATCTACGAAAGGGCGGGTGACCGTTTCATGGCCATGCTGTCGGCCGGCAATCTGTCCATCAGCCAGGCCGTGCGTGAGGTGCTGCAGGTCGAGAAGATCGACAACGGGCACGGCGAACCGCTGACCATCTGGAACGCCACCAGCATGTTCGACGCCACACGCGTGCTGGGCGCCGCGGTGCGGCGCGTCTACGCCACCGATGGGCCCGCGTTGAAGGCCGCAGGCGTGGACTTCAATGCCAGCATGATCTTCGGTGGCCAGATCAAGGGCGAGGCGATGCGCCTCTTCCTGGTGTATTCGGCCGGCAACTTCATCGAAGCCACGCGCGAAACCTGTTTTTTCCAGGTTGGCGAAAGCAAGTACGGCAAGCCCATCCTGGACCGCGTGCTCACGCCCGACACGCAGCTGGACGAAGCCGCCAAGTGTGCGCTGGTGTCGATGGACAGCACGCTGAAGAGCAACCTGTCAGTGGGCCTGCCGCTGGACCTGGTGGTGTACCGCGAGGGCAGCTTTGCGTCTGAAGAACACGTCTGCATCGACGAGCAGAACCCGTATTTCCGCATGATCCGGGAAACCTGGGGGCAACGCCTGCGCGAAGTCTTCGAAGGCATCGAAGACCCTTGCTGGGACGGTGGCGCCGCAGCGCACCCCCTGATGACCAGCAGCCGGCGGTTCGAGCCCATGCGCAAGATCAAGCACCCCAGCGAGCGCATCGTTTGATGGACTGCACCTGGAAAGCCTGCGCCTGAAAGCCTTCACCTGATGCCCCAGCGCAGCGCAGCTTCGGGCACCGCCCTCCCGCGCACCATCGTCTTCAGCCACGCCAACAGCTTTCCCGCCGGCACCTACCGCATGCTTTTTCAGGTCTGGCAGGCGGCCGGGTGGCAGGTGCTGGCGTTGCCCCGCTTCGGGCACGACCCGCAGCACCCGGTGACCAGCAACTGGCCGCATGTGCGCGACGAGCTGCTGGCCTTCATCGACCACGAGGCACCGGGCCGGCCTGTGCACCTGGTGGGGCATTCGCTGGGCGGCTACCTCAGTCTGCTGGCGGCCAGCAAGAGGCCGCAGGTGGCGGCTGCGGTGGTGTTGATGGACTCGCCCGTGCTCAGCGGCTGGCGTGCGCACGGCGTGCGCGTGTTCAAGGCGACGGGCTTGATCAAACGTGTATCGCCGGGCCACCTGTCGCAGCGGCGGCGCTGGCAATGGCCCAGCGCCGAAGCGGCTTTCCAGCACTTCGCCAACAAGCGCCTGTTTGCACGCTGGCACCCCGAGGTGCTGCGCGACTATGTGAACTCCGGCGTCGAGCCCGACACCGACACCGCGCCCAGCCCCGAGGCGCCGCAGCCCGTGCGTCTTGCCTTCCGGCGCGAAGTGGAAACCCGGCTCTACAACTCGCTGCCCCACCACATGGGCGCGGTGTTTGAACGCCACCCCATCAAGGCGCCGGTGTCTTTTCTGGGCGGCACACGCTCGGTGGAAAACCGCCAGGTCGGCCTGGCCGCCACGCGTGCGCTGACCCATGGGCGCATGGCGTGGATGGATGGCACGCACCTGTTTCCCATGGAACAACCGGAGCAGACCGCACAAGCCGTGCTGGCTCTGCTGGGCGAGCCGGGCGCAGCGCACCGCCCGCTGTAACCTCGGGCCCAGGCCGCACGACAAGCGTGCAGGCATGAACTTCATCAGGGCGTCGCGCACCATGTCTGCGCGCGCCGAGCGCCACCCACACAGGACCTTGCAGATGACCCCTTACGACCTCATCGTCATCGGCGGCGGCTCGGGGGGCGTGCGCGCAGCGCGCATCGCGGCCAACCATGGCGCCCGCGTGGCGCTGGTGGAAGCGCACCGCATGGGTGGCACCTGCGTCATCCGCGGCTGCGTGCCCAAGAAGCTGATGGTTTATGCGTCGCGCTTCGCGCAGGAGTTCGAAGAAGCGGCGGGTTACGGCTGGTCGGTGCCGCCGGTGCAGTTCGACTGGGCCACGCTGAAAACGCGGCGCGACGCCGAAGTGGCACGGCTGGAAGGCCTGTACCGTGGCAACCTGGAACGGGCCGGCGTGACGCTGTTTGACGGCCATGCCGAGCTGCTGAACGGCCACACGGTGCAGGTTTCGCACGGGCCGGGCAGCGAGCCCACGCGCCTGGAAGCCCGGCGCGTGCTGCTGGCCACGGGCGCGCAGCCATCGTCCGGGCCTGCCATCGAAGGGCAGGAACTGGCCATCGATTCCAACGGCTTCTTCGACCTGCCGGCCTTGCCGCGCCGCGTGGTGGTGCAGGGTGCTGGCTACATCGCGCTGGAACTGGCGTGTGTGCTGCAGCGGCTGGGCGCCGAGGTGACGGTGGTGGTGCGCGGCCAGCACATCCTGCGCGGCTTTGACCACGAACTGCGCGACCACTTGGCGCAGGAGATCGCGGCCAGCGGTGTGCAGTTTGTCTACGGCCACCACGTCAGTGCCATCCGCCGCGCCGATGACGGCAGTTTGCAGGTGCAGCTGAACCACAGCGTACAGGCGCAGGCCGACTGCGTGCTGCGCGCCGTGGGGCGCACGCCCAACACGCAGGGCCTGGGGCTGCAGGCGGCGGGCGTGGAACTGGACGGCAGCGGCGCCATCAAGGTCGACGCCCATTCACAGACGTCGGTGCCGCACATTCACGCGGTGGGCGACGTGACCAACCGCGTCAACCTCACGCCCATGGCCATTCGCGAGGGCCACGCTTACGCCGACCAGGTGTTCGGCAACAAACCCACCACGGTGGACCACAGCCGCGTGCCCACGGCCGTGTTCACCACGCCCGAAGCGGGCACCGTGGGCCTGACCGAAGAACAGGCAGTGGTGCTGCACCCGAGGCTGGACGTGTATCGGGCGCTGTTCCGCCCGATGAAGGCCACGCTGTCAGGGCATGCCGGCAAGATGCTGCTGAAGCTGCTGGTGGACCGTGACACCGACCGCGTGCTGGGCTTCCACGGCGTGGGGCCCGACACCGGCGAGATGGCACAGCTGATGGGCGTGGTGCTGCAACTGGGCGCCACCAAGACGGCCATGGACGCGACGCTGGCCGTGCACCCCACAGCGGCTGAAGAACTGGTGACGATGCGCACACCCGCTGTACAGCACGGGTTGTGACAAGCGCAGGCGCTGGCACGGCGCCTGCTGGCCCTGCCTACAGGGGTTCGAAGCGCCCCAGCCGCACGGCCGTGCCGCCCGGCTTCAGGTTGTGCGTGCCGGGCATCACCAGCACCGCGTTGTCGTAGGGCGTTAGCCACACGTGGTCGCCGTCCTGCGCCAGCGGCGTGCCGGCTTGGGGCACCACGCCCAGGCCCTCGGTGGGCATCAGGAAACGGAAAGCGGCGCTGCGCGCCACCACGGCTTCGGTCACGCGCACCAGGCGCTGCTGCGCGGGCAGTGGCAGGCGGGCATTTGCGGCCACCCAGGCTGCGTCGGCCAGGCCCACCAGGCCCAGAAAACGCACCAGGCAGTCGATGGCCACATCGGCCGCCGCGCGTTCCCAGTGCTGGCCACATTCGATCAGCAGCGCACGCTTGGCGCTGCCCGGCGCGCCGAAGCCACCGCGCTCCACCATGCGCAGGCCGGCGGGGTGGCCGGTGTCCAGCAACAGCACCTCGGGCATGCCCAGGGCCTTGGCAAACTGGGCATTCTTGTCGGCGGTGCCACACACCATCAGCGGCGCGCAGGGCTCACTCATGCTGTGGATGTCCAGCAGGTAGTCGGCTTCATCGACAAAGGGCCGCATTTCGCGCGCGCGCCGCAGTTCGACGGAGTCGCGGTCGCCGAGCAGCTGGTCGTCGCCCCAGACGCGGTTGAAGTCCTCGTCCACGCAGCGCGATGGAAAGGGGTTGGCCGGGTCGAAACGCGCATAGGCCTGCACGTTGCCAAAAGCCAGCGTCAGCGTGCCGCACAGCGGCTGCCAGCGGCCGGCACTCAATTCGGTCAACAACCAGTCAAGCGCTATGGCGCCGCAGATTTCATTGCCGTGCGTCAACGCCTGCACCATCACCGCCGGGCCGTTGGCAGCAGCCGCGTGGCGGTGCACCCAAGGCACAGTGGCGTTGCCATCGCGCCAGCGTTGGATGTCGGGGGCCTGCAGTTCGATCGTGAGGTTGGGGGAAAGCATGGTTGCCAAGGTTTCAGTGTGGTGCGGGGAATTCGCGCTGCAGGGCCTGCAGCAATTGCATCAACTGTGCCTGCAGCGTGGCGAAGCCGGTGTGCTTCTGTAGCGTGGCACTGTCCATGTACAGGCGTTTGTTGATCTCCAGCTGCAGGCTGTGGCGGCCTTGCGCCGGGTTGGCATAGGCACGCACCAGTTCCACCCCCTTGAAGGGGTCGTTCACCTTCACGGTGTAGCCCAGACCAGCCAAGTGCCGGCGCACGAAGTCGGTGATGGCCGGCGCGCAGGTGGTGCTGTCGCGGTCGCCGAGCACGAAGTCGGCGCGCGCCACGCCAGCGCCGCCCTCGCCCATGCTGCCGCTGATTGCATTCATGGAATGGCAGTTGATGTGGTGCACCACGCCAAAGCGCGCATGCGCAGCGTCCAGCAGGCCTTGCAGCGCCCGGTGGTAGGGCTGGTGGTAGTGGGTGATGCGGTGCTGCACTTCGGCCACGCTCAGCTGCCGCGCATAGATCGTCCGGCCGTCGTCCAGCGTGCGCCACAGCAGCGCCTTGCCGATGTGCGCCTTGCCGCTGGGCTGGTGGGCGTGTGGCCAGGGCTCGGCCAGCATTTCCAGGTCGACGTCGCCGGCATGCCGGTTGGGGTCGAGATAGGTGCGCGGGAACTGGGCCGCCAACAGTGGCACGCCACTTGCTGCAGCGGGCAGGTACAGCTCATCGATGAAACAGTCTTCACCATCCCGCAGTTCCATGTCGCTGAGTACCGAGCCAAAGTCGGGCGGCATGCGGTACCCGGAATGGGGTGAGTCCAGCACCAGGGTGGTCAGCGGCACCGTGGGGCCGTGGACCACACACACGGCTTCCGGCAGGGGGTTTTCCATGGGCCCGAGTATGCCGGCCGGCTGCTCCGGGGCTACCCCGATAGCCGGCGCCAACTTTGCCGCTAGCATGCCGGCCATAACCCAGTTTGGTGCGTTTTGCACCGGGGTACCCCATTCCGGGCTTCCGTCTCCACCCCTCACCGTCATAGTCTGAAGAGGTTTTCCATGCAAGAAGTCGAACTGCGTCAACTGATCGAAGAAGTTCGCGAAGGCAGCTTGCCACGGCGAAATTTCATTCAACACATGGTGGGCCTGGGCCTGACGGCGCCGATGGCTTCGATGATGCTGATGCATTCGGGCGTTGCCAACGCCCAGACCATTCCCTACAAGCCCACCAAGCGCGGCGGTGGCGGCACGCTGAAGGTGTTGTACTGGCAGGCTGCCGTGCACCTGAACCCACACTACGCCGGCGGCACCAAAGACCAGGACGCCAGCCGCATCTTTTACGAGCCGCTGGCCGGCTGGGACAGCGAAGGCAACCTCATCCCCTGCCTGGCCGCCGAGATCCCGACGCGCGCCAACGGCGGCCTGACCGCCGACGGCCGCAGCGTCACGTGGAAGCTCAAGCGCGGTGTCACTTGGCACGACGGCAAGCCGTTCACCGCCGACGACGTGGTGTTCACGGCAGCCTACGCCGGTGACCCTGCCGCGTCGATGGTGACCATTGCCACCTACCGCGACATCAAGGTCACGAAGCTCGATTCACACACCGTGCGTGTCGACTTTCCGAAGCCCACGCCTTTCTGGGCCGAACCGCTGGTGGGCGCCATCGGCCCCATCCTGCCGAAGCACGTGTTCGAGCCCTTCATGGGCGCGAAATCGCGCGAAAACCCGGCCAATACGAAGCCTGTCGGCACCGGCCCTTACCGCATCATCGAGTTCAAGCCGGGCGACACGCTGCGCGCTGAAGCGAACCCGAACTACCACATCCCGAACCAGCCTTTCTTTGACGCGCTGGAAGTCAAGGGAGGCGGCGACGCCACCAGCGCAGCGCGCGCGGTGCTGCAGACCAGCGAATACGACGTGGCCTGGAACCTGGCGGTGGAAGACGAGATCCTGAAGCGCCTGGAAGGCGCGGGCAAGGGCACGATGGAGTTCAAGGCCGGCAGCGACATCGAGTTCGTGTCGCTCAACGTCACCGACCCCTGGAACGAAGTCGACGGCGAGCGCGCCAGCAGCAAGAGCAAACACCCCGCCTTCAGCGACAAGGTGGTGCGCGATGCCATGAGCCTGTTGATTGACCGCAAGGGCATCCAGGAAGTCATTTACGGCCGCGGTGCCATCGCCACGGCCAACTTCCTGAACAACCCGCCGCGTTTCCGCAGCGCCAACACCCGGTTCGAATTCAACATCGACAAGGCCAATGCCTTGTTGGACGGTGCGGGCTGGCGCAGGGGCGGTGACGGTATCCGCGCCAAGGGCAACGTGAAGCTGAAGTTCGTTTATCAGACGTCCGTCAGCGGCCCGCGCCAGAAGTGCCAGGCCATCATCAAGGACGCCTGCACCAAGGCCGGTATCGACCTGGAACTGAAGAGCGTGGTGGCCGCCGTCTTCTTCGGCAGTGACTTTGCAAATCCGGACACCTACCAGAAGTTCTGGACCGACATGCAGATGTTCACGACCACGATGACGCAGCCCGACCCGCAGTTCTTCATGGAGCAGTTCACCACCGCGCAGCACTCGCAAAAGGCCAACAAGTGGGCCAGCCGCAACCTGGTGCGCTGGTCCAGCAAGGAGTTCGACGACACCTTTGCTGCGGCTCAGGTGGAACTGGACGCGGTCAAGCGCGCTGCTATGTTCATCAGGCTGAACGACCTGGTGGTGAACGACGGTTATGTGATTCCGCTGTTCGCACGGCCCCGGCCGGTGGGCGTGGTCAACAAGATGACCATCCAAAGCTCGGCCTGGGACAGCCTGACATGGGCCATCGGCTACTGGCACCGCGAGGCCTGACCCCAGCGCGCAGCGCCTGCGGCGACTCCCTGCAACAGGGTGCCCCGCCGCTGGCGGCCCGGCCAAGCCGCCCGCGCGGCGCTGGCCGGGCTGCCCAAGGCGACTGATGCACCGGCCTCCACCCGCGCTTTCTGCCGCTTGATCCCTTGCTCAACTACATCCTCCGCCGATTGCTGATTGCCCTGCCCAGCCTGCTGGGCATCAGCATCGTGCTGTTCACCGTGCTGGCGCTGGCGCCGGGCGACCCCTTCGAAGACCTGGCGAACAACCCGTCGGTACCGCCCGAGGTGCGCATGGCCCTGCGCGCACAGTTCGGCCTGGACGACCCCATCTGGCAGCGCTATTTCAGCTGGCTGGTGAACATGTTCCAGGGCAACTGGGGCTTCAGCTTCGTCAGCCGCATCGACGTGGACAAGCTGATCATGCAGCGCATACCCACCACGCTGGCGGTGATCGGCTTGTCGCAGCTGTTGGCCATCCTGGTGGCGCTGCCGGTGGGCATCCTGGCCGCCGCCCGGCCCTATTCCTGGTTTGACCGCATCGCCAGCACGCTGGCTTTTGTCGGCTTTTCGCTGCCGACGTTTTTCACCGGCGTGATCTTCATCCTGTTCTTCAGCGTCTATCTGGGCTGGTTTCCCATCGTCTTTCGCAGCGACCTCTCGGCCACCGGGTGGGAATGGTGGTGGCAGCAGTTCAAGCAGTCCATCATGCCCATCACCGTGCTGGGCATGTTCCAGGCGGCCAGCATGATGCGCTACGTGCGTTCTTCGGTGCTGGACGTGATACGGCTGGACTACGTGACCACCGCGCGCAGCAAAGGCCTGTCCGAGCGTGTGGTGATCACCAAGCACGTGGTGCGCAATGCGCTGATTCCGGTGGTCACGCTGGTGGCGCTGCAGATGCCGGCGGTGTTTGGCGGCGCCATCGTCACCGAGCAGATCTTTCGCATCCCCGGCATCGGCAGCCTGCTGATCGACGGCATCCTGCGCAACGACACCCCGGTCATCATGGCCGTGACTTTTGTATTTGCGTGCCTGGTGGTTCTTTTCAACTTGATTGCAGACCTGCTCTATGGCTGGCTTGACCCCCGCATCAGTTACAGCTGACCAGCATCATCCACGCAAGGTCCTCAGGTAATGCAAGAGATCACACAAGTTCAGGTTGCGCCCGCAATTGGCATTCCGCCTGTCAGCACCAGCCCCTGGGCCGAAGCCTGGCGGCGCTTCAAGCGCCACCGCATGGCCTACTTCAGCCTGTGGCTGCTGGGCCTGCTGGTGCTGGCGGTGCTGATCGGGCCGCTGTTCTACAAGGTCGGCATCAACGAGGTCGACTTCAAGGCGCGGCTGGCGCCGCCGGGCGCCGGCCATGCCTTTGGCACCGACGACCTGGGGCGCGACCTGCTGGCGCGCATGCTCTACGGCGGTCGCATCAGCCTGGCGGTGGGCCTGGCGGCCATGTTGATGGCCATCACCGTGGGCGTGATCATCGGCGCCATCGCCGGCATGGCCAAGGGTTGGGTCGACACACTGCTGATGTGGATCACCGACCTCTTCCTCAGCCTGCCGCAACTGCCCTTGCTGCTGCTGCTGATCTTCTTGTTCCGTGAACCGCTGAAACAGGCCTTTGGCCTGGAGGCGGGCATCTTCATCCTCATCGTGGCAGTGATCGGCGGCTTTCGCTGGATGCCGGTGGCGCGCTTGGTGCGGGCGCAGTTCTTCAGCCTGCGTGAGAAAGAGTTTGTTGAAGCCGCGCGCGCGCTGGGCGCCAGCACCACGCGCCAGGTGGTGCGGCACATTCTGCCCAACAGCCTGGGCCCGGTGATCGTGGCCGCCACCATCGACGTGGCTGCCGCCATCCTGGCCGAGAGCACGCTCAGCTTCCTGGGCCTGGGCTTTCCGCCCGACATCCCCACCTGGGGCCGCATCCTGTACGACAGCCGTGACTACATGGACCTGGCGCTGCACTGGGCCGTGTTCCCGGGCTCGGCCATTTTCCTGACCGTGCTGACCATCAATTTCATTGGCGACGGCTTGCGCGACGCGCTCGATCCCAGGCGGGTGATGTAGCCATGCCCTTGCTCGACATCCAGGGCCTGAAAACCCACTTCAAGACCGATGACGGCTGGCTGCACGCCGTTGATGGCGTGGACATCAGCATCGAAGCCGGCCAGACGGTGTGCGTGGTGGGCGAATCGGGCTGCGGCAAGAGCGTCACCGCCAAGACGGTGCTGAAGCTGATCGACATGCCGCCTGGCAAGATCGTCGCCGGCAAGGTGCTGTGGCAGGGGCGGGACCTGGTGCCGCTGCCGCCCGAGGCGATGCAGAAGATCCGCGCCAAGGAAATCGCGATCATCTTCCAGGAACCGATGACGAGCCTGAACCCGGTGTACACCGTGGGCGAGCAGATTGCCGAAAGCGTGCGCCTGCACGAAGGGCTGTCGCGCAAGGAAGCCATGAACCGCGCGGTCGAGATGCTGCAGCTGGTGCGCATCCCCACTGCCGAGCGGCGAGTGAACGACTACCCGCACCAGTTTTCAGGCGGCATGCGCCAGCGCGTGATGATCGCCATCGCGCTGGCCTGTTCACCGAAGCTGCTGATCGCCGACGAGCCCACCACGGCGCTGGACGTCACCATCCAGGCGCAGATCCTGGACCTGATGCAGGAACTTAAAGACCGCATGGGCATGGCCGTGATGCTGATCACGCACGCCATGGGTGTGGTGGCCGAGGTGGCGCAGAAGGTGGTGGTGATGTACGCCGGCACGGTGATTGAGGAAGCCAGCGCCGAAGACCTGTTTGCGCGCCCGCGCCACCCCTACACGCAGGGGCTGATCCGCAGCATTCCGCGCATCGACACCGCGGCCCTCCACAAGGTGCGGCTGGAAGCCATTCCTGGCACCGTGCCCAAGCTGATCGACCCCGCGCCCGGTTGCCGTTTTGCCGGCCGCTGCAAACACGCCATGCCGGCCTGCCGCACCGCCACGCCGCCGTTGGTGGAAGTGACGCCAGGCCACAAGGTGGCCTGCATTCTGGAGAGTGCCCTGACATGAGCGGCCCCGCAGCCACCGCCGCACCCAACGCAGCACCCAACCCAGCCAGCGCGCCGCTGCTGAAGGTGCAGGACCTGGTCAAGCGCTTCCCTATCCAGGGCGGCATCTTGAGCCGCACCGTGGGCCATGTGCACGCGGTGGACGGCATCAGCTTCGAGCTGCCGGCCGGCGAAACGCTGGGCGTGGTGGGCGAAAGCGGCTGCGGCAAAAGCACCACCGGCCGCTGCATCCTGCGCCTGATCGAGCCCACCTCGGGCCACGTCTGGTTCCAGGGCAAGAGCGTCACCGACGCCGGCAAGGAAGAACTGCGCGCGCTGGCGCGCGACATGCAGATCATCTTCCAGGACCCCTTCGCCAGCCTGAACCCGCGCATGACCGTGTCAGCCATCATCGGCGAGGCGCTGACCATCCACAAGCTGACCAAGACCAAGCAGGACTACGACGCGCGCATTGTGCAGCTGCTGGAAACCGTGGGTCTGAGCGCCGATCACATGCGGCGTTATCCGCATGAATTTTCGGGCGGCCAGCGCCAGCGCATCGGCATCGCCCGCGCGTTGGCGGTCAACCCCAAGCTGATCGTCTGCGACGAGGCTGTCAGCGCGCTGGACGTGTCGATCCAGGCGCAGGTGATCAACCTGCTGGAAGACCTGCAGGGCCAGTTCGGGCTGACCTACATCTTCATCGCGCACGACCTGAGCGTGGTCGAACACATCAGCCAGCGCGTGGCCGTGATGTACCTGGGCCGCATCGTCGAGCTGGCGTCGTCGAAGTCGCTGTACACCAACCCGCTGCACCCCTACACCGAGGCGCTGCTGTCGGCAGTGCCCATTCCCGACCCGACGGTGAAGCGCAAACGCATTCCGTTGCAGGGCGACGTGCCCAGCCCCATCAATCCGCCCAGCGGCTGCCACTTCCACACGCGCTGCCCCATCGCGCAAAAGGGCCTGTGCGACCGCGAAAAGCCGCCGCTGCGGCAGTCCACTGAAGGGCATTGGGTGGCCTGCCACCTGCGGGGCTGACGCTGCCGTGCGGCCGCGCTCACGGGGCTTGCAGCCACGCGCCCAGGCGCGGCCATGAGCCGCCGGTGGCCTTCTCTGTCTGGCCTGGGCCACCTGCTGGCCGGGTTGGTGCTGACGGGGGGCGCCGTGCTCGCCCTGGTGCAGCACAGCGTGGGGGCGGTTCGCGAAGCAGACCTCACGCTGGCCGGGGGGCCCCTGGCCGCCGTCACGCCCTGCTCCACCGGCCGCCACGCACGGTTCAATTACCGGGTGGACACGCCCAAGGGGCCGCTTGAAGCGTCGCTGGCCTGCCCCAGCAGCCTTCAGCAAGAACTGGCAGCGCGCGTCGGGCAGACCGTGATGGCGAAGTACCGCCAGGAGCGAGACCTGTTTTTCACGCCCCGGTTGCAGGTGTATGAATTGCGCGTGGACAACGGCGCGCTGTGGTCGGTGCAGGAAACCGTGGCGCAGCGGCAGGCGTGGCTTTGGCTGGCCCAGCCGCTGGCGCTGCTGGGCGCGCTGGCAGGGGCGGCGCTGGTGTTGCTGGGGCTGCGGTCGTTGCTCAGAATGCAGTGGCAAAGCCGCTAACCGGCCGATGCGCCGCACTTCACCAAACCTGCCCACGCAACGACACCGGGCCTTCGCGGCGGGGCTGGCGGCAAGCCTGGCGCTGGCCGGTTGCGCGGCCACCCCGTCACCGCCGGCAGACCCACCAGCCCGCCCTGCCCCGATGAGCACGCTCGACCTGCAGTCCCTGTGGAACTTTGCCGACCCGGCCTTGAGCGAACAGCGCTTCCGCTCGGCCCTGGCCACAGCCCGCGGCGATGACGTGCTGATCCTGCACACGCAAATTGCGCGCACCTACACGCTGCGTCGCGATTTCGCACGTGCCCGTGAACAACTGTCAGCGCTGCAAGCCCAGGTTGTCACCGCCGGCGCCGAAGCGCGTGTGCGCCATGCGCTCGAATGGGGCCGCTGTTTTGCTTCAGGCGCGCACCGCCCGGAAGAACTGACCGAAGCCGCCCGCACGCAGGCCCGCCAGTCGTGGCAGGCCGCGCTGGACACGGCCCGCACAGCCGGCCTGGACGGGCTGGCCGTGGACGCCATCCACATGTTCGCCTTTGTCGACACCACACCGGCGCAGCAGCAGCACTGGGCCGAGCAGGCCCTGGCGGTGGTGCTGGCGTCCCGACAACCGGCTGCGCAGCGTTGGCAAGCATCCATACGCAACAACCTCGGCCATGCGCTTGAACAGCAGGGCCGGCATGCCGAGGCCCTGCCGCAGTACCAGCAGGCGCTGGCGCTGCGCCGGCACATGGGCAACCCGCAGAACACGCTGGTGGCCGGCTTTATGGTGGGGCGCAGCCTGCGCCTGCTGGGCCGCCACGGCGAAGCCCTGGCCTTGCAGCAGCAGTTGCTGCGCGAGTCTGAAGCCTTCGGTGCCGTGGCCCCTTATGTGCTGGACGAACTGGCGCTGCTGTTCAAGGCACGGGGTGAGCTGGCGCAAGCCGACGCGGCCGCGCAGCGCGCCGCACAGGTGCGGTCACAGGGCACTCCGAAGTAGCCACTCTCTCTGCGCTTTCTTTCGCACGATCGCGCCGCCACGCACAGCCTCGCGCTGTTTCGCGTCTTCTGGCGTCCCATCGCCCCTGCGCGATACCTGTCGGGCCTTTCATGGCGCCGCAGCCGCAGCCGCAGCCGCCTGCAGCAGCTGGGCCACCACCGCCACCGCAATCACCTCGGGCTCTTTGCCAGCGATGCCCGGCACGCCAATCGGGCAGACCATGCGCTGCAGCGACTCTGGCGCCACGCCCCGCTGCTGCAACCGGTGTTCAAAGCGCGCGCGTTTGGTGCGGCTGCCGATCAGGCCGAAGTAGCCGAAGTCGCCCCGTGCCAGCACCGCCTGCGTGATGGCCAGGTCCAGGTCATGGCTGTGGGTCAGCACCAGATAAAAAGCACCCGGCGGCGCGTGGTCCACCTCGGCCTGAACCGGTTCCACACAAACACGCTGGATGTGCGGTGGGCCGGGCTCAACTGAAAATTCGGCCTCGCGTTCGTCAATCCATTGCACCTGGCACTCTATGCCGGCCAGCAGCCTGGCAATGGCACGCCCCACGTGGCCGGCGCCGTAAAGCTGCAAGGTGAACAGCGAGGCCGGAACGACCCAGGCCTGCGGGTTGCATGTTGCCAGCGGCGTGAAGCCCAGTTGCAGCGCGCCGCCGCAGCATTGGCCCAGGCTGGGGCCCAGTGCGATGCGTTGCACCAGCGGACTGGGGCCCAGTGCGATGCGTTGCACCAGCGCCGCGCCACCGGGCTGCTGGGAACTTGCCTCTGTGGCAGCTGCCGTGTGTGGTGCATCAGCCTGCAGCAGCGAGCGGGCGGTGGCGATGGCTTGCAGTTCCAGGTGGCCGCCGCCAATGGTGCCCACCACCTGGTCTGCAGCCACCAACATGCGGGTGCCGGTTTCACGCGGCACCGAACCCTGGTGCGCCAGCACCTCCACCACCACCGCCGGCAGGCTGCGGGCCTGCCACTGCAGCGCGGCTTCGCGCAGCGCCAGCGCTGCGGGCATCAGGCGGCGCTGGCGGGTGTGCGCGCGGGCCCGCTTGCGGCAGCCTGCTGCACGGCGGTGATGGCGCGCAGGATGGCCTCGCTGGTGGCCGGCGCCTGCAGCGGCGGGTCCATGCGGTGGCCGCCCGCGGCCGACACCGCGTCGCGAATGGCGAAGAACACGCTGAAGGGCAGCAGCAGCGGGGGTTCGCCCACGGCCTTGCTGCGGTGGATGCTGTCGGAATGGTTGTCGCGTTCAAACAGCCTCGTGTTCAACTGCAGCGGACAGTCGTTGGCGGTGGGTATCTTGTAGGTGCTGGGCGCGTGGGTCATCAGCAGGCCGGCCTTGGGGCTGCCGTCTGCGGGGTGCCACACCAGTTCTTCCATCGTCAGCCAGCCCATGCCCTGAATGAAGGCGCCTTCCACCTGGCCGATGTCGAGGGCCGGGTTCAGAGAGCGGCCCGCGTCGTGCAGGATGTCGGCGCGCAGCAGTTTCCATTCGCCGGTCAGTGTGTCCACCAGCACCTCGCTCACCGCAGCACCGTAGGCGAAGTAGTAGAAAGGCTTGCCCTGCAGAGTCTCGCGGTTCCAGCCAAGGCCCGGCGTGGCGTAGAAGCCATCGCTCCACAGTTGCACACGCGCCATGTAGGCGGCGTTCACCACCTCGGCGAAGGGGCGCGGCTGGCCGACCACCCACACCTGGCCGGCTTGAAAGTGCACTGCATCAGCCGCCCCACCCCACTGCTGGGCCGCAAACTCCGCCAGGCGCAGTCGCAGCTTGCGTGCGGCGTCTTGTGCGGCCTTGCCGTTCAGGTCGCTACCGGTGCTGGCTGCGGTGGCCGATGTGTTTGCCACCTTTTGAGTGTCGGTGGCCGTGCAGCGCACCGCCGTCATCGGCAGGCCCAGTTCATGGGCCACCACCTGCGCCACCTTGGTGTTCAGGCCCTGGCCCATCTCGGTGCCGCCGTGGTTCACGAGCACGCTGCCGTCGGTGTACAGGTGCACCAGCGCGCCGGCCTGGTTCAGATGCGGCAGGTTGAAGCTGATGCCGAACTTCAGCGGCGTGAGCGCGATGCCCTTCTTCAACACCGGGCTGCCGCCATTGAAGGCGGCGATGTCTTCACGCCGCTGCGCGTAGCCGCTGCTGCTTTCCAGCTGTGCCACCAGCTCGTGGATGATGTTGTCTTCCACCGTCTGGCCATAGGGCGTGACATTGTGGGCCGTCTGGCCGTAGAAGTTCGCGCGGCGTACGGCCAGCGGGTCCTTGCCCAGCTTGCGCGCGATGGTGTCGATCAGGTATTCCACCGCAATGGCGCCCTGCGGCCCGCCGAAGCCACGGAAGGCGGTGTTGCTCTGCGTGTTGGTCTTGCAGCTGTAGCCGTGGATGGCCACGTGGGGCAGCCAGTAGGTGTTGTCGAAATGGCACAGCGCGCGCGCCATCACCGGCGCTGACAGGTCGGCCGAATGGCCGGCGCGGGACAGCATGCTCACCTCGGCGCCCAGGATGCGGCCGTGGTCGTCGAAGCCCACCTGGGCGTCGTAGCTGAAGCAGTGGCGGCGGCCGGTGATCATGAAATCGTCATCACGGTCCACACGCAGCTTCACGGGCCGGCCGCTGCGCACCGCGCCGATGGCCGCCAGGCACGCAAACACCGCGCTTTGCGATTCCTTGCCGCCAAAGCCGCCGCCCATGCGCCGGCATTCCACGTGCACCGCGTGCGCCGGGCGGTGCAGCGCGTGCGCCACCAGGTGCTGCATCTCGGTGGGGTGCTGGGTGGAGCAGTACACCTTCATACCGCCGTCTTCGGTGGGCTGGGCGTAAGAGATCTGGCCTTCCAGATAGAACTGTTCCTGGCCGCCCACGTCCAGCTGCATCGTCAGGCGGTGCGGCGCCGCCGCGATGGCGGCCTGGGCGTTGCCACGCACCATGTGCATGGGCTGCACCACGTACTGGCCTGCTGCGTGCGCTTCGCGCGCCGTCAACACCGGCGGCAGCACACGGGCCTTCACCACTTTTGCAGCGAGTGCGGCGGCACGGCGGGCGGCGTCGCGGGTGGTGGCCACCACAGCATAGACGGGCTGGCCGCGGTAGCGCAGCGTGGCGCCGGCTTCGCCGGCCAGGATGGGGTCGTCATGCACCAGCGAGCCGCAGTCGTTGACGCCGGGTACGTCTTGCGCCGTGAACACGTCCACCACACCGGGCATGGCGCGCACGCGTGCCAGGTCGATGCTTTCAATGACGCCATGGGCCACGGGCGACAAGCCCACTGCCGCATGCAACGTGCCGAACAACTCGGGCAGGTCGTCGGTGTAAGGCGCGCGGCCCTGCACGTGCAGGTGCGCCGATTCGTGGGGCAGGCTGGCGCCCACCGTGCCTGCAAAAGGGACCCTGGCGTTCATGCTGTGGCCTCCCGTGCCCAGACGTTCACGGCGGCTTCCGGCAGCGCACCTTCAGGCCGCGTTTCCAGCCACAGACGGCGCAACAGGTTCTGCGCCACCTGCAATCGGTAGCCGGCACTGGCGCGCATGTCGGACAGCGGCTTGAAGTCTTGCGCCAGCGCGGCTTGTGCTGCCTGCAGATTGGCCTCGTTCCAGGGCTGGCCGCTGAGGGCCGCTTCGGCCCGCACCGCGCGCTGCACGGTGCCGGCCATGCCGCCAAAGGCCATGCGCACTGCCGCAACGTGGCAGCCTTGCAGTTCCAGCGAAAGGCCGGCGCACACGGCCGAAATGTCGCAGTCGAAACGCTTGCTGATCTTGTAAACCCGCACCGCCTGCGCGGCCCTGCGGCGCGGCACGTGAAGCGAATGCACAAACTCTCCCGGCTGCAATTGGCTCTTCATGTAGTCGGTGTAGAAGTCTTCCAGCGGCATCTGCCGCTGTTGGTCGCCGCGCTGCAGCACGATGTGCGCGCCCAGTGCCATCAGCACCGGGGCCGAATCGCCAATCGGCGAACCGTTGGCCACGTTGCCGCCCATGGTGCCCGTGCGGCGTATCGGCAGCGAGGCAAAGCGCAGCCACACATCGCGCAGCGCAGGCCATTCGGCCGCCAGCGCCTGCCAGGCCGCTTCCAGGCTAGCCCCGGCGCCGATGTGGATGTGGCTGTCGGTGCTGGACACCTGCTTCAGCTCGGCCACCGCGTTGATGCTGATCAGCACCGGCAGTTCACGAAACTGCTTGGTCACCCACAGGCCCATGTCGGTGCTGCCGGCCAGCACGCGGGCTTCGGGCAGCGCCTGCCGCAGCGCGGCAAATTCGGCCACCGTGCGCGGCGCGTGGAAGCCACTGCGCGTGTGCAGCGGTGGCTGCTGCGCCAGCGCTTGCAAGGCCTGCACCACGGGCTGGCGGGCCAGGGCCACCGGCGGTTGCTGGAAGGCCTGCTCACCCGCGTCAAGGATGGGGCGGTAGCCGGTGCAACGGCACAGGTTGCCCGACAAGTCGTCAGCCAGTTGCTGGCGTGTAGGCACTGTGCCCGCCGCTTGGTGCTGCTGGTAGCTGGCCCACAGGCTCATCACAAACCCAGGCGTGCAGAAGCCGCATTGCGAACCGCTGCAGTCCACCATGCACTGCTGCACCGGGTGCAGTTGCGTGGCGCCGGGGCCAGTGCCCGCAGCAGACGCTGACGCCAATGCCAGGTCTTCGACCGTGAACAGCGCCTTGCCGTCCAGCGTGGGCAGGAACTGGATGCAGGCGTTCACCGGCTTCAGCTGCAGCGCGCCCTGCGCGTCCAGTTCACCCAGCACCACGGTGCAGGCGCCACAGTCGCCTTCCGCACAGCCCTCCTTGGTGCCGGTGCAGCGGGCGTCTTCGCGCAGCCATTCCAGCACCGTGCGCGTGTGGTTGGCGGGGTCGACCTCGGTGACCACACCGCGGTGGAAAAAACGCACGGGGCGGCTGGCCGGTGCTGGCAGGGAAGACGGTGTGCTCATGCAGCAATGCCTAAGGTTGAAGCGCTGGGCCGGGGCAGGTTGGGACTTACCCGAAAGGTAGCGAGGTTCGTGCCCGTGACCATACGGAAACCAGCATAACAACTATACGATCGCTGGTATGACAGGCCGGTCCACGTTCGACACCATAGACCTTCACCTCATCCGGGTCTTGCACACCGTGGTCCACGAACGCAGCGTGTCTCGCGCTGCCGTCAAGCTGGCCAGCACCCAGCCTGCCGTCAGCGCCCAGCTCAAGCGCCTGCGTGCGCTGACGGGTGACCCGTTGCTGGTGCGCGCCGGCCAGCAGATGCAGCCCACCCCGGCCGCCTTGCAGCTGCTGGCGCCCGCAGCGCGCATGCTGCAAGACGCAGAAATCCTGTTCAGCCACCATGGCCGTGTGTTGCGTGCCGCGCCTTTTGAAGCCGCCAGCGCCGACGCGCTGTTCCGCGTGGCCGCCAGCGACTACCTGGACCCACTGTTCCTGCCGCGGCTGGTGACGCACATCAAGCGCGTGGCGCCGGGAGTGCGGCTGGAACTGATGCCACTGACGCAAGACTACGATTACCGCCGCCACTTGGCCGCCGGTGACGTGGACCTGGTCGTCGGCAACTGGCTGCGCCCGCCCGAGGAACTGCACCTGGGCCGGCTGCTGACCGACGAGGTGGTGTGCCTGGTGGCCCAGCACCACCCCGGCCCGCGCCGCAACTGGACGGTGCAGAAGTACCTGGACCACGAACACGTGGCCCCCATGCCGATGAGCCCCGGCGCCTTGGGCGTGATTGACGAACACCTGCACGACAGTGGTGTGCAGCGCCGCATCGTGGTGCGCGCCTCGCACTTCAGCCTGATACCGCTGATGGTGGCCGACAGCCTGCTGGTGCTGACCACCGGCCGCCTGTTCTGCAGCCGCTACACGGGCACGCTGCCGGTGAAGATCGTGCGCTGCCCGGTGGCCTTTCCGCCGCTGAACTATTACCAGCTGTGGCACGAGCGCGCGCACAGCGCACCCAGCATGCGCTGGTTTCGCGAGCAGGTGCGCGCGGTGGCTGCCAGCCTGGGCGCGCCGGCCAGCCAGGCGGCGGCATGATGGTTGCAAAGCCCAGGCCATGAAAGCCATCCGCGCCGATCTGCTGGACTTCACCGCAGCACCCGCCTGGGGCGCCACGGCCGACCCCGCCGTGCGCTGGCGGCCCGACCACTGGCTGCTGGTAGCCGACGACGGCCGCATCGCCGGTGTGCAGGCGCAAGACCCGGGCGATGCCGTGCAACGCCACGACCACCGCGGCCGCCTGCTGATGCCCGGCTTCATCGACACCCACGTGCACAGCCCGCAGGTGGGCGTGATGGCCAGCTACGGCACCGAGCTGCTGGACTGGCTGAACAACTTCACCTTCCCTGCCGAAAGCGGCTGGGCCGACCCGGCCGTGGCCACCGCCGGCACGGCCCATTTCCTGGACGCGCTGCTGGCCCACGGCACCACCGCAGCGGTGGTGTTCCCCACCGTGCACAAGGTTTCGGCAGACGCGCTGTTCGAACAGGCCAGCCTGCGCGGCATGCGCATCATCGGCGGCAAGGTACTGATGAATCGGCATGCACCGGCTGCATTGCTGGACACGGTGGCACAGGCAGAACGCGACTGCGTCGACCTCATCCAGCGCTGGCATGGCCGGGGCCGCAACAGCTATGCGGTGACGGTGCGCTTCGCGCCCACCAGCACGCCGGCGCAACTGGCCATGGCCGGGGCCCTGTGCCGCGCCGACAGCAGCCTGTACATGCAAACCCACGTGGCCGAGAACCGCGACGAGGTGCGCTGGGTGGCTGAACTGTTTCCGCAGGCGCGCAGCTACCTGGGCGTGTACGACAGCGCCGGCCTGCTGCACCCGCGCAGCGTGCTGGCGCACGGCATCTGGCTGGACGACGCCGACCGCGGCGCGCTGCGCGATGCCGGCGCGCAGCTGGCGTTCTGCCCCAGCAGCAACCTCTTTCTGGGCAGCGGCCTGTTCAACTGGCGCGCGGCGCTGCAAGCCGGCGTGAACGTCAGCGTGGCCAGCGACGTGGGCGGCGGCACGTCGCTGAGCATGCAGCGCACGCTGGCCGACGCCTACAAGGTGCAGGCCATGGCCGGACAGCGCCTGACTGCCTGGAGCGCGCTGCACAGTGCCACCCGCGGCGCCGCGCAGGCGCTGGGCCTGGGGGCCGAGATCGGCAGCCTGGAACCCGGCCTGATGGCGGACCTGTGCCTGTGGGACCGCGCCATCACGCCCGTGGACCAGCACCGCCAGGCCATGGCGCGAGACTTGCATGAACAATGCTTCGCCTGGCTGCTGCTGTCTGACGAGCGGCACCTGGCCAGCACCTGGGTGGCGGGCCAGGAAATCTACAAGAGGAGCACGGCATGAACCAGGCCGCAACCAGTGCCGGCACCCCCCTGCGGCTGCAACTGCAGGGCATCAGCAAGCAGTACCCGGCCGTGAAGGCCAACGACTGCGTCAGCCTGCGCGTAAAGACTGGCGAGATACATGCCGTGCTGGGCGAAAACGGCGCCGGCAAGAGCACGATGATGAAGATCATCTACGGCGCCGTGCAGCCCGACGTTGGCCAGATCCACTGGAACGGCCAGCCGGTGAAGATCAGCAGCCCGGCGCATGCGCGCAAGCTGGGCATCAGCATGGTGTATCAGCACTTCAGCCTGTTCGACACACTGACCGCCGCCGAAAACGTGTGGCTGGGCCTGGACAGGGGCCTGAAGCTGCCTGAGGTGGCCCGGCGCATCACCGAAGTGGCGCACACCTACGGGCTGGACGTGGACCCAGAGCGCCCGGTTCACAGCCTGAGCGTGGGCGAACGCCAACGCGTGGAGATCGTGCGCGCGCTGCTGACCAACCCGCAGCTGCTCATACTGGACGAACCCACCAGCGTGCTGACCCCGCAGGCCGTTGACAAGCTCTTCATCACGCTGCGGCAACTGTCGGCCGCAGGCACCAGCATCCTCTACATCAGCCACAAGCTCGACGAGATACGCGCGCTGTGCCACCACTGCACGGTGCTGCGCGGCGGCAGGGTCACCGGCGAAGTAACACCAGCCGCAGAAAGCAACGCCAGCCTGTCCAAGCTGATGATCGGCGCCGAGCCGCCACAGTTGCAGCACCGCCCGTCAAATGCCGGCGCCGCGGTGCTGACGGTGAAGCAGTTGCAACTGGCCAAGCAAGACCCCTTCGGCATGGACCTGCAGGGCATGGGCTTTGAAGTGCGTGCTGGTGAAATCGTGGGTGTGGCCGGTGTGTCGGGCAACGGCCAGCAGGAACTGATGGCCGCCTTGTCGGGCGAAGACCCCCGCGCACCAGAGGGCAGCCTGCTGATGCAAGCAGCGGACGGCCAGGCCCACGACATCTCGCATGCCAGCCCCACACAGCGCCGCGCCCTGGGCCTGCACTTTGTGCCCGAGGAACGCCTGGGCCGCGGCGCCGTGCCCACGCTGAGCCTGGGGCAGAACACGCTGCTGACGCGCACCGAAACGGTATCGGCCAGTGGCTTCATCAACACCGGCGCCGTGCAGCGCCTGGCCGAGCAACTGATCGCACGCTTCAACGTGCGCGCAGGTGGCGCGGGCGCAGCGGCCAAGAGCCTGAGCGGCGGAAACCTGCAGAAGTTCATCGTCGGCCGCGAGATTGCCGCCAAGCCCCGCCTGTTGATCGTCAGCCAACCCACCTGGGGTGTGGACGTGGGCGCTGCGGCGCAGATTCGCGGTGAACTTATGAAGCTGCGCGACGAGGGCTGTGCCGTGCTGGTGGTCAGCGAAGAGCTGGACGAGTTGTTCGAGATCAGCGACCGCCTGCTGGTCATTGCCAAAGGCCGCCTGTCGCCCAGCGTGCCGGTGGCGCAGGCCAGCATTGCGCAGATCGGCGAATGGATGTCGGGGCTGTGGGCCCGGTCTGTGGTGGAGGCCTGAACGCCATGCTGAGACTCGAAGCCCGCCCGCAGCCATCAAAGCTGATGTCGATGGCGTCGCCGCTGCTGGCGCTGGGTGTCACCGTGCTGATCGGTGTGCTGCTGTTCATGGTGCTGGGCAAAGACCCGCTGCGTGGCCTGCAGGTGTTTTTCATGGAACCGCTGAAAAACGCCTATCAGCTGTCTGAACTGGCCATCAAGGCCACGCCGCTGATCCTGATCGCACTGGGCCTGGCGGTGTGCTACCGCTCCAATGTATGGAACATCGGCGCCGAGGGGCAGTTCGTGCTGGGCGCGCTGTGCGCCGGCTGGGTGGCCATGCAGGCCGGGCCCGAAACAGCATGGCTGGGCAAGGGCATCGTGGTGCTGGTGCTGCTGGCCGGTGTGCTGGGCGGCATGCTGTGGGCCGGCATCGTGGCGCTGCTGCGCGACCGCTTCAACGCCAACGAAATTCTGGTCAGCCTGATGCTGGTGTACGTGGCCGAGATGGTGCTGAGCTACCTGGTTTACGGCCCCTGGAAAGACCCCAAGGGCTACAACTTCCCGCAGACCATCACCTTCCTGGCCGACACGCGCATTCCGCGCCTGGTGCCCAATCTGCGTGTACACATCGGCGTGCTTGTTGCGGCGCTGGCGGTGGGCGTGTTCTGGTTGTTCCTGTTCCGCACCTACCGTGGTTTTGCTCTGCAGGTGGGCGGGTTGGCGCCGGCTGCAGCGCGCTATGCCGGGTTCTCGTCGCGCCGGGCTTTGTGGACGGCGCTGCTCATCAGCGGCGGCATGGCTGGGCTGGCCGGTGGCCTGGAGGCTGCGGGGCCGCTGGGGCAGTTGTCGCCGCATGTACCTGCCGGCTACGGCTTCGCGGCCATCATCGTGGCCTATGTGGGGCGGCTGCACCCGGTGGGCATCATCTTCTCGGGCATCCTGATGAGCATGTTCTACATCGGGGGTGAACTGGCGCAGACGCGCATGGGGTTGCCGAAATCGCTGACGGGGGTGTTTCAGGGGTTGTTGCTGTTCACCTTGTTGGCCTGCGATACCTTGATTCACTATCGCGTGCGGTGGATTTCGTCATCGCCTGCGCTCGCGAGAGTTTCCAAGTGAGCGCACTGGTTGCGTTTTTGCAGGCGGGCGGCAGGGGCGCAGGTTTGCAGTGCTGCGTCATTGATACGGTCTTGCAGTGTGGCGGCAAAGGCGCGGCCGGGCAGGCGGTGGCACTTCGCTGCGGCGGTCTGCGCTTCGCTCCGACTGCCCTGCGATGCTCAGGCCCAGGGCCCAGCGGCATAACTCGCTTCGTTCGCTGCGCTCACTGCGCTCAAACAGATGCCGCAAGTCAGAAGTGGAGGCGCGCTAAAGCGCGCTGGCCCCGGACCCTGCGCTCCTCGGCGCCGCAGAGGCGCTGCGCCCGCTGCCCGGCCGCGCCTTTGCGAGTAGCACCGAGTCCTGCGACTCTTCCTCGAGC
>JAYSXE010000099.1:0-8781 GCA_043717565.1 Burkholderiales bacterium | reverse complement strand
TCAGGAACTTCTTGACGGCTTCGGACCGGGCGATCGACAGCTTCTGGTTGTAACCGTCGCCGCCCACCGCATCGGTGTGACCAACAGCGATGATGACTTCCAGGCTCACGGCCTTGGTCTTGTCCACCAGATCGGCCAGCTTGGCTTGGGCCTCGGGCTTCAGAACGGACTTGTCGAAGTCGAAGAAAGCGTCGGCGGCGAAGGTGACCTTCTCGCGCACCGGTGCGGGCGGGGCTGCAGGAGCCGGGGCAGGCGCGGCCGCGGCAGGGGCTGCCGGCGCCGGTGCCGGGCGAGCAGCCGGCGGCGCCACAGGAGCAGGAGCCGGGGCGGGCGCCGGGGCAACACGCGGTGCCGGTGCCGGAGCGGGAGGGGGCGGCGGCTTGATAGCGCCGTCGCACTGGTCCAGCGCAGTGGCAGGCGTCCAGCCGGCATCGCGCCAGCAGAGTTCGTTGGTGCCGTTTTTCCAAACGGTGCCATCAGCGGCGCGCCAGTTGTCGATCGACTTCGCTTGCGCGAAGGCGGCGATGGGGGCAGCGAGAGCAGCGGTTGCAAACAGCACCGCTACCTTATTCAGTTTCTTCATGGTTCTCCTCTCGAGGAATGCCGCAGATAGGGCTGCGTGACGTCCAAAACAACAAGCGGGAAATGCTGACGGATTTGAGGGCAAATTCCCACAATTGCGGGCACTTGCCACCGACGGGTCATTGTGCCATAGGGCGCCGGGTGATCCGTATTCTGGGCCCTGCGCCGCGGCATCACCCGGTCGTTGTTGCGCAGTTGCCACAGGGGCTGGACCGTAGAATCTGACACCTCATTGCGCCGCCCCGCGCACCGGCATCCGGTCGCGCGAAGGGCGGCATGCCCGGGCCGCGAACGAAGGCCCCACCCGCTGCAGCGCCAAAGCCCACCGCATGACCTCTTTCGCCAAGGAAACCCTGCCCATCAGCCTGGAAGAGGAGATGCGGCGGTCATATCTCGACTACGCGATGAGCGTGATCGTCGGGCGCGCGCTGCCCGACGCGCGCGACGGCTTGAAGCCCGTGCACCGGCGCGTGCTGTTTGCGATGCACGAGTTGTCCAACCACTGGAACCGGCCGTACAAGAAGAGTGCGCGCATCGTTGGCGACGTCATCGGTAAGTACCACCCGCACGGCGACACGGCGGTGTACGACACCATCGTGCGCATGGCGCAAGACTTCAGCCTGCGCCACATGCTCGTCGACGGCCAGGGCAACTTCGGCAGCGTGGACGGAGACAACGCGGCGGCCATGCGGTACACCGAAATCCGCCTGTCGAAGATCGCGCACGAGATGCTCGAGGACATCGACAAGGAAACCGTCGATTTCGCACCCAACTACGACGGCAGCGAAAAGGAACCGACGGTGCTGCCGACGCGGCTGCCCAACCTGCTGGTCAACGGCAGCGCCGGCATTGCGGTGGGCATGGCCACCAACATTCCGCCGCACAACCTGAATGAGGTGGTGGACGCCTGTCTGCACCTGCTGAAGAACCCGGAAGCCACCGTCGAAGAGCTGATGGAGATCATCCCGGCTCCCGACTTCCCCACCGCCGGCATCATCTACGGGCTGAACGGTGTGCGCGAGGGCTACCGCACCGGCCGCGGCAAGGTGGTGATGCGCGCCAAGTGCCACTTCGAAGACATCGACCGCGGCCAGCGCCAGGCCATCATCGTTGACGAGATACCCTACCAGGTCAACAAAAAGACGCTGCTCGAACGCATGGCCGAGCTTGTGCACGAAAAAAAGATCGAAGGCATCAGCCACATCCAGGACGAAAGCGACAAGTCCGGCATGCGTGTGGTCATCGAGCTGAAGCGTGGTGAAGTGCCCGAGGTGGTGCTGAACAACCTGTACAAGCAGACGCAGCTGCAGGACACATTCGGCATCAACATGGTGGCGCTGATCGACGGCCAGCCTCGCCTGTGCAACCTGAAGCTGCTGATCGAGGTCTTCCTGGACCACCGGCGCGAGGTGGTGACGCGGCGCACCGTGTACGAACTGCGCAAGGCGCGCGAACGCGGCCATGTGCTGGAAGGCCTGGCGGTGGCGCTGGCCAACATCGACGAGTTCATCGAGACCATCAAGACCAGCCCCACGCCGCCAGTGGCCAAGGCCGCGCTGATGGCCAAGAGCTGGGACAGCTCGATGGTGCGCGAGATGCTGGCGCGTGCAGAAGACAGCACGCCCGGCGGCCGCGCCGCTTACCGGCCGGAAGGTTTGCCCGCCAACATCGGCCTGCAGCCTGACGGGCTGTACCGCCTGTCAGAAGAACAGGCGCAAGAGATCCTGCAGATGCGCCTGCAGCGCCTGACCGGGCTGGAACAGGACAAGATCATCGGCGAGTACCGCGAGGTGATGACCGAGATCGCCGACCTGCTGGACATCCTGTCGCGCCCCGAGCGTGTGGCCACCATCATTTCAGGCGAGCTGGGCGAGTTGCGCACCGAATTCGGGCAAACCAAGCTGGGCACACGGCGCAGCGTCATCGAGCGAAACGCGCTTGAACTGGGCACCGAAGACCTGATAACGCCCACCGACATGGTGGTGACGCTTTCGCACACCGGATACATCAAGAGCCAGCCGCTGACCGAGTACCGCGCCCAAAAGCGCGGCGGCCGCGGCAAGCAGGCCACGCAGACCAAGGAAGACGACTGGATCGATCAGCTGTTCATCGCCAACACACACGACTGGATCCTGTGCTTCAGCGACCGCGGCCGCGTCTACTGGATCAAGGTGTGGGAAGTGCCGCAAGGCAGCCGGGCCAGCCGCGGCAAGCCCATCGTCAACATGTTCCCGCTGCAGCCGGGTGAAAAGATCACCGTGGTGCTGCCGCTGACGGGCGAATTCCGCAGTTTCCCCGAAGACCACTTCGTGTTCATGTCCACTGCGCTGGGCACGGTGAAAAAGACCAGCCTTGACGAGTTCAGCAACCCGCGCAAGGCGGGCATCATTGCCGTGGACCTGGACGAGGGTGACTTCCTGATCGGCGCGGCGCTGACCGACGGCAAGCACGACGTGATGCTGTTCAGCGACGGCGGCAAGGCGATGCGCTTCGACGAGGACGACGTGCGCGCGATGGGCCGCAATGCCCGCGGCGTGCGCGGCATGGCCCTGGAACCCGGCCAGCGGGTGATTGCCATGCTGGTGGCCGAACAGGAAGATCCAGCCAACGCCAGCGACGACAGTTCGCGCATGAGCGTGCTGTGCGCCACCGAAAACGGCTACGGCAAACGCACCAGCATCACCGAATACACACGGCACGGCCGCGGCACCAAGGGCATGATCGCCATCCAGCAGAGCGAACGCAACGGCCGTGTGGTGGCCGCCACGCTGGTCAGGCCCACCGACGAGATCATGCTCATCACCGACCAGGGTGTGCTGGTGCGCACCCGGGTGTCGGAAATTCGAGAGCTGGGCCGTGCCACCCAGGGCGTGACACTGATTGCACTGGACAACGGTGCCAAGCTTTCCGGGCTGCAACGCATTGTTGAAAACGACGCTCCTTCGTCAGACACCGAAGGCGATGAACCCACCGCTGGCGACGCTGGCACGGAAGGATGATGATGTTCAAGCAGGTTCTGACGGCCGCCGGCATGGCCGCTGCGCTGGCGGTGACGCCCTGGGCGCTGGCGCAATCCAGCAGCACGTCCAGCCCCGCCAAGAAGGAATTGGTGCAGAAGGCGCTGCAACTGCAGTCGGCGGGCATTGAATCCATGGGCACGCAATTGGCGGGCCAGACGGCGCAGCAGGTGCTGGGCGCAGTGGGCCAGGCCTTGCAACGCGTGCCGGCCGAAAAGCGCGAACTGCTTGGCACCGAGATCCAGGCTGACGTGAAGAAGTTCTTCGACGAGATTGCGCCCACGCTGCGCACCAACGCGTTGAAGCTCGCGCCTTCTGTGCTGGGCACGGCGATGGAAGACAAGCTGAACGAAGACGAACTGAAGACGCTGGTTGCCTGGCTGGAATCTCCGGTCAGCCGCAAGTACCAGCAATTGACGGCGGACAGCCAACAGGCCTTGATGCAAAAGCTGATCACCGACTCACGGGCCGCGGTTGACCCCAAGCTGAAGGCGCTGGAGCAATCCATCACCAAACGGCTGGGTGTGGCACCGCCCGCAGGCGGCGCAACGGGCGGCACGCCGCCTGCCGGCACCAAGAAGTAGAGCAGCGGGGTGACACCGGTGCCCGAGCCCCTGCCCGACGCCGCAGCCCGCAGTGCCGGCGCCAGCCCCGAACTGCTGGTCCTGCGCAACCAGATCGACGCGGTAGACCGTGAATTGCTCGCGCTGCTGAACCGGCGAGCCGGTTTGGCGCTTGAAGTGGGCGAACTGAAAAAGCACCAGGGCTCACCGGTGTTCAGGCCCGAGCGCGAGGCGCAGGTGATTGAAGGCCTGAAAGCGGCCAATATCGGGCCGCTGCAGGTGAGCAGCATCGCGCCGATCTGGCGCGAGGTGATGTCGGCCTGCCGGTCGCTGGAAACGCCCACCCGGGTGGCTTACCTTGGCCCGGCCGGCACCTTCAGTGAAGAGGCGGCGCTGTCGTACTTTGGTTCGTCCATCACGCGGGTGCTTTGCGCCAGCGTGGACGAGGTGTTCCAGATGACCACCGCGGGCGCGGCCGACTTTGGCGTGGTGCCGGTGGAAAACTCCAATGAAGGCGTGGTCACGCGCACGTTGGACATCTTCCTGACGTCGCCGCTGTTCGTCATTGGTGAGACCAGCCTGCTGGTGAAGCACAACCTGCTGCGGCGCGAAAATGCGTTGCAGGGCATCGAGGCCGTTTGCGCGCACCCGCAGGCCCTGGCGCAGTGCCACAACTGGCTCAGCAATCACCTGCCCAAAGTGGAACGCCGCCCCGTGGCCAGCAATGCCGAAGGCGCACGCCTGGCTTCGCAGGACAGCCGGCTGGCCGGTATCGCCGGTGCGCGTGCAGCTTCTGAGTACGGCTTGCACGTGCTGGCGCCGGCCATCCAGGACGACGCCCACAACCGCACGCGGTTTGCCATCGTCACCCACCCCGACCACCAGCCCGGTCCCAAGGCTTCGGGCCACGACTGCACCAGCCTGGTGGTGTCGGTGACCAACCGGCCGGGCGCCGTGCACGACCTGCTGGTACCGCTGAAGCAGCACGGCGTTTCGATGACCCGCTTTGAATCGCGCCCGGCACGTTCGGGCCAGTGGGAGTACTACTTTTACATCGACATCCAGGGCCACCAGGACGAACCGCATGTGGGTGCAGCGCTGAAGGAACTGCGCAGCGTGTGTGCCTACTTCAAGGTGCTGGGCAGCTACCCCGTCGACGTTCACTGACAAGCGGGGCTTCAGCGACACCATGTTCAATCAGTTGGGGCTGATCGGTTGCGGTTTGATGGGCGGCAGCTTCGCACTGGCGCTGAAGCGCGCGGGCCTGGTGAAGCAGGTGGTGGGCTACAGCAAGTCGCCCTCGACCACCGAGCGCGCGCGTGCGCAGGGCGTCATCGACGTGGCGGCCGAGTCTGCGCTGCTGGCTGTGTCCGGTGCCGACCTGGTGCTGCTGGCGGTGCCGGTGGCAGCCACCGAAAACACGCTGAAGACCATCCGCGCGTTGATCGAGCCCGGCGTGCTGGTGATGGACGTGGGCAGCACCAAGCGCGACGTGGTCGACGCGGCGCGGCGCAGCCTGCGCGAAAAGGTGGGCTGTTTTGTGCCTGCGCACCCCGTGGCGGGCAAAGAAGTGTCGGGCATCGAACACGCCGACCCGGGCCTGTACGCCGGCCGCCAGGTCATCCTGACGCCGTTGCCGCAGACCGAGCCGGCTCTGCTGCAGAGGGCCACTGACGTGTGGGCAGCCATCGGCGCCCGCGTGTTGATCATGAGCCCTGAAAACCACGACGCGGCATTTGCTGCCGTCAGCCACCTGCCGCACCTGCTGGCCTTCGCGTATTTCAGCGCTGTGGTGAACCAGCCTGCCGGGGCCGACTATTTGTCGCTGGCAGGCCCGGGCTTCCGCGACTTCACGCGCATTGCCGCCAGCAACCCCGAGATGTGGCGCGACATCCTGGTGGCCAACCGCGAAGAGGTGCTGAAGCAGTCGCAGCGCTTTCGCCATGCACTGGCCGCGCTGGAGCACGTGATTCGTGAAGGCAACGCCGAGGCGCTGGAAGACCTGATCCGCACACCGGCTGAAGGCCGCGCGAATTGGCAGATGGGCGTGGTGCGCGCACCCAACCCGGTGCACGACCCCTTGAGTCAGGCGCCGGGCGGCTGGCCCAAAAGCTGAAGGCGGCGCCAGCCGCCGTTGACCCAGCGCCCACCCGGCCGGCCCTGTGCACCGGCATCGCCACCGATCCCCCTGACATGTTCAACATTCCCTTCATCGACATTTCGCCGCTGGACGCCGCTTCGGGCACCGTGCAGCTGCCCGGCAGCAAGAGCATTTCCAACCGCGCGCTGCTGCTGGCCGGCATGGCAGCAGGCACGACCCGCGTTCATGACCTGCTGGACAGCGACGACACGCGTGTGATGCTGGACGCCCTGCGCGCCCTGGGTTGCGGGCTGGCCCAGCACGGCGCGGTGCTGGAAGTGACGGGCCTGGGCGGCACGCTGGCGGTGCCGCAGGCCGACCTGTTTCTGGGCAATGCCGGTACCGCCATGCGGCCACTGGCTGCTGCGCTAGCGGTGCTGGCCACCACGCAGGGTGGCACGTTCAGCCTGCGCGGCGTGCCTCGCATGCACGAAAGGCCCATCGGTGACCTGGTGGACGCGCTGCGCCCCCTGGGTTGCCAGATCACCGACCTGGGGCAACCAGGTTACCCACCGTTGCAGGTCACCGGCCACGCGGGCGGCCAGCTGGCCACCGCCGAACCGATCCGCGTACGTGGTGATGTTTCCAGCCAGTTCCTGACCGCGCTGCTGCTGGCGCTGCCGCTGGCGCGCAGCGCGCAGCCGGTGCACATCGACGTGGTGGGCGAACTGATCTCCAAGCCCTACATCGACATCACCATCCAGCTGATGGCCCGCTTTGGTGTCGACGTGCAACGCCAGGGCTGGCAGCGCTTCACCATTGCCGCGGGCGCGGCCTATCGGGCACCGCAGGACCTGCATGTGGAGGGTGACGCCTCTTCAGCTTCGTATTTCATCGCCATGGGAGCGCTGGCCGCCCACGGCGGCGCGCCGCTGCGCATCAAGGGCGTCGGTGCTGACTCCATCCAGGGCGACATCGCCTTCGTCGACGCCGCCCGGGCCATGGGCGCGCAGGTGAAGGCCGGCCCGGGTTGGCTGGAAGTGCACCGCGGCCGCTGGCCGCTGGCGGGCATCTCGATGGACTGCGTGGCCATCCCCGACGCCGCCATGACGCTGGCCGTGATGGCGCTGTATGCCGACAGCCCCACACGGCTGACCGGCATTGCCAGTTGGCGCGTGAAGGAGACCGACCGCATAACCGCCATGGCCACCGAACTGCGCAAGCTGGGTGCCCACGTGGTGGAAGGGCCCGACTTCCTGGAAGTGCATCCGATGGCCCGGCCCGCGCAGCAGTGGCAGCACGCCAGCATCCAAACCTACGACGACCACCGCATGGCGATGTGCCTGTCGCTGGCCGCGTTCAACCCGCTGCTGGGCGCGCGGTGCACAACGCGCATCCAGGACCCGCGCTGCGTGGGCAAGACTTTCCCCGACTACTTCGAGGCTATGTTTGGCGTGGCCCATGCTCAGCCCGCCGATGTGCCGGTCATCACCGTGGACGGCCCCACCGCTTCAGGCAAGGGCACGCTGGCCGCCGAGTTGGCCGCGCAACTGGGCTGGAACCTGCTGGACTCGGGTGCGCTGTACCGCGCCACGGGCTTGGCAGCCAGTTGGGACGGCGTTTCGCCCGAGGACGAGCCCCGCGTGGCGCGCATTGCCAGCCTGCTGGACCTGCGCTTCGGCCAGGGCGAAGAAGCCGGCCGCACCTGGCTGCGCGGGCGCGAAGTCACCGACGAACTGCGCCAGGAAAGCACGGGCCTGCTGGCGTCGCAGGTGTCGGCCTTGCCGGCCGTTCGGCAAGCGCTGCACGGCCTGCAACTGGCCTTCCGCTGCGCCCCGGGCCTGGTGGCCGACGGGCGCGACATGGGCACAGTGGTGTTTCCCGACGCGGCGCTGAAGGTTTTCCTCACCGCAGACGCCAGCCAACGCGCCCAGCGGCGGCATAAGCAATTGATTTCAAAGGGAATTGCCGCTAATATCGACAGTCTTCGCGCTGATTTGGAAGCACGCGACGCCCGGGACCAGAACCGCAGCGTGGCACCTTGCAAGCCGGCCGCAGACGCGCAATTGCTCGACAACAGCTTTCTGGGCATCGAAGAATCGGTGCAACAGGTGCTGGTGTGGTGGCAAGCGCGGGGGCCTTTCTGCCAGCCGGCTGATTGACCCGAAACGCAGGCCAGCCCAACACCGGCCCGCACCCGTTCCCTTGCACCCCCCTTCAGCGGCCGTCAGGTCCTTGGGCGCAAGGGGTTGTTCGACTCCAACCCGCGGCACCTGCCGCAAGCACGCCCGGCTCTGCAATCAACTTCCCCGGGCAAGCCAGGAAACCCATGTCTGTAACCACTACCGTCACCGCCTCCGGTGGCGCTTCCATGTTTGCCGCTCTGTTCGAGGAATCGCTCAAGAGCAACGATATGCGCGTCGGCGAGGTCATCTCTGCCGAAGTCGTGCGCATCGAGTTCAACCACGTCGTCGTCAACGCGGGCCTCAAGAGCGAGTCCTACGTCGCGATCGAAGAATTCAAGAACGACCAGGGCGAG
>JAYSXE010000098.1:0-3819 GCA_043717565.1 Burkholderiales bacterium | reverse complement strand
GCCGATGCCGCGCTGCGCGCCGAATTGCAGCCCTATGCCGACCTGGCCCACTCGGCCGCGGCCAAGACCCAGTTCGCAGCCACGCTGATGCGCCGCGCCGTCGGCCGCCTGGCCCAGGGCTGACCCTCAAAAAACCCATCGGGCCCACGCATGAACACCCCCATCGACACCCCCACGCGCCGCGTGCGCATCGAAGTCAACGGCCAGGCCATCGTGCGCGACGTTGAATGCCGCAAGCACCTGGTCGACTTCCTGCGCGAAGACTGCGAACTGACCGGCTCGCACCTGGGCTGCGAACACGGCGTGTGCGGCGCCTGCACCGTGCGCCTGGACGGCCAGGTGGTGCGCGGCTGCCTGGTGTTGGCGGCACAGGCCGACGGCCGGCGCGTGGAAACCGTGGAAACGCCCACGCCCTCGCCCCGTCTGCGCGCGCTGCAAGACGCTTTTGTGGAACACAACGCACTGCAATGTGGCTACTGCACCGCCGGCATGCTGATGGCTGCGCTGGACCTGGTGGAACACCGCCCCAACGCCGACCGAACCGCGGTTCGCGAATGGATGAGCGGCAACTACTGCCGCTGCACCGGCTACCAAGCCATCGTCGACGCCGTCTGCAGCGTGCTGGAACAGCAGCGGGCCGGCCGCTTTGCACCCCGCGCACAGGCCACACCGGCATGAACCACCCCACCGAAGTCCCCACCCGGCGCGACCTGGGCGCCGAGCTGCCCGCCGTCACCGAAGACCAGCGCCACATCGGCGTGGCGCTGCCGCGTGAAGGCGCGCGCCGCCTCACGCAGGGCCGTGGCCAGTACATCGACGACATCACGCTGCCCCGCATGGCGCACGTGGCCTTCTGGCGCAGCCCCGTGGCGCACATGCGCATCACGCGCATTCACCGCGCCGAGGCGCAGGCGCTGCCGGGCGTGATTGCCGTCGTCACCGGGCCCGAGATCGCCGCGCTGTGCAAGCCCTGGGTGGCGACGCTGGGCCACCTGGCCGGCATCAAGAGCGCACCGCAATTTCCGCTGGCGATGGACCGCGCCACCTGGCAGGGCGAACCGGTGGTGGCGGTGGTGGCCGAAACCCGCGCCCGCGCCGAAGACGCGCTGGCGCTGCTGCAGGTGGAATGGGAAGACCTGCCCGCGGTGCTGGACACCGAAACCGCACTCGATGCCGGCACGCCGCTGATACACCCTGAACTGGGCGACAACCTGTGCTTCCAGCGCCAGCTGGACACCGGCGGCGTGGACGAAGCCTTCGCGCGCCCCGACGTGGTGGCCTTCGAGGAAACCTACGTCTTTGGCCGCCACACCGGCGTGACGCTGGAACCCCGCTGCCAGATCGCCGACTGGAAACCCGGCCCCGGCACCGACCGCAGCGAAGGTGCCGGCACCGAAGGCGGCCAGTTGACCGTGTACCACTCGTTCCAGGCCCCGCACATGATGCAGGACCTGTACTGCCGCCAGTTCGAATTACAGGAATCGCAGGTGCGCGTGGTCTGCCGCGACGTGGGCGGCAGCTTCGGCATCAAGGTGCACGCCTACCCCGACGACTTCGCCACCGTGGCACTGGCCATGATGCTGAAGCGCCCGGTGAAGTTCGTGGCCGACCGGCTGGAAAGTTTCATCTCCGACATCCATGCGCGTGAACACCGCATCAAGGCGCGCATCGCAGCCACGCGCAGCGGCGAAATACTGGCCTTCGAGATCGACGACCTCACGGGCATCGGCCCTTTCAGCGTGTTTCCGCGCACCAGCGGCATCGAAGGCAACCAGGTTGTCAATCTCACCGGCGGGCCCTACAAGCACAAGGCCTACAGGGCGCAACTGAAGGTGGTGTTCCAGAACAAGGTGCCCACCTGCCAATACCGCGGCGTGGGGCACCCCATCGCCTGCGCCGTGACCGAAGCGCTGGTGGACGGCCTGGCCGCCCGGCTGGGCATGGACCCCATCGCACTGCGCGAGGCCAACGTCATACCCGACAACGCCTACCCGGCCACCGGGGCGTCAGGCATCAAGCTGGAAGTGCTGTCACACGAGGCCTGCCTGCGCGAAGCGCGCCGCGTGTGCAACTACGACGTGCTTCGCCAAGAACAGAAGGCGCTGCGCGCCACCGGCGTGCACCGCGGCATTGGCGTGGCGGCATTGATAGAGCTGACCAACCCCAGCGCGGCCTTCTACGGCGTGGGCGGTGCGCGCATCGCTTCACAAGACGGCGCCACGCTGCGGCTGGAACCCAGCGGCGCACTGACGGTGATGAGCAGCGTGGGCGAACAAGGCCAAGGGGCCGAGGCCATCTTCGCGCAGATTGCCGCCGACGCCGTTGGCGTGGACATCGCCCGCGTGCGCGTGGTCACCGGCGACACCGACACCGCGCCCTATGGCGGCGGCACCTGGGCCAGCCGGGGTGCCGGCATCGGCGGCGAAGCGGTGCTGCTGGCGGGCCAGGCGCTGCGCCACAACATCACCGCCGTTGCCGCCACCATCCTGAAGCGCGACGTCGCCGGGCTGCGCGTGCGCCGCGGTTCAGTGGTCGACGCCCTGACGCAGGAAAACCTGCTCGACCTGGCAGAACTGGGCCGCATCGCCTACTTCCGCAGCGACACCCTGCCCAAGGACTTCACGCCCGAGCTGATGGTGACGCGCCACTACGCGCAGCGCGACTACCCTTTCATCTTCACCAATGGCGTGCAGGTCAGCCACGTCGAAGTGGACATGGACACCGGTTTCGTGAAGCTGCTGAAGCACTGGGCGGTGGAAGACTGCGGCCGCGTCATCAACCCCATGCTGGTGGACGAACAGATGCGCGGCGCCATCGTGCAGGGCATTGGCGGCGCGCTGTTCGAGGAATGCCTGTACGACACCGACGGCACGCTGCGCAACGGCAACATGGCCGACTATCTGGTGCCCATGGCGGCCGAGATGCCCGACATCGTGGTGTCGCATGTGCAGTCGCCCACCAAGAGTTCACTGCTGGGCGCCAAGGGCGCCGGCGAAGCCGGCACTGCCGGGGCGCCAGCGGCGGTGATGAATGCCATCAACGACGCGCTGGCGCCCTTTGGTGCACGCGTGAGTTCGCAGCCCATCACACCTGAAAAGATCCTGCGGGCGTTGGGAAAGATCTGAACCGTTGCGCGGCGGCGGCGCCTGCAAGGCGCGCGCCGCTGGCGCGAAGGTCACGGCCCTGCTCGGGCCGCGCGCCGCAACCTGCCGGATGGCGCTGCGACGGTGTCAGCCCCGCATGCGCGCCAGCACGCGGTCCACCATAACGCCGCTTTGGCCCAGGTAGTTGGCGGGGTCCAGCATCGCCTGCAACGCCTGGCGGTCCACGTGGCGGCTGATTTCGGGGTGTGCGGCCAGCAAGTCCAGCAGCGGCACGTTCTTGGCCAGCGCTTCGCGGCACAGGTCGTACACCAGGTCGTGCGCATATTCGCGACCGATGAACTTGCCCAGGCCCATCATCACCGCCTCGCTCATCACCAGGCCCTGCGTCATGTCGATGTTGCGGCGCATCGCGGCCGGGTCGACTTCCAGGCCTTCAACAACGGCGATGCTCTGCTTCAGCGCGCCGGCCATCAGGCAGAAGGCTTCGGGCAGCACGATCCATTCAATCTCCCAAGGGCCGGTGCTGCGCTCGTGGTCGGCCACCATGGCGTCCATCAGCGCTGCGCTGTGCTGACGCACCACGCTGATGGCGGCGTGGATGTAGCAGCTGGCAATGGGGTTGCGCTTTTGCGGCATGGTGCTGCTGCTGCCGCGGCCGTGGTGGTAGGGCTCGAAGACCTCGGCCACCTCGGTCTGCATCATCAGCTTCACGTCC
>JAYSXE010000097.1:0-62547 GCA_043717565.1 Burkholderiales bacterium | reverse complement strand
ACCCCAGGCAACTACACGGTCGAGCAGACCAACCTGCTGGGCTACAACGACGTCAGCGACAAGGACGGCGGCAACCTCAACAGCATCGCTGCGACGGTTCCCGCGGGTGGCCAGAGCACGGGCAACGACTTCGTCGACGACCGCCCGGCCGCCTTGGGTGACCGTGTCTTCAACGACACCAACGGCAATGGCCAGCAAGACGGCAGCGAAGCGGGCGTTGCGGGTGTCACGGTGAAGCTGCTGAACGCAGCGGGCAATGTGATCAGCACCCAGACCACCAATGGCACTGGCGACTACCTGTTCACGAACCTGGACGCCGGCACCTACAGCGTGCAGTTCGACAAGCCAGCCGGCTTCAACTTCACGGTCGCCAACACGGGCAATGACGCCACAGACAGCGACGCCGACCAGAACACCGGTCGCACGGGCTCGGTGACCCTGGCCAGCGGTGAAACGAACCGCAGCGTGGACGCTGGCCTGAGGGCGATCCCCAACAAGATCTGCACCACCGTCAATCTGCAGGGCAACTCGGCAACGGACGGCTCGGACGGCAACACGCGCACCTATACCGATGCGGCCACGGGCGTGACCATCACGGCCCGGGCTTTCAGCCAGTCCAAGGGCGGCAGCGGCTTCGATTCGGCCTTCCTGGGTGCCTACAACGGCGGCCTGGGTGTGACCGACCGCCACGAAGGCAACGGCGGCAAGGACAAGCACACCATCGACAACGTCGACAAGAACAACTACGTGGTGTTCCAGTTCTCGCAGGCCGTTGTGGTGGACAAGGTTTCGCTGGGCTATGTCTCGGGTGACAGCGACATCCAGGTGTGGGTTGCCAATTCCAGCAGCACCTTGACCAGCCTGACCGGCGCCACGTTGTCGGGCGCGGCATTCACGGAAGTGAACCTGACCGAATCCTCGACTTCGCGGGTGGCTGACATCAACAAGGGCGAGGTGATGGGCAACATCTTCATCATCGCGGCCGACACCACCGACATGACGCCTGAAGACTTCTTCAAGCTCAGCCACATCACTTTCTGCGCGCCAACGTCCACACCACCAGCCGCCAAGGGCAGCATTGGCGACCGCGTGTGGGAAGACAAGAACTACAACGGCGTGCAGGACGCTGGTGAAGCCGGTGTCAGCGGCGTCACGGTGCGTCTGCTGAACAGCGCGGGCAACGTGGTGGGCACCACCACGACCAACGCTTCAGGCAACTACGTGTTCAACGGCGTCGATGCCGGTGATTACAAGGTTCAGGTGGTGTCGCCGAATGGCTACCACGTGACCCGGCAGGACGTGGGTGCCGACGGTGCCGACAGCGACATCAACAGCGCGGGCCTGACCAGCACCATTTCGCTGGGCGTGGGGCAGAACATCACCGACGTTGACGCCGGCATCTACCGCAAGGCCTGCATCGGCGACCGCGTGTTTGCCGACTGGGACCACGACGGCTACCAGGACAGCGGCGAAGCTGGCGTGCGCAATGTCAGGGTGCTGCTGCAAGACAGCAAGGGCACCACCATTGCCACCACCACCACCGACAGCAACGGCAACTACAAGTTTGCCAACGTCGACCCCGGAACCTACCGCATCGGTTTCGACAAGAGCACCGGCATCCACATCGCCGATGGCAAGAGCGTGGCCACCTGGAGTTGGGCAAAGGTCAACGTCGGCAATGACGACAGCCGGGACTCCGACGCCACAGGCCCGAACAACGGAATCGCCTACACCGATTACACAACGCTGGATTCAGGTGAGCACGACAACACCTGGGACGTGGGTGTCACGCCCATCGTGATCGACCTGGACGGCAATGGCATCCAGACGGTTGCACGCGGCGACGCTGCAGGCACCTTCGACCTCTTCGGCAACGGCAACGCGGTGAAGTCGGGCTGGATCTCCGGCGGCGACGGCTTCCTGGCCATCGACGTTGACGGCAACGGCAAGATCGAAAGCTCGGCGGAACTGTTCGGCGGCACGGGCAAGGGCGCTGGTTACGCCAAGCTGGGCAGCCATGACAGCAACGGCGACGGCATGGTGGACATGCTGGACACTGACTTTGCCCAACTGCTGGTCTGGCAAGACGTCAATGGCAACCACCAGTCCGACGCCGGCGAACTGATGACCCTGGCGCAAGCCGGCGTCACCAGCCTGAGCTTGAGCCTGACCGGCCAAAACTTCTACGCCGACAGCCAGGGCAACGTGCACGGTGAAACCAGCAGCGCCACGCTGGCCAACGGCCAGCAGGTGACTATGACCGACGTGTACTTCAGCGTCGACAAGTCGGATGCGCTGGCTGCCGGGGCGGCGCTGCCGACCATCGGTGAGTTGCTGGGCACGGGCGAACACGAGCTGGACGCGATGGTTGGCTCCTCCGGTGGCGGCAACTGCCGCCATCAGTCAGAAGACAGCAGCTGCGCCGAAGCAGGCGAGTTGCTGCGCCAGCTGTCTGCCCTGAGCCGCGCAGAACTGGAGCAGCTCGCCAGCCTGGCCGCCTGACCCCAGCCTGAAGGCAGGCGCGGCGCACGCTGAGGGGCGTGCACCGCGCGGTCCCCGCCGCCGGTACACGGGGTCGGGGATTTGTGTTTTCTGGGGTTCGCACAAACAGGCTCGCCAAGCGCATGCGCAGTCAATTGTTCACACCATCGACCTTGGCGCCGCAAGCCACGGTTCCGGCAGGCCTGCACCGGCTCAAGCACGGCGACACAACAGCCGAAGTCAAGGCCTGCGACGTGGACAACCCAACCAATCGCCGCCGTGGGGGGCCGTGAAAAGCCCCCAGTGGTGCGACAACTGCACAACCTGCCGGCTCCAATGACCGGCCACCAGCGCTGATGGACGAAACCCTTACGCCGCAGTCACAGCAGCTCGCTTCTGGCGAACTGCTGGAGGCCGCCGTCTTCCTGGCCCAGTTTCTAGGCACCACGGTGCATCTGGAACCCATGCGGGCTGCCGCTGCGGCCGTGGGGGGGCTGGACGACCTGGACCCGTTGTTGTCACAGGCCGGCCTGGTGGCCACGCCGTTGCCGGCAGGGGCGGTGCGCAAGGCCAGTGAACTGCCGGCGCTGCTGATCGACGCACAAGGCCGCCCGCTGGTGGTGCTGGAACTGCGCGACGGCCGCTATGAATGCCACACGCCCGGCATCCAGGGCAGCCGCTGGTTCAATGCCGATGCCCTGAACCAGCAAATGCCCGGCGCGCGCTGGCTGGCTGTTCGGCCCAAGCTGTACTTCGACCAGCGCAGCCTGCTGTATTCGCTGACCCGCCCGGGCAACTGGTTCTGGGACGTCTTCAACCGCAACCGCTGGATGTTCGGCTGGGCCTTGTTGGGGACGCTGACGCTGAACATCTTCGCAGCGCTGATTCCTTTTTACACGATGGCGGTGTACGACCGCGTGCTGCCCAATGACGCGTTGAACAGTTTGTGGGTGCTCACCATTGGCGTGGGCTTGATCATGCTGTTTGAACTGGCGATGCGGTTGGCCCGCAGCCACCTGCTGGAAACTGCCGCCCGGCGCATGGACGTGGCGCTGTCGACCCACATCTTCCAGAAGTGCCTGAGCCTGCGTGCTTCCAGCCGCCCGGCTTCGGGTGGTGTGCTGGCCAACACGGTGCGCGACTTCGAGTCGGTGCGCGACTTCTTCACCACCGGCACGCTGACGGTGCTGGGCGACCTGCCGTTCCTGTTCTTGTTTTTGCTGGTGATAGCGCTCATCGGCGGCTGGCTGGCGCTGGTGCCGCTGGCGGCCATCGTGGCCATCGTCGGGGTGGCCTGGGCGGCCCGACCGGCGCTGGCCAGCAGCGTGCGCCAGTCGATGAAGGAAAGTTCGCAGCGAACGGCCCACCTGTTCGAGACCATGAACGGGCTGGACACCGTGAAGACCATCGGTGCCGAGGCCTGGAGCCGCCGCCGCTGGGAGTCGTTGACCCAGGCCATTTCGCAAAACGGGATGCACACGCGCGAACTCACGTCGCGTGTCACCTACATCAACGCCACCATCGCCGCCGCGGCGGGCATTGCCGTCGTCGCTTTCGGCGCCGTGCTGGCGGCCGAACACCTGATGACCGTGGGGCAGATCATCGCCTGCACCATGCTGGCGGCGCGGGCCGTGGGCCCGGCCAACCAGATCTCGGGGCTCATCGTGCGCTGGCAACAGACCAAGCTGGCTTTCGACGCGCTGGACAAGATCATGCAGGCGCCTTCAGACGACAGCAGTGCCACCCTGCACGCGCCGCCGCTGGTGGGCGCCGTCGAATTCCGCGATGTCAGCTTTGCCTATCCCAACAGCCCGCCGCTGATCGAGCGCCTGAGCCTTCGCATCAGGCCCGGCGAGAAGGTGGGCATCATCGGCAAGCTGGGCTCTGGCAAGAGCACCGTCCTGCGGCTCATCCTGAACCAGTACGAGCCCAGCAGCGGCAGCGTGCTGGTGGACGAACTGGTGACGACACAGATCGAGCCGCTGAGCCTGCGCCGCCAGATCGGTTATGTGCCGCAGGACGTGACCTTGTTCCACGGCACGGTGCGCGAGAACATCGAACTGGGCCGCACGCAGGCCGACGACGCGGCGCTGGTGGCCGCCATCCGCGCTTCCTGCCTGGAAGACACCGTGGCGCAACTGCCCGCAGGCGTGGCCACCGAGGTGGGTGAACGCGGCGAACGCCTGTCGGGTGGCCAGCGTCAGACCGTGGCCATTGCGCGCGCCTTGCTCACTGAGCCCAAGATGCTGCTGCTGGACGAACCCAGCAGCATGATCGACCCGGCAACCGAGCTGAAGCTCATCCAGCAGCTGCGGTCGTTGAAAGACACGACCATCATCCTCGTCACCCACCGCATGGCCATGCTCAATGCCGTCAACCGCTTGATCGTGTTTGACCGCGGCCGCGTGGTGGCCGACGGCCCGCGTGACGAGGTGCTGCGTTCACTGGCCCAGCGCGCGACCAACGATGCCAGCAGTGCCGGGTCGAAAAACAAGGTGGTGATGAGCGACCAATTCGGCGCCAAGGGGAGGGCGGCATGAGCTTTGGCCTGTCCCTGGGCGGCGCGGCTGCCGCGCGCCACATCGACCCCGACTACGAAGCCGGCCGGGCCGTGAAGGCCATCGTCGGCCTGATCCTGGCATTTCAACTGGTGCTGCTGGTGTGGGCGGCTTTCAGCAAGCTGGACGTGGCCGTCAATGCCCGCGGCGCTGTGGTGCCGCCCAGCAAGTTGCAGGAAGTGCAAAGCCTGGAAGGCGGTGTGGTGCAGGAACTGCTGGTGACGGCCGGCCAGAACGTGAAGAAGGGGCAGTTGCTGGCGCGCCTGGACCGCGCGCAGTACGCCGCGTCGTTGGGTGAAAATCAGCAATACCGGCTGGGTGCGCTGGCTGGTGCTGCGCGCATGCGCGCTTTGTTGTCGGGCACCGACCCCAAGTTTCCGGCCGAGGTGGCGGCTGCGGGGCCGGCGGTGGTGGCGCAGGAACTGGCACTGCACAAGGACGCCCGGCGCGAACACGAAACCTTGCTGGCAGCGGCGCGTGAAGCGGTCAGCAGCAAGCGCAATGAACTGTTGGAAGCGCAGAGCCGGTCGGCCAACTTGCGCAAGTCGGTAACGCTCAGCGAGCAGGCCTTCCAGATCGAAGAGCGGCTGTTTCGCGAGTCGGCCGGCTCACGGGCCGACTACCTGGCTTCGCAGCAAAGGCTGCTGGCCGCGAGCAATGAACTGTCCGGCGTCGAGGCTTCGGTGCCGCGACTGCGCGCCGGCCTGGCCGAAGCGCAAGCGCAGCTGGCACAAGCCGAAGCCAAGGCGCGCGCGCAGTGGGGCGCGCAGCTGGCTGAATTCGAGACCAAGGCCGGCGCGTTGGCCAGCAACATCGCGGGCGGTGAAGACCGGGTGTTCAGGCGCGACCTGGTGGCGCCGGTGGACGGCGTCGTCAACCGCATCAGCGTCAACACCCGCGGCGGCGTGGTGCAACCGGGCAAGGCGCTGATGGAGATCGTGCCGATCGAAAGCGACATCATGCTGACCGTGCGCATCAAGCCCAGCGATGTGGGTTTCATCCGCGTGGGCCAAGACGCCAACGTGCGCGTGCTGGCCTATGACACCTCGTCTTACGGCCGCATGAAAGCCACCGTCTCGCGGGTGGGTGCCGACGCCGTGCTCGACGAGCGCAACGAACCCTACTTCGAAGTTCAGCTGTCCAGCCCGCAGGGCCAGTTGATGCAGGACGGCAAGCCCTTGCCGGTGACCGCTGGCCTGCCGGTGGACGTGGGCATTCTGACTGGCGAGCGCAGCGTGCTGGAGTACGTGCTGAAGCCGGTGGTTCGTGGGCTGAAGTCGTCACTGCAGGAACGATGAAAACAAGTCTTCGCCTCCATCGGTCTGCGTCATGCGCCAGCCGTGCCCAGATTGGCCCGCTGCGGGTACTGGCAATCGCCACGCTGTTGTGCCTGAACACGGCTCAGGCCCAGACCCCGGTGCCGGCTGGCAGCCCTGCAGCCATGGCCGCAACCGCTGCGCCATCAAGGGGAGCCGCCGGACTGCGCGACCTGCTGGCCCGCTCGGTTCCCTGGGACCCCCAGGTGCGCATCGCAGCCGCGGCGCAATCGGTGGCGCAGGAGCGTTTGAAGCAGTCCAAGTCGCGCTTCTGGCCGACGCTGGGCGTGGGGGTCACCGCCGGCGACGGCCACGACGAGGAGTTCGGCCGCAAGATCGGCCGCCGTGTCGACCGCAGCGAACTGCTGCTGCGCTGGAACGTTTACAACGGCGGCGTCGACGCCGCCGAGGTGACGGCCACCGAACGCGAGTGGGCCGCCGCCACCGAAGACCTGGGCCAGGCGCTGGACCTGGCTTCAGAGCGCATCACCAACACCTATCTCGACGCCTGGCGCTGGCAGTTCTTGCTGGAGCCGTCGCTGGTGCGCGTGAAGACCATCGAGCGCTGGGTCGAACAGGCGCGCACACAGCTCAAGGCCGGCAGGCTGTCTGATGCCGACCTGCAGCAGGCCGAGTACTCGTTGACCGATGCCCAGCTGTCCCACCAGGTCACGGCGTCGGAACTGGCCGGTGCACTGGGTGCGCTGAGCGCGCTGGTGGGCGAGCCGGTTTCTGCGGTGCTGCCGCAGACCTTGCCGCGCATCTCGGCAGAAGAAACGCGCAACCTGACGCCCGCTGGCGTGCGTGTGGCCCGCTTGCGGGCCGAGGCCGCTGGCCACCGCGTGGTGAGTGCGGCCAACCTGGCGGCGCCACGTGTCGACCTGGATGCGCGCAAACGCCTCAGCGACAACACTAAACCGGCGCAGACCACGTCACCGCTGGAAAACTGGGCGGTGGGCATGCGCTGGGAAATGCCACTGGGCGGCGAAACCTTCGCCAAGCGCCGTGAAATGCAGGCGCGGGCCGAAGGCGCACTGGCCGAGGTGGCCCGTGTTGAACAAGGCCTGGTGTCTGAGCTGGCATCCATCGTGCCCAGACTCGTCAGCGGCGAACAGGCCCTGGTGCAGTTGCAGAGCCAGGCTGAGCAGTACAACGCGCTGCTCCGTGCCGGCCGTGTGCAGTTCGAAGCGGGCCGCCGCACCTTGCAGCAGTTGATTCAGCTGGAAGACGGCCGCATGGCGGTGGTGCAGCGCCTGGCAGAACAGAACAACCGGCAGGACAAACTGCGCCTGCGCCTGCTGGTGTTGGCGGGGCGCTTGTCCAGTGCCATGGGCATCGACCCGGCGCCGGCCGGCAGCAGCCGCAGCCGCTGACGGCGGCCCCGGGCCGCGCAGCAAAGGTCGCATGAGCGCTTGTGTCTGCGCTCCGTTCTCCGCTCCAGTCTGCGCCCCTGTCCGCGCCCCTGTCTGCGACCCTGTCTGCGCCCACATCAGCGCGCGCAGGTCCTGCGGCTACACTGGTGCAGCCGCCCCCTGGTGGCGCCCTTCCTGCAAGGCCTGCGATGACCACCACCATGCCCATCACCGCCGTCTACCCAGGCACCTTTGACCCGATGACGCTGGGCCATGAAGACCTGACGCGGCGCGCCTCGCGCTTGTTCGACCGCCTGATCCTGGCGGTGGCGGCCGGCCATCACAAACGCACCATGTTCACCGTCAGTGAACGGCTCGAGATCGCACAAGAAGCTGCTGCTCAGTTCAAGAACGTTGAAGTCATGGTCTTTCGCGGCCTGCTGCGCGACTTCGTGATCGAAAACGGCGGCCAGGTGGTGGTGCGCGGGCTGCGTGCGGTGACCGATTTCGAATACGAGTTCCAGATGGCCGGCATGAACCGCCAGCTGATGCCCGATGTTGAGACCGTGTTCATGACACCGTCGGACCAGTTCCAGTTTGTCAGCGCCACCTTCGTGCGCGAAATCGCTTCGCTGGGCGGCGACGTGTCCAAGTTCGTCGCGCCTTCAGTCCTTCGCAGGCTGAAAGAGCGCGTGAAACAAACCGAAGCTTGAAGGCCTGAGACCGCCATGGCCCTGTGGATCACCGATGAGTGCATCAACTGCGACGTTTGCGAGCCCGAGTGCCCGAACGACGCCATCAGCATGGGTGAAGAGATCTACGAGATCGACCCGCACCGGTGCACCGAATGCGTCGGCCACTTCGACGAACCGCAGTGTGTGCAGGTGTGCCCGGTGGCCTGCATTCCGGTCAATCCCGCTTTCGTTGAGACGAAGCAGCAGCTGAACGCAAAGTACCTTCTTCTTCAGCAGTTGCCCGCGGGTGGCGGCGCGGGGGCTTCGCCTTCTTCTTGGTCTTGACGGCCGCGTCGGGTTTCACGACCGGCGCCTTGTGGGGCCCCAGGTTTGCCGCCCCCGCATTGGCCACCAGGTTGCGCCTCTCGTCTTCCAGCCGCTGCTTTCGCATGCGGTCGGCCAGGTCCTGAGACCGCTTCACGCTGTCTTGCGCGGTCCGCACATCGGCGCTGCTGCGCACATCGGCCACATTCACGGCCTTGCCACCGGGGCAGGGGCTTTCTGAGTAGGCGCGCCCGCCCTCGCCACACTTCCACACGGTCTTGGCCTGCAGCCCGGTCATTGGCAGGGCCAGGCCGGTCAGTGAAACGAAGGCGGCGATGCAGGCTTTCTTGAACATGGCGGTTCAGTCTCCGGCGTCAGGGTTGTGGGTGGGGTTTGCAGCGGGTGCCGCGGGTGTTTCACCACTGGCGGCTGCGGCCGGCGGCTTGCGGGGTGGCTTGGGCCTGGGGGGCTGTGCATGGACGATGGCCAGCGCGCGGTCCATGTCACCGGCCAGCAGCGGCTCCAGCGCCTGCAGCGACTGGATCGTGGCCTTGTCGATGGCTTCGCGATCGGTAGACGACGGTTTCTTCAGCACGTAATTCACCACCTCGGCTTTCACGCCCGGGTGGCCGATGCCCAGGCGCAGGCGCCAGTAGTCCTGCGTGCCCAGCATCTGCGTGATGTCCTTCAAACCGTTGTGGCCGGCGGCGCTGCCGCCAAACTTCAGTTTCGCCTGGCCGGGCTGCAGGTCCAGTTCGTCGTGCACCACCAGCACCTCTTGCGGCGCCAGCTTGAAGAAGCGCGCCAGCGTGGCAACGGAAAACCCGGAACGGTTCATGAACGTCATGGGCTGCAGCAGCCAGACGGGCCCGCTGGCACCGGGCGCCTGGTTCACACGCGACACCACGGCCTGGTAGCCGCGGTCGGGCTGCAACGGCGCGCGCAGTTGCGCGGCCAGTGCGTCCACCCACCAGAAGCCTGCGTTGTGGCGCGTGGCCTCGTATTCGGCGCCTGGGTTGCCCAGGCCAACAATCAATCGGATCATGGCTTCGAATTATCAGTAGGGGCCGGGCAAAAAAAAGCCCCACAGGGTGGGGCCTTCTCTTGGGGGTGCTGCCGTTGCGGGCAGCTGCGAATCACTTCGCGTTTTGCTTTTCGCTCTTCTTGGGCTTGGCGCCCTTGCCCTTTTCGGCGGGGGCCACCACGGGTGCTGCCACCACTTCTTCTTCGGCCTTGGGCACCGTTACGGTCACGATCACCGGGTTCTGGGTGCCATGGCGCACGGCCTTGATGCCTTCGGGCAGCTTCAGGTCGCTGGCGTGCAGGCTCTGGTTCTTCGCCAGACCCGACAGGTCGATCTTCACGAACTCGGGCAGCGCAGAAGCCAGGCACTCGATTTCGAGGTCGGTGCTGACATGGCTGACCAGGCACTTGTCGGTCTTCACGGCCGGTGAGTTCTCTTCGCCTTCAAAGTGCAGCGGCACGCGCTTGCGCAGGCGGGTGGTCTCGTCCACGCGCTGGAAGTCCACGTGCATGACCATCGGCTTGTAGGCGTGCATCTGGAAGTCGCGCAGCAGGACCTTCTGTGTCTTGCCGGCCAATTCCATGTCGAGGATGGAAGAGTGGAAGGCTTCTTTCTTCAGCGCAAAGAACAGGGCGTTGTGATCGAGTTCGATCATGGCGGGCGTGCCGGCACCGTAGACGATGCCAGGGACCTTGGCGGCGTGGCGCAGGCGGCGGCTCGCTCCGGTCCCCTGCTGCGTACGCTCAAAAGCGGTGAATTTCATGGAAATACTCCAGGTGGAAACAAGGCGCCCGCGACCAGGCGCCTGGGGGTTGAAGGCCTTTCGGCCCGGGTGTCAGCCCTGAAGCGGCATGGCCGCGCCAGCGCTAGAAATTGTTGTTCTGCTCGGCAAACAGTGAAGTCACCGATTCGCCGTCGCTGATGCGGCGGATGGTTTCGGCAAACAGGAAGGCCACCGACAGCTGGCGGATCTTGCCGCAGGCCTTGGCGGCGTCTGACAGCGGGATGGTGTTGGTGATGACCACCTCGTCCATCTGCGAACCCTTGATGCGTTCGACCGCAGGGCCCGAAAAAACGGGATGGGTGCAATAGGCCACCACGCGCTTGGCGCCGCGGGCCTTCAGCACTTCGGCCGCCTTCACCAGCGTGCCGGCGGTGTCGATCATGTCGTCCATGATGACGCAGGTGCGGCCGTCGATTTCACCGATGACGTGCATCACTTCGGACACGTTGGCTTGGGGCCGGCGCTTGTCGATGATGGCCAGGTCGCAGTCGAGCTGCTTGGCCAGCGCGCGTGCTCGCACCACGCCGCCCACGTCGGGCGACACCACCACCAGATTGGGGTGCTTGTTGCTCTGCACGTCTGAAAGCAGCACCGGGCTGGCGTAGATGTTGTCGACCGGAATGTCGAAGAACCCCTGGATCTGGTCGGCGTGCAGGTCCATCGTGAGCACGCGCTCGACACCCACCGTTTCCAGCAGGTTGGCCACCACCTTGGCGCTGATGGGCACACGCGTGCTGCGCGGGCGGCGGTCTTGCCGTGCATAGCCGAAGTAGGGGATGACGGCGGTGATCCGCCGTGCGCTGGCGCGCTTGAGCGCGTCCACCATCAGCAGCAATTCCATCAGGTTGTCGCTGGTGGGGTTGCAGGTGGACTGCACGACAAACACATCGCGAGCGCGCACGTTCTGCCGGATCTCAACCGTGACTTCGCCGTCTGAGAAGCGCCCTACCGAAGCCTGCCCGAGTTCAATGCCCAGCGAGGTGGCAATTTCCTGCGCAAGCACCGGATTGGCGTTGCCGGTGAACAGCACGGTGTTGAACAGCACGGTGGATACTCCGTCAACGCCTGCCCGGGCTTGTTCCAGTGCAGTCATCGAGCGCCCAGACAGGTGCCCGAGCGGTGGTTGAAGGCCGACGCGGCTGCACCGGCTGGCGTGGAAATTTGGCAGGGGAGGAAGGACTCGAACCCTCGCATGTCGGAATCAAAATCCGATGCCTTTACCAACTTGGCGACTCCCCTACACAGGTTGTGGCTCATCGCCACCACCCATAACCGACTGTCAGTCTGCCCAACCCCGCAAGGGGTGTTGCTGCAGCCCCAGACACATCCGCCCTACCCAACCCGGTGGCAATTCATCCACCGGAAATGTCGCCCTGGGCACTGCGGCTGCAACTGATTCAAACCCGACACTGGAGAAGACGGCACTGCCGGAACCCGTCATGCGGCTGTTGCCAAATCGGTTGGCCAACCAGCTTGCTGCGGTTTTCACCTCGGTGCAGCAGCTTTCTGCCGCACCTTGCAAGTCGTTGGAGCCGAACGGAACACCGTCGTCCAGTGAGCCCAAGAGTATAGCAGCATCAACCAGCGGCAAGGTGTCTCTCCGCAGTGTCGGATGCTCGAAGATGTCTCGCGTGGCAATACTCGAAGGCGGCTTGACGACGGCGTAGGCCCGCGGGCGCAATTGCACCGGCGTGAGCGTTTCGCCGATGCCCTGGACAAAGGCGTTGCTGCCACCGATGAAAAAGGGCACGTCGGCGCCCAGTGTCAGTCCGATCTCGACCAACCGTTGCCGAGGCCAGTGCAGGCCCCACAGGCGGTTCAGGGCCAGCAGCGTGCTGGCCGCGTCGGAACTGCCACCGCCCATGCCCGCGCCCCAGGGCACTTGTTTGTCCACGGCGATGTCCACGCCTAATGGAGTTCCGCTGGCAGCTTGCAGCGCACGCGCCGCGCGCAGGCACAGGTCGTCGGCCGGCAAGGCCGGGCCCAGGTCCTGGCGTGCAATCCGACCGTCGGCGCGGCGTTCAAAGTGAAGGGTGTCGGCCCAGTCGATCAGCGCGAAAACCGATTCCAGCAGGTGGTAGCCGTCGGCGCGACGGCCCACGATGTGCAGGAACAGGTTGATCTTTGCCGGGGCCGGCACGTCGTACAGCGCCATCAGGCTCATGCCGGCAACTCCAGCCGCACGCGCAACAGCACCGCCGGCGCCTCAGCTCGACGAGCCTCCACCAGGCCCTCGGCCCTGGCCGACGTGTTCACCTGCCAGCCCAGCTGAACAAAGCCCTGGGGTTGTGGCTCATGGCTGGCACCGCCCCACGGTCTGCCGGCCAGCCAGTCGGGCAATGCTGCCAGCGGCACGGCTTGGCCCAGGGCTTGCCGCGCCAGTTCGTCCAGGTTGTTGAACGACTGCTCAACCGCGGGCAGGACCAGATGCGCCCGGCTGGGCGACCAGGTAGCAGTGGCCAGCCGGGTGCCCAGCGGCGAGAGCAAGCGCAGTTCACCGGTGGTGCCGTCGCCCTGCAGCTCGAAGGCGGCGGTGAAGCTCTGGGCACCTTGGGCGGCCGTGGCGTCCACGCGCAGCAGCATGCGGCCTTGCGTCCAGTCGCGGCTGGCGCCGCGCTGAGGCAGCGCGGTGCTGCAACCTTGCAGCACGGTCATGACCGGGGACAGCAGCAACCCCAGACTTGCCAACGTTTGGCGGCGCTGGAAGCGCCCCCATCCCGGCGGCGGCACGGCCTTCGTTGCTGCGGTCACAGGTCGACGCGCAGCCGCGTCAAGGCTTCACGCAGCACCTCGTTGGTCTGGTCCCGGCTTTTGGCCTCGCGCCAGATCTTCCGGGCTTCTTCTTTCAAGCCACGAGCCCACAGCACCTCGCCCAGGTGGGCGCCGATCTCGGTGTCGGGCCGTGCGTTCCAGGCCTGCCGCAGCAGGCGCAGGGCTTCGTCCAGGTTGCCCAGCCGGTATTCCACCCAGCCCAGGCTGTCGGTGATGAAGGGGTCGCGTGGCGCCAGTTCCAAGGCCTTCTGGATCAGCCGCTTGGCGTCTTGCAGCCGCACGTTGCGCTCGGCCAAGGAATACCCCAGCGCGTTGTAGGCGTGGGCATTGGCAGGCTTCAGTTCGATGACGCGCTGCAGCAGCCGCTCCATCTCTTCCAGGCGGCCTGTTTTCTCGGCCATCATGGACTGTTCGTACAGCAGGTCGGCGTCTTCGCCGAACCGCTGCTGCGTGGCGCCCAGCAACTGGTAAGCCTGAGACCACTGCTTGGCTTCGCGCAGCACCGACACTTCGGCCAGCAGCTTGGCGCGTGCGTCTTCGGGCTTGGCTTCAGGCAGACGGCGCACGGTCTGCAGCGCCTCGTCCAGCCGGCCCTGGCGCACCAGCATCGAAGCGCGGCGCGTCTGAACCTCCATCAGGCTGCCAGGGTCTTCGATGCGTGACAGCCAGGTTTCAGCGGCCGGAAAGTCGCCCAGTTGTTCTGATGCCTGTGCCAGCATCAGCCAGGCCTGCACCAGCCCCCGGTCAGGGCGGGAAGCGTCGTCGTCAGCGCCATCACTGTCGGGTTCGCTGGTCAGGTGGGTTGCGGCGCCCTGCGCCGTGCTGACCAGCGCCACATAACGCAGCAGAGCGGTCTGTGCATCTTTGGGGTGCTTCAGTTCAAGGTGCAGCGCGCCCAGGGTCAGGTAGGGCTGCGCCGAGCCGGGGTCCTGGCGTGTCGCGATATCCAGCTGTTCGATGGCCTCGGTGTAGCGCTGCGCGCCGGCCAACGTGCGTGCATAGGCCAGGCGCACGCCGGCTTCGGCCGAAACTCCCGCCAGGTAGTTCTTCACGGCTGCTTCGGCCAGCGGCTGGCTGGCCATCATGTCCAGTGCCAGCAATGCGGGCCCGGGCGTGCCGGGCCCTTCCTGGCTGGCCGCGAAGGCTTCCTGCGTCAGTGCCCAGGCGCGCTCGGTGTCGCGCGCGTCCAGCCAGGCCCGGCCCAATGCAACTGCCGCCTGGGAACGGGTGGCCGGCGCCTGCCGGTAGGGCTTCAGCGCTTCTTCCATCAGCGTGGCCACCACCCGGGGTTCACCGGCCCTCTGCAGAAAGCGGGGCAGAGCGGCGATCAGCATGCCGCGCTCTGCGGCCGGGCTCTGGGCCAGCAGCTGCCGCAGCGGTTCGCTCAGGCTGTCGGCCTTTTGCATCACCATCAGGATTTGCAACTGCGTGCGCACGGCCTCCAGCGACTCCGGCCGCGAGGTGCGCCAGGCCCGCGCGGCGGCCAGGGCCTGGTCGCCGGCGCGCGCTTGCAGCGCCACGTCGATGCTTCGCCTGAACAGCCCTTCGTCGCGCGTGCGGCGGGCCGCATCCAGCATCCAGTCATAGGCCATGCCGGTGTCGCCCTGGGCCAGCGCCATTTCGGCCACCAGCAGCTGGTACATCAGCCGGTCGTCCATGGCGGAATTGGCCGCTGGTGCTGCGGGCTCCGAGGCCTTGGCCTCATCGCCGTTCTTGCCCTGCGCCTGGGCGTTGAAGCCACAGAGCAGGACCAGCACGAACATCAGCAACCAGAGCGCACCGCTCCCAGCCCGCACCTGCTGGGCAGCCGAAACTGGCTCCAGACCTCGCGGCAACAGGGGGTGCGCGTGGGTGCTTTGGGCCATCATGTTTCCTGGGGTTTCTGATTCATTCTCACATAATGAACCATGCCTGAACTTCCCGAAGTCGAGGTCACCCGCAGGGGGATCGCAGGGCCCCTGAAGGGGGCATCGGTGCTGTCTGCGCGACTGGGCAAGCCGTTGCGGTGGCAGCTGGGCATCGACACCGGTGCGCTGGAGGGCCAACAGGTGGGCGACGTGACCCGCCGCGGCAAGTACCTCTGGCTGCCGCTGACCCAGCCCGGGCCTGGCCAGGGCGGCTTGCTGATGCACCTGGGCATGTCGGGTTCGCTGGCCCTCGTGCCCGAAGCCGGCCCACCCGGCGCGCACGACCACTTCGACCTGCACACGAGCCAGGGCACGCTGCGGCTGCACGACCCGCGGCGCTTTGGCGCCGTGGTGTGGTCGGCGGGCCTGCAGGAAACACCGGCCGCAGGCCTGCTGCAGCACCTGGGCGCTGAACCGTTCGACCCGACGCTGACGCCCGAGTCCTTCCATGCCGCCCTGCAGCGTAGGCGCGCGCCTATCAAGGCGGTCTTGCTGGCGGGCGACGTGATGGTGGGGGCCGGAAACATCTATGCCTGCGAAGCACTGTTCCAGGCCGGCATCCACCCCGGCCTGCGGGCCGACCGCATCAGCCGGCCCCGCGCCCGTCGGCTGCTGGAGGCCCTGCGCTCCACGCTGGCGCAGGCGCTTGAGATGGGGGGCTCTACCTTGCGCGACTTCACCGACGTGCATGGCATGAGTGGCAGTTTCCAGCGCCACGCCGCCGTGTACGGCCGCGCCGGCCAGCCCTGCGGTTTGTGTCTGGAACCCGTGCGCCGGATGGTGCAGGCGCAGCGCTCCACGTACTTTTGCGGCCACTGCCAACGCCGCTGACCCGCCTGACGACGGGGCTGCCCGCGCACCGGTTCTGGTTGGACGAAGGGCCGCACGGCGACGTGAGGGCTTGAAACGGCGTGAAACCAGCCCCGCTTTCCGCCCTTTCAGGCCCCGCCGGTGTGATTTAGGATGGTGTCAGACGCACCTTGCCGCTTACATTGACTGAGCCATGTCCAGCAGTTCCATCGTCACCAGTCTTGATGCCCTTGCGGTCTGGCGCCGCGCGCTGGACGAGCAGGTGTCGGCATTCGGTCAGGAAACGCTGGCTCACGACCTGCTGGAAGAAAGTGACCAGAACCTGCTGCTCACGCTGCGCCAGCGCTTGGCGTCGGAAAAGCTGGTGGTGGCTTTCGTTGCCGAGTTCTCGCGCGGCAAGTCCGAACTGATCAACGCCATTTTCTTCGCCGACACCGGCCGCCGCATCCTGCCGGCCAGCCCGGGCCGCACCACGATGTGCCCGGTTGAAATGCGCTACGAGTCTGGTTCCAGGCCGTGTCTTTCGCTGCTGCCGATCGAAACCCGGCTGCAGGGCTTGTCGTTGACGGAATTGCGGGCCGACCCGCAGAACTGGAAACACGTTCCACTGAACCCCGACCAGCCCGACGCGCTGGCAACGGCGATGATTGCCGTCACGCAAACCTGCACGGTCAGCAAGAAACAGGCGGTGGCCCTGGGCTTCTGGCACGACTCGCAGCTCGACGACAACCCGCCGCTCATGGCCGACGGACAGGTAGAAGTGCCGGCCTGGCGGCACGCCATCGTCAACTACCCTCACCCGCTGCTGCAACGTGGCCTTGTCGTCATCGACACGCCGGGGCTGAACGCCGTGGGTGCCGAGCCGGAACTGACGCTGGGCATGCTGCCTTCCGCCCACGCAGTGGTGTTCGTGCTGGCTGCGGACACCGGTGTCACCCGTTCCGACCTGGCCATGTGGCGCGACCACCTCAGCCAGGACGGGCTGGAACGGTTTGTGGTGCTGAACAAGATCGACACGCTGGCCGACCCGCTGCTGGGCGAGGCCGAGGTGAACCAGCAGATCGAACAGCAGCGCCTGAATGTGGCCCGCATGCTGGGCGTGGTGGGCGAGCGGGTGTATGCGTTGTCTGCACGCCGCGCGATGTCTGCGCGGGTCGAAAACAACGCGCAGCTGCTGCGCGCCAGCCGGCTGCAGCCGTTGGAAGAGGCGCTGGCCGCACAGTTGATGCCGCGCCGCCAGGCCATGTTGCTGCAGTCGGCACAGACGGTGTTCGAACAGCTGCACCAGTCAGCGCTGCGGCGTGTGGCCGACCGCCGCCGCCAGATGGCCGAACAGCTGCTGGAACTGCGTGGCCTGCGTGGCAAGAGCGGCATGAAGCTGCGCATGTTGGTGATGCGCGTGGACACTGAAGTGGAAGACTTCGAGCGTTGCACCGGCCGGCTGAACGCCCTGCGCACCGTGCACGACCGCATGCACCGCGCGATGTTGTCGCACCTGTCGTTGAGCACCCTGCGCGACGAGGTGCAGGCCATGCAGTCGGCGATGGCGGTGCGCATGTTCAACCTGGGCGCACGTTCGGCCTTTGATGGCTTGCTGCAAAGGCTGCACCTGTCGCTGGCCCGCGCCGGTTCCCAGGCTGAAGAGTTGCGCCAGATGCTGGACGCCAGTTATTCACAGCTCAACGGCGAGTACGGCTTTGCCTTTGTGCTGGGCCCGCCGCCGCGCGTTTCTGCCTTCACTGCCGAACTCGACCTGATCGCCGCCAGCTACGGCAAGTACCTGGGCATGAGCCAGGCATGGCGCAAGGCAGCACCCGGATTTGCCGACCAGTTCAAGCGCATGCTGATGTCCAAGCTGCGCGTGGTGTACGAAAACGCCGCGGCTGAATTTGAACTGTGGAGCCACGGCGCGCTGGCGCAGGCCGACGTGCAGCTGCGCGAACGCCGCCGCGGCTTTGCGCGCCGGCGCGAGGCGCTGCAGCGCGTGTCTTCAGCCACCGGCGACCTGGAGCAGCGCATCGTTGAAGTGCAGCTGCAAGACCAGCAGCTGGCCGAGTTGCACGCGCGGGTGGACGCGGTGGCGTCGCGCGCCGTCTCGCTGGCCCGCAGCGGGCCGCTTGCCGGTGCAGGTGGTGGCGGCGACCCAGCCGCTTCCCGGCCCGCCGGCGGGCCGCGACGCGTCATCGCCGCGTGAAGCGTTTCGCCGGGCTGGCCCGGCTGGTTCAGGTGTGGCAGCGCTCGCATGGCCGCCATGGCCTGCCTTGGCAGGGCACCCAGGACCCTTACCGGGTGTGGCTGTCCGAAGTGATGCTGCAGCAAACGCAGGTGGCCACGGCGACACCTTATTACGGGCGTTTCCTGCAGCGCTTTCCAGAAGTTCAGGCCTTGGCCAGCGCGCCTTTGGACGACGTGCTGGCCTTGTGGAGCGGCCTGGGCTACTACAGCCGTGCGCGCAACCTGCACCGGTGCGCGCAGGCCGTGGTGCAGCAGCACGGGGGCCAGTTCCCGAATGACCTGGCCGGCCTGGAAGAGCTGCCGGGCATCGGCCGGTCCACCGCTGCGGCCATCGCCGTTTTCTGCTTCAACCGGCGCGAAGCCATTCTGGACGGCAACGTGAAGCGCGTGCTCACGCGCGCCCTGGGTTTTGCCGGCGACTTGACGAAGGCGCCGCAGGTGCAGCAACTGTGGGCCCTGGCGCATGAACTGTTGCCGCATGACGACCTGCCCCGCTACACCCAGGGCTTGATGGACCTGGGCTCTTCAGTCTGCACCCTGCGCCGCCCCGACTGCGCCCAATGCCCTTTGAACAGCCTGTGCGTGGCCCACGCCCAGGGCCAACCCACCGCCTACCCTGTGAAAAGCCGGCGCGCTGCGCGAGGGCGGCGCAGCCATGCCTTGCTGTGGTTGCACTGGCGCGACCGCTTTCTGATGGTGCAGCGCCCGCCACAAGGCGTGTGGGCCGGTTTGTGGAGCCTGCCGGAATATGAAAACCGCGAAGCCCTGGAAGCGGCCGCCGCCGATTGGCCAGGCAGCGGGCAATGGCTCACGCCCATTGAACACGCGCTGACCCACTTCGACTGGACGCTGGCGCCTCTGTGCTGGCAATGGCCCGGCCGCAACGCGCGCCCAGCATTGCCAACGGCGGGTGCGGTATCAGCGCAGGAAATGCGCTGGGTGCTGCCTGACGAGGCCTTGTCGCTGGGCCTGGCGGCGCCCGTGCGCAAACTGCTGCTGACTCAGCCGACGATGACCTTCTTGTCGCGCAAGTAGCCGTCCACCAGCGACAGCCGGATCACCGGGTCGTCCATGGCCATCAGCTTCTGGCGTGCGGTCAGGGGCAGCGGCAGCAGTTCGCACCAGCGGTTGGCCACCCAACCGGCGTCTTCCAGCTGGTAGGGCGGCGCAAAAGGCTTGTGGTCTTGCTCCTGCAAGGCCTTGATGGCGTCGTCCAGGGCTGTCACCGCGGGCGCCAGCGCCGGGCCCGGCGCCCGTACCGGGTCTGCGGGCAGCAATTCAACCGATGCCGTCCACAGGCCGTTGGCCTGCGCCACCGGTTCGGCCAGCCGTTTGAAGCGCTGACCACCGTGGCATTGCAGGCGCAGGATGCCGGGCTGTTCGGCATCGACTTCGTCGATGTGGGCCAGTGTGCCCACGCTCTCCAGCTTGACGGTGGCTGCAGTGGCGCCAGCCTCCGAGCCCTGCACCAGGCAGATGACGCCAAAGGGTTGACCGTTGCGCATGCACCGCGACACCAGGTCCAGATAGCGCGCTTCGAAGATCTTCAAGCCCAGCAGCGCACCGGGCAACAGCACCATCTGCAGCGGGAACAGCGGCAGCGGGTCGGACAGCGTCATCGGTTTCGTGACCATGGTCTGTTCGCGCCTATTCGCGCGAGCCCAGTTCGCGGTGACGAACGAGCGTCGAGTAACGGGCCTTGAAGCGGCTGGCCAGCCATTCAACGCTGTACACCGAACGGTGCTGACCGCCCGTGCAGCCCACGGCCACGGTGAGGTAGCTGCGCTGGTCGTCCTCAAACGCGGGCAGCCAGCGTTTCAGGAAGGTTTCTATCTGCGACAGCATTTCGCGCGCTTCGGGTTGCGCATTCAAGTAGTCGGCCACCGGACCGTCGCGGCCGGTCAGTGGCCGAAGTTCGCGGATGTAATAGGGGTTGGGCAGCACGCGCATGTCGAACACGTAGTCGGCGTCCAGCGGAACGCCGTGCTTGAAGGCAAACGACTCGAACACCAGCGTCAACGCCGAGGCCCGCGCACCCACCAGCGAACGCACCCAGCTGCGCAGCAGTGCAGGGCGCAGCTGGCTGGTGTCGATGACAGTGGACACGTCGCGCAGCTCGGCCAGCATCTCGCGTTCCAGCTCGATGGCCTCGATGAGAGCATGCGAAGTCGCACCGCTTTCGGCTGTGGAGTCGGCTTTGGCAACGGCAGTCAGCGGGTGGGGGCGGCGGGTCTCGGAGAAGCGCCGCACCAAGGCGTCGGTGCTGGCGTCGAGGAACATCGACCGGATCAGCACACCTTCGGTGCGAAGCTGTTCGATCAGCGGCACCAGCGCCGGCAATGAAGAAGCGGTTCGCACGTCCACCGCGGCGGCCACGCGGTGCGCGCCACGGCTGTGTTCCAGGCGGATGAAGTCGCGCAGCAGCTCCGGTGGTAAGTTGTCGACACAAAAATAGCCCGCGTCTTCCAGCGCATGAAGCGCCACCGACTTGCCCGAACCGGAAATGCCGGTGATCAAAATGACTTCGTCGGTGGGCACCGCCGGCGCGCCCGGGGCTTGTGCCGTGTTCATGCCACACCCTTGTTCAATGCCCCAGCGCCCAGCAGCGCCTGCGCATGGGCTGTGCCCGACAAAGATTCCCCACCCAGCATGCGTGCCACTTCAGCCACCCGTGTCTCACCATTAACCCGTTGTACCGCAGACAGGGTCTGCTTGCCGCGCAGGGCTTTGGACACGACGAAGTGCGTGTCAGCGCACGCGGCCACTTGGGCCAGGTGGGTGACCGCCATCACCTGGCAGCTGCCGCCCAGCTGCTTCATCAGGCGCCCCACGCTGTCGGCCACCGTGCCGCCCACACCGGCGTCGATTTCGTCAAAGATCAGCGTGCCCACGCCGTTGCCCGCAGCCGCGGGGCCGGCGCCGGGCACCGCCACCGTGCCAGCAGCGGTGCTGACAGCAATGGCCAGTGCCAGCCGCGACAGTTCGCCCCCCGAAGCCACCTTGGCCAACGGCCGGGGCGTGCTGCCGGCATGGCCGGCGACCAAAAATTCGACGTTGTCGATTCCGTGTGCATGCGGGTGGCTGACGGCGTCGGACGGCTGCTGCACCGCCACTTCGAAACGACCGCCGGCCATGCCCAGCGCCTGCATGGCTTGCGTGACGGCACTGGCCAACCGCGGCGCCGTCTTCCTGCGCAGTTTGGAGACGCGTTGTGCCTCGCGCAGCCAGGCCTCATGGGCCTGCGTGGCCTGCTGCGCCAGCGCCTGCAGGTCGGCCGCGGCGTCCAGTTGCACCAGTTCTGCGCGCCACAGGGCCAGCAGCGCAGGCAGCTCAGCTGGCGTGCGCCGGTAACGGCGTGCCAGGGCCACCCAGGTGCCGATGCGGGTGTCCAGTTCGGCCAGTCGGGCGGGGTCGGCATCGCGGTGGTTCAGGTAGCCCGCCAGCGTGTGGCTGGCGTCTTCCAGTTGGGCCTGCGCACCGCGCAGCACAGCCAGTACGGCACCCAGTTCGGCGTCATAGCGCTCAACAGCGTCCAACGCATGGATGGCGCGGCCCACCAGCGTGTCGGCGCTGGGTTCGCCGTCTGACAGCGCGGCCAGCGCCTGCTGGGCGCCCTCCAGCAGCGCCTGGCTGTGGGCCTGGCGCTGGTGTTCGGCATTCAGGGTGTCCCATTCGCCATCGGCCGGGTTCAGCTTGTCCAACTCGCCAATCTGCCAGGCCAGGCGCTCGCGCTCGCGTTCCAGCGTGTCTTGTTGGGCGCGGGCAGCGTCCAGCCGGTTTTGGCTGTCTCGCCATAGCTGCCAGGCGGCAGCCAGCGCGTGTCCGTCAGCACCGGCCTGGACGTCCAGCAGGGAGCGCACGGCGGCCGGGCGCGTCAGGCTTTGCCAGGCGTGCTGGCCGTGGATGTCCACCAGCTGCTCGGCCACCTGGCGAAGCTGCGCCACTGTGGCCGGGCTGCCGTTGATCCACGCGCGGCTCTTGCCCTGCGCGTCCACGCTGCGGCGCAGCAGCAGCGTGTCGTCGACCGCGAAACCCCCTTCTTCCAGCCATGGCACCAAGATGGCCGGGCTGTCGAATTCGGCGCTCACTTCAGCGCGCGCGACACCTTCGCGCACCGCGCTGGATTCGGCGCGTTGGCCCAGGGCCAGTTGCAGCGCGTCGATGAGGATGGACTTGCCAGCGCCGGTCTCACCGGTCAGCACCGTGAAGCCGGGGCCGAGTTCGATGTCCAGCTCGGCCACGATGACGACATCGCGCAGCGTCAGTCGGCGCAGCATGATTCAGTCCGGGCGCGCGAAAGCGCGAGGTGTGTTCACACCACGCCTTCGTACCAGCGCAGCTTGCGCCGCAGGGTGGCGTAGTAGCTCCAGCCGCGCGGGTGCAGAAACCGCACCTGGTGCTCAGAGCGTCGCACGATGATCTGGTCGCCGTGCAACAGGCTGGCGATGTTGTGCATGTCGAAGTTGGCCGACACGTCCTTGCCCGCCACGATGCCTATGCGGATCGCGCCCGTGTCGGGCAGCACGATGGGCCGGTTCGACAGCGTGTGCGATGCAATCGGCACCACCACCCAACCCGCGATGCTGGGGTGCAGGATAGGGCCACCTGCTGACAGCGAGTAGGCGGTGGAACCGGTGGGCGTGGCCACGATCAAGCCGTCGGCCCGCAGATTGGCCACGAAGTCGTCGCCAACGTCGACACGCAGCTCCACCATGCTGGCCGAAGAGCCCCGGCTGACCACCACGTCGTTCAGCGACAAGCCTTCGTAGATGCGTTGCCCGTCGCGCCAGACTTCACCTTCCAGCATCGAGCGGTTCTCGATTTCGTAGTCGCCCATGACGATGGGCGCCAGCGCTTCCTTGTACTGGCCCATTGGGATGTCGGTGATGAAACCGAGGCGCCCCTGGTTGATGCCCACCAGCGGCAGCCCGTGGCGCGCCAATTCACGCGCGATGCCCAGCATGGTGCCGTCGCCACCCACCACCACCGCCAGGTCGCAGCGCTGGCCCATCTCTGATGGCGTCAGTGCGTCAAAAGCCGTGACGCCCGTGGCGTGGGCGGTGGCTTGTTCAAAGGAAACCTCCAGCCCCTGATCGGTCAGATAGTGGGCAATCTCCTCCAGCAGCGGCCGGATGCCGCGGGCCTGATATTTGCCCACGATTGCTGCATGACGGAATGCTTGACCCATGAAAATGATTAGACCATAGGCCCTGCTGCTGGGCACTGTGCACAGCGGTCCCGACTGGGCCTTCCCTACAATCAGGGGCTATGCTGGACGATCGAGCGCGCTCGCTGCTGAAGACCCTGGTCGAGCGTTATATCGCCGACGGCACACCCGTGGGCTCACGCACGCTGTCACGCACCTCGGGGCTGGACTTGTCGCCGGCCACCATCCGCAACGTGATGGCCGACCTGGAAGAGCTGGGTCTGATCGCCAGCCCGCACACCAGCGCGGGGCGCATACCCACGGCGCGCGGCTACCGGTTGTTCGTGGACACCATGCTCACGTCGCGCCCGATCGACAGGGCCCAGTCGTCGGTGGACGTGGCCGCCGCCAGCAGCGCGCTGCACCCCGACCAGCCCCAGCGCGTGATCGCGCAGGCGGCCTCGCTGTTGTCCAACCTGTCCAGTTTCGTGGGCGTGGTCACCGCGCCGCGCAAGGCCAGCGTCTTTCACCACATCGAATTCCTGCGCCTGGGCGAAAAGCGGGTGCTGGTCATTCTGGTGGCGCCCGACGGGGATGTGCAGAACCGCGTGATCTTCACCGCGCGTGACTTTCAGCAGAGCGAACTGCTGGAGGCCACCAACTTCCTGAACGCCCATTACGCGGGCCTGACCATCGACGAGGTGCGCGAACGCCTGAAGCGCGAGATCGACGCGCTGCGCGGCGAGATTGGCGCCCTGATGCAAGCTGCGGTGCAGGCCGGCACCGAGGTGCTGGCCGAGAGCACCGACAACGTGGTGGTGTCTGGCGAGCGCAACCTGTTGGGCATGCAGGACTTCGGCAGCGACATGAGCAGCCTGCGGCGCCTGTTTGACGTGTTCGAACAGAAAACCGAACTGATGCGTCTGCTGGAGGTGAGCAGCCGCGCCGAAGGCGTGCGCATCTACATCGGCGGCGAAAGCAAGGTGGTGCCTTTCGAGGAACTGTCGGTGGTGGCCGCGCCCTACGAAATCAACGGCCGCATCGTCGGCACTCTGGGTGTCATTGGGCCCACCCGCATGGCCTACGACCGCATGATTCAGATCGTGGACATCACGGCGCGTCTGGTGGGCAATGCGCTGTCCGGCAAGCCTTGAGGGCCACGGCCCACGCGCGCCTAGAATGCGCAGCGTTTTCGAAGGGCCGTTAGCTCAGCTGGTTAGAGCAGAGGACTCATAATCCTTTGGTCGTTGGTTCAAGTCCAACACGGCCTACCAACCACACGACGGGTGACAGCCCGTCAGGCTGATTCGTAGGTACCGAGCGGAGACCTGACTCCTCTCCTCTCGGCTGTACGACATGAGTGCATCGCCAGATGCCGCCAGTTGCCTCACAACTGGCACGCGCACTGCGCATCCTTGGTGATCCTTACTGGCAACGCACCGCGGCGGCATGCTGAAATCCAGGGTCCGTCGCGAGGCGAAGCGCGGCCCATCGCGGCCCATCGCGGCCCCAACACATCTGCCGCGTTGCTTCGAGTCTCGGCGACATGTTCGGCCGTCATGCCTGCAGGCACAGGCTGTATCCACCGCCGTAGCTGTAAGCGTTTGTGTGCCGTTGCATCCCTCCAAACCACACCTGGCTTGTGGTTGAGGGTAATGCCTATCGGTGCTTCCCAGAGCCCCTGACGTTTTTGTCAGAAATCAGTAAGCACGCGATCAAACAGTCGAGGGACTGATCGGGACGTAGTCTTGTGCTTGCTTTTTTGAACATCGTGCAACTGGTTTTGTACATCGCTTTGCTGGCCCTGGCCGGGCAGGCGGTGCTGTTTGTGCTGGCGGGTGCCAAGCGCGAAAGCAACTTCTTCTACAAGCTGCTGCAGCTGCTTTCGAAGCCTTTCACACTGCCTGTGCGCAAGCTCACGCCCAAGCTGGTGGCCGATCACCACGTACCGATCGTGACCTTCATGTTGCTGGTGATCGTGTACGCCGTGGTGAGCTTCGAGCGCGCCGACATTTGTGTCACGACCAACATGGTGGGCCAACCGGGGTGCCGATGAACAAGTTTGAATACCTGTGGCTGAAGATGCTGGCGGTGGGCCACTTGGTTCTGGGCCGCGAGGCCGCGGCGCTGAACGTCTTCAACCGCATGCTGCGGCTGTGGCCTGACGACGTCTATGCCTTGTCCAGCCGAGCCCATCTGCTGGCACAGGCGCAGCGCACAGCTGAAGCGCTGGCCGATTCCAGCCGGTTGGTGCGCATGCCGGATGCAACGGCCCGCACCTGGTTCAACCACGGGTTCATGCTCGAAGCGGCCGGCCACCTGGAAGAGGCCCGCGAGGCCTTTGTGAAGTCCACCGAATTGAGTCCGGAGCTCGACCGTGCTTGGTACGGCCTGGGCCTGGTGCTGATCCGGCTGCACCGCTTTGACGAGGCGGTGGCCGCGCTGAGGCGCAATACCGAATTGCAACCGATGAGCCCTTATGGCTGGTACCAGCTGGCCCGGGTGCATGTGGACCGACAAGAGCCCGATCAGGCGGTGAAGATCATTCGCCACCTGAAAGGTTTCGAGCCCAAGGTGGCCGCTCAACTGGAGCGTGAAACGGGGCTGTTAGCGGAGGGCAAGGCCTGAGACAAGGCCCAGCGGGTGTTGGGGGCTGAAATGCCGCCGGCCATGGAGCTGCTTGCAGGCGTGCGGCGGCGTGTGTTCAGTCGATAACAAGCCCCATTGGGGCAAACTTTAATCAAGAGGTGACGCTATGAGGGTGAGTGATAACCACCAGCGCTACTGGCAGAAGAACCTGCGGATCACAGCGATCCTGTTGTTCATCTGGTTTGTGGTGACTTTTGTCGTGAGCTACTTTGCGCGCGACCTGAGTTTCAATTTCTTTGGCTGGCCTTTCAGCTTCTGGATGGGGGCGCAGGGCGCGCTGGCCGTCTACGTGGCGATCATTTGGTTCTACGCGAACTACATGAACAAGCTGGACATCGAACACGGCGTTGCCGAGGAGGAATGACATGGCTGGCTTGAGCTTTGAACCCCAAGCGGGTGTCTCCAACAAGGAAGCCAATGAGGCTTTCAAGAAGGGTCTGAACAAGGTCTACGGCTGGTACACGGGCGGTTTCGTCGCCTTTGTGCTGGTGTTGGCCGTGGCCGAGCAGATGGGCTTGTCGCGTGGCGCGATCGGCATCATCTTCCTGCTGGCCACGGTGGCGCTGTATGCCGGCATCGGCATCATGAGCCGCACCAATGACGCGGCTGAGTACTACGTGGCAGGCCGGCGCGTTCCGGCGGTCTACAACGGCATGGCCACTGGTGCTGACTGGATGAGCGCTGCGTCGTTCATCGGTATGGCCGGCACGCTGTACCTCACCGGCTATGGCGGCCTGGCCTTCATCATGGGCTGGACGGGCGGCTACTGCCTGGTGGCGCTGTTCCTGGCGCCATACCTGCGCAAGTTCGGTCAGTTCACGATTCCGGACTTCCTGGGTGCGCGCTACGAGGGCAACCTGGCGCGCTTCGTGGGCATCCTGATCGCCATTCTGGTTTCCTTCGTCTACGTGGTGGCGCAGATCTACGGCGTTGGCCTGATCACCACGCGCCTGTCGGGCCTGGCCTTTGAGGTCGGCATCTTCGTTGGCCTGGGCGGCATCCTGGTGTGTTCTTTCCTGGGCGGCATGCGTGCTGTCACGTGGACGCAGGTGGCGCAGTACATCATCCTGATCATTGCCTACCTGATTCCGGTGGTGTGGTTGTCGGTCAAACAGACCGGCGTGCCGATTCCGCAAGCCATCTATGGCAGCCAGCTCGAGAAGGTCACGGCCAAAGAGCAGAAGTTGATGGATGACCCGAAGGAAAAGGAAATCATCGCCATCTTCAAGCAGCGCTCTGACGACCTGGCTGCGAAGCTGAAGGACGTGCCTGCCGCGCTGGCTGCCGACAAGGCCGCAGCGCAGAAAAAGCTGGAAGACCTGAAGGCTGCCAGCGCGCCGTTGGCTGAAATGCAGGCTGCCGAGAAGGCGCTGACTGCACTGCCCAAGGACGAAGCTGCCGCCAAGGCCGCGTGGGCCGCTGCGAAGACTGCGGCTGACGGCCGTGCACGGCCGCTGGCAGGCATGCCGCGCCATGCGCAAGCCTACGCTGGCGACCCCAATGGCGACGCCAAGGCGCAGAAGACGTTTGACGAGTCGCGGCGCAATTTCCTGGCGCTGGTGTTCTGCCTGATGGTGGGTACGGCCGCGCTGCCGCACATCCTGATGCGCTACTACACCACGCCGTCGGTGAAAGACGCCCGTTCATCGGTGACTTGGTCAATCTTCTTCATTTTCTTGCTGTATTTCACGGCGCCCGCGCTGGCGGTGCTGGTGAAGTACGAGATCTTCAACGTGCTGGTCGGAACGCCATTCGACAAACTGCCGGTCTGGATTGGTTCATGGGCCAAGGTTGATCCGTCGTTGCTGTCGATCAGTGACATCAACAAGGACGGCATCTTCCAGCTGGGTGAAATGCGCATTGGTGGCGACATCATCGTGCTGGCCACGCCAGAAATCGGTGGTCTGCCGTATGTCATCTCGGGCATGGTGGCGGCCGGTGGCTTGGCTGCGGCGCTGTCCACCGCTGACGGCCTGTTGCTGACGATTGCCAACGCGCTGAGCCACGACCTGTACTACAAGATGATCGACCCCAACGCGCCGACCAGCCGCCGGGTGATGATCTCCAAGGTACTGCTGTTGGTTGTGGCCCTGGCCGCGGCTTATGTGGCTTCACTGAAGGTGGCCGACATCCTGTTCCTGGTGTCTGCGGCTTTCTCGTTGGCCGCTGCTGGCTTCTTCCCGGCCTTGACGTTGGGCATCTTCTGGAAACGCGCCAACAAGTGGGGCGCTGTGCTGGGCATGTTGGCCGGGGTGTCGGTCACTTTCTACTACATGGCCACCACCCAGGCCTGGATGCGCGGGCTGTTCAATGTCACCAGCCCGATTGCTGACAACACCTGGTGGGGCATCCTGCCCATCTCGGCCGGCGTGTTTGGCGTGCCGCTCGGCTTTGCGGTGATCATCATCGTCAGCCTGCTGACGCCGGCACCGAAGCCCGAGATCCAGGAACTGGTGGAGCATGTGCGCTACCCGAACCTGAACACCACGCGCGCTTGATGCGTTAGACACGCGGCTGGCTCGCCAGCCGCGGCGGCATGCCCGCAAATGGTTCGGCCTTCAGGGTGCCCTGAAGGCCGAATTTCATTTGCACGAGCGGCTGGGGGTGGGCGGGGCGGCGCGGAGTGTGGTCGGTGCCGCTGCGTTCGAACCGCTGGCGGCGGTCAGTCGCGCTGCTTGCTGGGCGCGCTGCCTTCTGCGGGTTTGTCGGGCGTGAGGGCGGCGGGCCATTTGGTGACCCGCACCTTTCCACTGGTGCTGATCAGCACCACCGCGTCGCCGGCTTCGAAGGTCTCGGCACCGGCGGCCTGCACCACGACCCTGCGGTCACCGCTCTGCAGCAGCACCAGCACTTCCAGTGCCGCCTGCCGCCTGACGCTGCGTTCGGCGATGTTGCCCAGCACCCCGCCCACCACGGCACCCACCACGCTGGCCACCATCGCATCGCGCGCACCGCCCAGCTGGCTGGCAACGATGCCACCCACCAGGCCGCCGGCGGTTGAACCGACACCGCTTTGTGTGCCTTCCACGGTGACGGCGCGGCTGCTCAGCACCACCGCGTCCATCACGGTGGACAAGCGCTGGGCATCGTGACGGCCCACCACGTCCGGGCTGGTGCTGGCGCAGGCCGTCAAGCCGGCAACCACGGAGCACAGCAGCCCGGCCCACCGTGCCGGTGCGGTGCGCGCCTGTCTGGCGTCATGCACTGACATGCTGCTGGTGGAAGGGCTCATGGCGACCGTCCGTTCGGGCTGCGACCTGCTGCTTTGTTTGCCGGGGCGGGTTCGCCGGTCAGCCGTGCAGGCGGGAATTCCTCGGCACCGATGCCAGCAGAAATTCCATCTGGTCGGTCACGATGCGACGCCCCCGCAAGATCATGTCCTCATGCAGGCTGGGCACATAGGGCAGAAACAACAGGCTCATGCGTGCCTCTTCCGGCAGGCGGCTGCCCTTGTTGCCATTGCAGGCCCTGCACGCAGTGATGCAGTTCATCCAGCTGTCCAGCCCGCCGCGCGACACGGGCACGATGTGTTCACGCGTGAGTTCGTCAAACAGAAAACGGCCCCCGCAATAGGCGCAGACGTGCCGGTCGCGTGCAAAGAGCTTGGGGTTGGACAGCGCCGGGGCTTGCCGCCAGGCGCGTGAGGGGATGGCGCCGCGCACGGCCACGATGGGGTGCACCTCGATGCGGCTCTGCCGCCCCGTGCTGCGCTGCGTGCCGCCGCGAAGTACCTGGAACGTGTCGCCCAGCGTCCACGCAACCGCGTCACTGGCGTAGAGCACGGCCGCCTCGCGTGGGCTGATCCACGCCTGCGGGCGACCCGAAATATCGAGCTGCAGCACGTCCATACCCCATAGCGTAGCGCATCGTGATTGCCGGGGCGTGACATCCGCGCTGCGACCCCACAGGCGCGGGGCCGCCCTTCAAGACTGTTTGTCTAGGGCAGCCGGTCTAGAAAAAGTCACGGTTGCCGACGCGCGGCAGCGGTTGAAGTCTGCAAAATAGAACGGTCGTTCTTTTTTGACCGTTCCCTTGACCACCATCTCCCCATCATTGCCGCCACCCAACGCTGCATCGCCCAAGACCAGTGCCAGGGCCCTGCACAAGGGCCAGCACACGCGGGCGGTGATCCTGGACGCCGCGCTGGGGCTGGCTTCGCACATGGGACTGGAAGGCCTTTCGATTGGCGCGCTGGCCGAAGTGACGCAAATGAGCAAGTCGGGCGTGTTCGCCCACTTCGGCTCGCGCGAAGAACTGCAGATCGCCGTCATCCTGGAATACCACACACGATTTGAGGAAGAGGTGTTCTTCCCGGCGGTGAAACAGCCACGCGGCCTGGGCCGCCTTCACGCCTTGTTCGAGAACTGGATCCGCCGCGTGTCCGTGGAACTGGACTCGGGCTGCATCTACATCAGCGGCGCCGTTGAATTTGACGACCGGCCGGGCCCCGTGCGTGACGCGCTGGCCTCAATGGTGCGCACTTGGCACGCTGCGCTGGCAAGAGCCATCAGCATGGCCATTGAGACCGGTGAACTGCATGCCGATACCGACCCAACGCAGATGCTCTTTGAACTGCACGGCCTGATCCTGGCCTTGCACCACGACGCCCGCTTCCTGCGCACCCCCGGCGCACTGGACCGTGCTCGAGCTGGTTTTTCACGCACGCTGTCGCATTACGCCGTCAATGCGCCCAGCGGCCTGCGGGCTTCCGTGGTCGCTCCCGCGCCCGCAACGGCCCGTGCCGCCCCGTCAACCGCTGCGCCGCGCAAGTCGCGCCGCTGAAGCCCCTTTTTTCCTTCGAGCTGCTTTCAGGAGATCTTCCATGCCCCACTACCATCCGCCCCTGCGCGACATGCACTTTGTGCTGCACGAGCTGTTCAACACCGCCGAAGAGTTGAAGCTGATGCCCCGGCATGCCGACGTGGACGTCGACACCATCAACGCCGTGCTGGAAGAGGGTGGCAAGTTCGCCAGCGAAGTGCTGTTTCCGCTGAACCTCAGCGGCGACCAGGAAGGCTGCACGCACGACAAGGCCACGCACGACGTGCGGCCACCCAAGGGTTTCAAGGAAGCCTACAAGCAATATGTGGAGGGCGGCTGGCCCGCGATGGCGGCCGACCCGGCCTACGGCGGGCAGGGCCTGCCCATTGTGGTGAACCACTGCCTGTACGAGATGCTGAACAGCGCCAACCAGGCCTGGACCATGTACCCCGGCCTGTCGCACGCCGCATATGAATGCATTCGCGCGCATGGCACCGAAGCCCAGAAGAACACCTTCCTGCCCAAGCTGACCAGTGGCGAATGGACCGGCACCATGTGCCTGACCGAGCCGCACTGCGGCACCGACCTGGGCCTGCTGCGCACCAAGGCCGAAGCGCAGGCCGACGGCAGCTACACGCTCAGCGGCCAGAAAATCTTCATCAGCGCCGGTGAACACGACCTGGTGCCGAACATCGTGCATCTGGTGCTGGCCCGGTTGCCCGGTGCGCCCGAGGGCAGCAAGGGCATCAGCCTGTTCGCAGTGTCCAAGTTCCACGTCAACGCCGACGGCAGCCTGGGCGAACGCAACGGCATCTTTTGCAACGCCATCGAACACAAGATGGGCATCAACGGCAGCGCCACCTGCCAGATGATTCTGGAAGGTGCAACCGGCACCTTGGTGGGCCAGCCGCACAAGGGCCTGGCCGCCATGTTCGTGATGATGAATGCCGCGCGCCTGGGCGTGGGCAACCAGAGCGTGGGCTTGACCGAGGTGGCTTACCAGAACGCCGTGGCCTACGCCAAGGACCGCACGCAGATGCGCAGCCTCTCCGGCACCAAGATGCCCCATCAGACCGCCGACACCATCATCGTGCACCCCGATGTGCGAAAAATGCTGCTCACGGCGCGGGCCTATGCCGAGGGCGGCCGCGCGCTGGGGGTGTACATCGCGCTGCTGATCGACAAGGAATTGTCGAGCGACGACGAAGACGAGCGCAAGGAAAGCGCCGACCTGGTGGCGCTGCTGACGCCCATCGTCAAGGCCTTCCTGACCGACAACGCCTGGGCCGCCACCAGCCACTGCCTGCAGGTCTTTGGTGGCCACGGTTACATCAAGGAATGGGGCATGGAGCAGTATGTGCGCGACGCCCGCATCAACATGATCTACGAAGGCACCAACACCATCCAGAGCCTGGACCTGCTGGGCCGCAAGATACTGGGTGACAACGGCGCGAAGCTGAAGAAGTTCGGCCAGCTGATCCGTGACTTCGTCGAAGAAGAAGGCACCAACGAGGCGATGCAGGAATTCATCAACCCGCTGGCCGACCTGGGCGACAAGGTCACCAAGCTGACCACCGAGCTGGGCATGAAGGCCTTTGGCAATGCCGACGAGGTGGGCGGTGCTGCGGTGGACTACCTGCGTGTTGTGGGCCATCTGGTATTTGCCTACTTCTTTGCGCGCATGGCCAAGCTGGCGCTGCAGAAGCAGGGCAGCGGCGACAGCTTCTACACCGCCAAGCTGCACACCGCGCGCTTCTACTTCACCAAGCTGTTGCCGGAAACGGCCGGCCTGATCCGCACCGCGCGCACGGGCGTGGCGCCGTTGATGGCCATGGACGAGGCCCTGTTCTGACCTTGCGCTGTACCCTGGCATTGAATGCCAACCCCAACCAACCAGCAGGAGACTTGATGATGATGAAAAACTTGATGAATGCCGCCGCCACCTTGGTGCTGGCCGCAGCCTTTGGCACCGCCCACGCCCAAGCCAGCCCCGCCGGTGTCTGGAAGACCATCGACGACAAGACGAAGACCGAGCGCGCGCAGATCCGCATCACCGAAGCCGGTGGTGTGTTCAGCGGCAAGATCGAAAAGCTGCTGGCCGCCGACGCCAAACAGGAGGCCGTCTGCGACAAGTGCAGCGACGACCGCAAGGACAAGCCCATGATTGGCCTGGAAGTGATTCGCGGCGTGAAGAAGAGCGACGCTGAAAACACCTGGGACGGCGGCACCATCCTGGACGCTGCTGAAGGCAAGATCTACAAGGTGCGCATCCAGACGGCCGACGGTGGCAAGAAGCTGGAAGTGCGGGGTTATGTGGGCGCACCCATGCTGGGCCGCACGCAGACCTGGATACGGGTGGAATAAGGGGTGAATGTGAACGCGATGAACAAGTTTCCTGTGCGCAAGGTGGCGGTGCTGGGCGCCGGGGTGATGGGTGCGCAGATTGCCGCCCACCTGGTGAACTGCAAGGTGCCGGTGGTGCTGTTCGACCTGCCGGCCAAGGAAGGGCCGAAGAACGGTGTCGTCAGCCGCGCTGTCGACAACCTGAAGAAGATCAAGCCCGCGCCGCTGGGTGTGCCCGAGGACGCGGCCCTGATCCAACAGGCCAACTACGAAGAGCACCTGCACCTGCTGGCCGGCTGCGACCTGGTGATCGAAGCCATTGCCGAGCGCATGGACTGGAAGCTGGCGCTCTATCAGCAGATCGCGCCTGCGCTCAGCGCACACGCCATCGTGGCCAGCAACACGTCGGGCCTGTCCATCACCAAGCTCAGCGAAGTGCTGCCCGACAGCATCAAGCCGCGCTTTTGCGGCATTCACTTTTTCAACCCGCCGCGCTACATGGCGCTGGTGGAGCTGATCAACACACCGGCCACGCAGCCCGACGTGCTGGACCAGCTGGAAGCCTTTGTCACCACCGGCCTGGGCAAAAGCGTGGTGCGGGCAAATGACACGCCGAACTTCATTGCCAACCGCGTGGGTGTGGCCGGTCTTCTGGCCACGCTGAAGGAAGCCCAGGCTTTTGGCCTGAGCGTTGATGTGGTCGACGACCTGACGGGCAAGAAGCTGGGCCGCGCCAGCAGCGGCACCTTCCGCACGCTCGACGTGGTGGGTCTGGACACCATGTCGCACGTCATCAAGACCTTGCAGGACAACCTGGGCGAAGGCAAGTCCACGGCCGACCCGTTTGCGGCCAGCTATGCCACGCCGCCGGTGCTGTCGGCCTTGATCGCTGCAGGCGCGCTGGGCCAGAAGACCGGCGCCGGTTTCTACAAGAAGGTGGGCAAGGACATCCTGCGCCTGGAACCTGCGGCCAACGGTAACAAGGGTGACTACGTAGCTGCTGGCGGCAAGGCCGACGCCATCGTCGACCGCATGCTGAAGAAGCCGGCCGCTGAACGCCTGAAGCTGCTGCGCGAAAGCAGCAACCCGCAGGCGCAATTCTTGTGGGCCATTCAGCGCGACGCCTTCCATTACGTGGCCGTACACCTGCAAAGCATCGCCGACAACGCGCGCGACATCGACTTTGCCATGCGCTGGGGCTTCGGCATGAAGCAAGGCCCATTCGAAGTGTGGCAGGAAGCCGGCTGGTTGCAGGTGGCGCAGTGGGTGAAGGAAGACATCGATGCCGGCAAGGCACTGAGTGATGCGCCGCTGCCGGCCTGGGTGTTCAGCGGCCCCGTGGCTGACAAGGGTGGTGTGCACACGCCGGAAGGCAGCTGGAGCCCTGCGCGCCAGGCCTTCGTGCCGCGCAGCAACCTGCCGGTGTATGCCCGGCAGCCTTTTGGTGACGCGGTGTTGGGCTCGAACGCCACGCCGGCCTTGAAGGCCGGCACCGAGGTGTTCAAGAACGACGAGATGCGGCTGTGGACCTTGGACGGCGAGGTGCTGATCGCCAGCATCACCAGCAAGCTGCACCTCATCGGCAACGGCGTTGTGGAGGGCCTGCACAAGGCCGTGGAACTGGCCGAAGCCGGCTACAAGGGCTTGGTGATCTGGTCGCCCGACGATGTGTTCTCAGCCGGTGCCAATCTTGAACAGACGATGCCGGTGTTCATGAAGCAGGGCTCCAAGGGCATTTCGCCGGTCATCAAGCAGTTGCAAGACGCGCTGCTGCGCATGCGTTACGCGCAGGTGCCGGTGGTGGCGGCCGTGCGCGGCCTGGCGCTGGGTGGCGGCTGCGAAATGGCGCTGTATGCGTCACGCCGCGTGGCCACGATGGAGAGCTACATCGGCCTGGTGGAAGTGGGCGTGGGCCTGTTGCCCGCAGGCGGTGGCTTGACCTACATCGCACGCCGCGCGGCCGAGATGGCGTCGGCTGCCAATGCCAATGCCGACATCCTGAAATTCGCCACCGACGGTTTCACCAACGCCGCCATGGCCAAGGTGGGCACCAGCGCACTTGAAGCGCGCAAGCTTGGCTATCTGCTGTGGAGCGACGTCATCGTGCCGCACAAGGACGAGCTGCTGTTCGTGGCCAGCACCCAGACCAAGGCCATGTACGACAGCGGCTATCGGCCGCCCACCAGGGCGATGTTCCCGGTGGCGGGCCGCTCGGCCGTGGCCACGGTGAAGGGGCAACTGGCCAACATGCGCGACGGTGGCTTCATCAGCGCGCACGACTTTCACATCAGCACGCTGATTGCCGAAGTGGTGTGCGGTGGCGACGTCGATGCTGGCAGCCTGGTGACCGAGGAGTACCTGATGACGATGGAGCGCGAGCGCTTCTGTGCGCTGCTGGACCACCCCAAGAGCCAGGAACGCATCATGGGCATGCTGAGCACCGGCAAGCCCGTCAGGAACTGAGCAAGGACAAGATCATGAGCAGACAAGTACAAGACGCCTACATCGTCGCCGCCACGCGCACGCCCATCGGCAGGAGCGGCCGCGGTTACTTCCGCAACACGCGGCCCGACGACCTGCTGGTGGCCGCTGTACGCAGTGCGCTGGCGCAGGTGCCCAACCTGGACCCGAAAGCCATTGAAGACGCCATCATCGGCTGCAGCTTCCCCGAAGGCGAGCAGGGCATGAACATGGCCCGCGCCGCGATGGTGCTGGCAGGCTTGCCGCACAGCGTGGGCGGTGTCACCGTCAACCGCTTTTGCGCCAGCGGTCTGACCGCGCTGCAAATGGCTGCTGACCGCATCCGCGTCGGTGAAGCCGACGTGATGATCGCCGGCGGCGCCGAAAGCATGAGCATGGTGCCCATGGGCGGCAACAAGCCCAGCTTCAACCCCGAGGTGTTTGCGCGCGACGAAAACGTGGGCATCGCCTATGGCATGGGCCTGACCGCCGAGAAGGTGGCCAGCCAGTGGAAGGTCAGTCGCGAAGACCAGGACGCCTTTGCGCTGGCTTCGCACCAGAAGGCGCTGGCAGCCATGGCTGCCGGCCACTTCACAGCCGAGATGACGCCCGTGGATGTGGTGGACCGCTTTCCCGACCTGGCCAACGGTGGTGTCGGCACCAAGACGCGCACCGTCAGGCTCGACGAAGGCGCACGGCCTGACACCTCGATGGAAGGTCTGGGCAAGCTGCGGCCGGTCTTTGCGGCCAAGGGCTCGGTGACGGCCGGCAACAGCAGCCAGACCAGCGACGGCGCTGGCGCGCTGATCCTGGCCAGCGAAAAGGCCATCAAGCAGTTCGACCTGAAGCCGCTGGCCCGTTTTGTCATCTATGCGGCGCGCGGCGTGGCGCCCGAGATCATGGGCATCGGCCCCATCGAAGCCATACCGGCTGCGCTGAAATACGCCGGCCTGAGCCTGAACGACATCGGGTGGATCGAGCTGAACGAAGCCTTCGCCGCGCAGGCGCTAGCGGTGATGCGCACCGTGGGGCTAAACCCCGACCGCGTGAACCCCATGGGCGGCGCCATCGCGCTGGGCCACCCGCTGGGCGCCACCGGCGCCATCAGGGCCGCCACTGTGGTGCACGCGCTGCACCGGCAGCAGCTGAAGTACGGCATGGTGACCATGTGCGTGGGCATGGGCCAGGGCGCGGCCGGCATCATCGAACGCGTCTGACAATAAGGGGATAGCAGCATGAGTATCAAGACAGCCGTCATCAACGGTGTCTGCACCATTGAAATTGCGCGCCCGGAGAAGAAGAACGCGCTCACGGTGGCCATGTACCAGGCCATGTCTGAGGCGCTGCACGCAGCACGCAGCGACAAGGCCGTGCGCGCGGTGCTGATCACCGGCCAGCCCGGCATCTTCACCAGCGGCAACGACATCGAAGACTTCATGAGCCGGCCGCCAGGGCAGGGCAGTGACAGCATGAATTCGCCGGTGTTCCTGTTCATGCGCGCGCTGCTGGAATGCGACAAGCCCGTGGTGGCTGCGGTCACCGGCGCTGCCATCGGCATCGGCACCACCATGCTGCTGCACTGCGACTTTGTCTACGTGTCTGACGAAGCCCGGCTGGCCATGCCCTTTGTTTCGCTGGGCCTGGTGCCTGAATTTGGCAGCAGCCTGGTGGTGCCGCAGTTGATGGGCCACCGCCGCGCTGCTGAAAAGCTGCTGCTGGGCGACCCGTTTACGGCCGAGCAGGCGGTGGAATGCGGCATTGCCAATGCCGTGCTGCCAGCCGGCGAAGTGGTGAACCACGCCCGGCGCGTGGCCGAGCGGTTCAACGCCTTGCCGCCAGGCGCCGTGCGGGAGGCCAAGCAGTTGATGCGCGGCCCGCAACAGGAACAGATGCTGAAGACCATCGCTACCGAAGGTGCGCTGTTCGGCCAACGCCTGCGCAGCCCCGAGGCAACAGAGGCCTTCCAGGCCTTCTTCCAGAAGCGCAAGCCCGACTTCAGCAAGTTCTGACGGGCCGATAACCGGCTCGCTTCCCTACCACGGTCGCAACACAACATGTCCCTGCTGCTGAAACTTGCCTTGAGCCCGGTGCTGGTGGCTCAGGCGGTGACCACGCGGTCCCGCATGCCGCGGCTGGCGGAACCGGTGGGGCCGCGCCGTGGCGCAGTGGGCTACGGGAAAACGCTGCGTTTATTGGTGGCCGGCGACTCTTCTGCGGCGGGTGTGGGGGTGCAGCACCAACAACATGCCCTGGCGCAGAGTTTGGCCCGCCAAGTGGCTGCAGCCCTGCGCGTGCGCGTTTCGTGGCAGCTTCGGGCGCGATCCGGCCTGAACACGGCGCAAACGCTGGCCATGCTTCGTGATGAAGACCATGCCGACGACGCGCACGACACCCATGTCGCCGTGGTGATGACGGGCGTGAACGACGTGATCGAGCAGCTGCCCTCGCACCGCGCAGTGCACGCCCGTGAATGCTTGGCCAACTGGCTGCGCAACGGCGCTGGCACACAACACGTGGTGTTCGCGCCGGTGCCGCCGGTGCATCACTTTCCCGGCCTGCCCCAACCGCTTCGCTGGGTGGCAGGCTCGGACGCGCGCCGGCACAACGCAGCGCTGCGAGAGTGGGTAACAACGCGCGGCGACGTTTCTTGCGTGGACATGGAAATGCCCATGAACCGCGGCGTCATGGCCGCTGACGGCTTTCACCCGGGCGAGCCGGTGTACCGCTACTGCGCTGCGGCCATGGCCTCGCACATCGCGGCCGTGGTTTGGCCGAAGTTGCACATGGCCGAATCGGCCTGGCCTATCGCAGGCCGGATGGTGCAGCAGTAAAAAGGGCCGCTCGATGGCGGCCCTTCTCGACGACTGAGGCGTTGTTCAACCCCTTGCTTTACGAACAGCAGGGACTCTTTGCCCCCGCCATTCGAGTCAGCCCTTGCGACGACGGCGCAGCGCGCCCGGCAACAGCGCCCCCAGCAGCGCAATCCCTGCCAGTCCATAAGTTGACGGCTCGGGTATGGTGCCTCCACAACTGCCTGTACCCACAGCGATGCACAGGCTGCCCACGTTAACAGTCAAGGCGTTGGATGAAAGGCCGATGAAGGCGCGCTCAAAGTCCGGGTCGCTGCCCAATGTGAACAGGGTCGTGCCGTCGGCGCCGCCCACCATCGCGAATTGGAAGAGGGTGAATGCGTCAGGCTGGTTCGCCGCCAGCGTGGCGTCGTCATCCAGCGAGACCACATCAAAACCCAGGTTGCCCGGAATAAATTGCTGGTTCAGTACAGTCTGATTCCCCAGTGGAGCCCCGAAATAGCTGGCCAACGCAAGTTCGAGCACGCTGGGGTTGTAGAGGAAGTTGAGGTCAAAACCGGACAGGACCTCAGCCCCCAGGCCACTGATGCTGGCCGTTACCAGGACGGTTTCGCCGGTGGCGATGCTGGCTTTGTCCGACGTGAAGCCCAGCGTGATGGCGGCGGTTGCTGGTGCACTGGCCACGACTGCGCCAGCGACCAACGCGAGGGTTGAGAGGGTCTTTTTCATTGCACTTCCTTTTACGAACAAGCTGGCGAATCCATCAACTGGCGGCACAGGCCGCGCGCGTGCACTTGGCGACACAGGCGCGGGCATCCAGCACGGTGATCTTGCCGTCGCCGTTGGCGTCGCGCGGATCGTTGGCCGTGGGTGTCTGGCCGATGGCTGAGCGGATGAGGCCGATGTCGGTCAGGTCCACCACGCCGTCGTTGTTCACGTCGCACGACGACACCAAACTGTTGATGGCGATCTCGTCCAGCACTGGTGCCAGCCCCGCGTCGTTGGCCGTGAAGCGCACCTGCGTTTCAATGAAACGGCCGGTTGCGTTGAAGGTGCCGCCGTTGGTCACGGTGATGAAGGGCAAGCCACTCAGCGCAACCTGGTTGTCCGACGCACGGGCCCGCACCACCAGATTGCTGCCGGCTGGCTGGTTGACGATCCAGTTGATCCGGCCCCAGGCCACGCCAGGAACCGCGCTGTCGTAGACGACGTTCCAGTCGCCCGTGCGGGTGGTGATGCTGCGCGCCGCCAGGCCGGCCGCATCGCTGTAGGTGTAGGGCGAGTTTCCCACCGGGAAGGTGCCGAGCTTCTCGCAATTGGGGCCGTACTTGGCGATCAGGCTGCCTGACACGCTGATCTGCCAGATGTTGCCGTCGGCGTCGGCAATCACTCCCCGGGTTTCATTCATGTTCGGGTAGCCAGTGTTGGTGCAAAGCACTGCACCGTCAGATGCGCGGTACTTGCTTACGCCGCCGCCACTGAACTGACCCGTGACGATGTCGCCGCTGCCGTCCACCGAGATACCCACTGAATAGTAGTTCGGGCCCTGCGCGTTGTCGGTCTGTGCAAACGTGGTCTTGTTGACGCGGAGGTACGGCCGGGTGTTGCCTGCGAAATAGATAAAGTCCTTGTCCAGCGCAATGCCGTAGTTCTGGTCGATCAGGTTCAGGCGGCCACCGGAAACACCGGTTACCGTGTTCAGCCGGCCCATGCCGCTGCCCAGGTCGGCACTGTACAACTGGCCTTGTGAATCGATCAAGCAACCATAAGGCGTGACGCCGACGTTGATGGGTCCACGCAGCGTGCGGCCATCGACACCACTGACTTCGTAGTACGTGCGGTCGTTGAACAGCCCCACCCAGAGATTGCCATTGGGGGCGATGCACAACGACCGGCCCAGCGCTCCGGCGCGCAACGGCGCGCCGATGCCGTCAGGTACACGCACGGCCCAGGCCACGCGTTCATCCCTGATTTCGCTGGGGTCGATGATGCTGTTGCCGTTGCTGTCGGCCAGCGGCAGCATTTCGGTGGCGCTGATGATGCCGTCACCGTTGGTGTCCGAAGAAGTGTCGATCACACCATTGCCGTTGCGGTCGATGCCGCCATCGGCCAGCACCTTGATCAGCACCGCCGAGCGGCCGTCGAAGTGACGGTTCAGTACATAGGCATTGCCGTCCAGGTCCACCGACGTGCGCGAAGGTGCAGCCCCTGCGAAGGCGTTGCCCAGATGCGGCGCGTGGCCGGCCTGGCCCGCGGGCCCGAACCACGTGCGGTAGCGCGCGATTTCCTTGTTGGTGCGCGTGTCGAACTTGGTGAGTGTGTCTTCGCCGGCGTTGGCCACCCACAGCACTGGAAATGTGGAACCGGTGGCCGACAGCGTGAGGACGTTGCCAACGGTGCTGACGCCCACGCGCACGCCCAGTTCAAAGTCTGCGGTGGTGGTGTAGACGCGGCCGACGGCGAATGCCAGCGTGCTGCCTGCTGCAGCAGCCATTGCAACGGCGACCTGGGCGGTGCGCCAGAGCGCGCGAAGGTGGGATGGCGTGAAGCGCATGATCACTCTCTCCTGTTGGGCCTTTGGGCCTGTGAGTCGGAAGCCTGGACCGTTGCCACCGATGCAGCGAAGCCCGGCCGCGGCAGCGGCGTGCTTTCGTAATGCGGTCCCACGGAAACGCGGGTTGTGGTGCCATCCAGTGCGGCCTTGTAGATCTGACTGGTGCCCGTGCGGAAGCTGACGAAGTAGACGGTGCGGGAATCGGGCGCCCATGCCGGATCCAGGTCTTCGTGTTCATGTCGCGTCAGGTTGCGCAGTTCGCCGCTGGCCAGGTTGGCCACAAAGATCTCGCCGCGTTCGCCGGTTTCCAGATTGCTGGTGAACGCGATGGCCTTGCCGTCGGGCGACCACACGGGTGACGCGCTGCTGTAGATGGTCTGGGTGACCGCTTTCACATCGCTGCCGTCGGGCTTGCAACTGAAGATATTGATGCCCTTGCGTCCGGCCGAACTGACATACACCAGTCGACTTCCGTCGGGCGCCCAGACCGGCCGCGACAAAGATGCGCCCTCAACCTCAGGCAGGCTGATGGATGAACCTGTTTTCAGGTCGGCGATCGAGATATTTCCCCTGCGGGTGCCCGTTGATGCAGCAAAAGCCAGCTTCTCGCCAACGGGGGCCCAGGCCAAACCGGTAGCGCCGCTTTCCAGCGCAGCCACCAGGCGCTCGATGCCGGTGGGCAAGTCGTGGATGTATAGGCCGTGCTTGCCGCCCCGGAAACCTGCAAACGCCAGGCTGCGCGAGTCGGGCGACCAGGCGGGGCTGTGGCTGTGGTCCAGCGCTGCAGAAACGCGCTTTTGCTGGGAGCCGTCAGCGTTCATCACATAAACCTGGGGTCGCCCGTCGCGGGTGGACACAAAAGCAATGCGCTGGCCGTCGCCCGACCATGACGCGTTGTCGTTGTCACCGGGCGCGGCAGTCAGCATCCTCACGGTCTTGCCGCCTTCGACCATGGCGTGCAGTTGCATGGAACCGCTGGCGGTGGACGAAAAGAGCAACTCGTTGACCTGTGCCGCTGAAGCCATCGGGGCCAGCAGCAGCGCCCAAACAACGATGCCGCCAGCCGTTGTCTTGCAGCCCAACACCGAGTTCAGGTTCATGGACGGCGACTCAGTTGGCCGCTGCCGCCATCATGCGCAGGTCGGCGAAGCGCTGGTTGTCCGAAGCCAGGATCTCGATGCGGTGCATCCCGGCAGCAGCAGCGGTAACACCCAGCGAAAACTTGCCCTGGCTGTCCGCGGTGGTGGCCAGTACCGTCACCGTTCCCGAAGGCGCCGTGACCTTGACGGACACCACCGACCCTGATGCGACGCCACCGCCACTGACCGCTACGGTCTTGCCCACGGGCGTGATGGACGGCGCGCTGCCGTACTGCTGCGCATGTGCGCTGCCTGCCAGCAGCAAAACAGCGGCCCCAACGGTGCAGGCACGAAGGACTGGATGCATGGTGACCCCTCTCTTTTGTGCAGTCGACCTGAAGGCCGGCGATGCATGCCGTCGAAGACGACAAGTGGGAGACAGCGTATTCCCATTTCCAGACGCTGGAACCCCCTAGCTTCGTGAGGTCCCCGCGTTTGCAGGGTGTCCGCCACTCTGACCGTTCACACCTGTAGCGAGATGTTTCAGTATTGAAGGTTCAGGTCCTGTCGATCCGGGTGGCCTGGCGGGCTGAGTTCTTGGGGTTGACTCGATGGCGCCCGAGCGGGCTTAGAGCGGCAACGGTCGCGGTCTGCCTTGGGCGTCTATGGCTACATAGGTCAGGTCGGCTTCCGTGACCTTCACGACCTGCAGATTGGCCGGGTTGCGCTCAGCGTAAACGTCCACGTGCACGCTCACGCTGGTGGTACCGATGCGTGTGACGCGGGCGTAGAAACTCAACAGGTCACCCAGGCTGACCGCCTGCTTGAAGACGAACTCGTTGACGGCCACGGTGGCGATGCGGCCCTTGGCGATGCGGCTGGGCAGCACGGCGCCGGCCAGGTCCACCTGCGCCATGATCCAGCCGCCGAAGATGTCGCCATTGGCGTTCACGTCGGCGGGCAACGGCATCACGCGAAGCACCAGGTGGCGGTCGTTGCCCAGGGTCTGCGGTCCCATCTGGGCTTCACTGCGCAGCGGGGTCTGCAGGGTGTCGCCTGCGGCGCACGGCGCGGGGGGCTGCAGCGCGGCATCTTCGCCGCCGGAGTGGGAGTTGTTCATGGTTGTGTTGGCGCCAGCAACCGGTGTACGGCAGCGGCGACAATGGCTGATGTTCGGAAATCCCACTGTAGCCGTTGCGCAAGGCCTGCCTGGCGGCCACAGAGTTGCGTTGCAGGCCGACCTGGTGCGCCGGTTGCGAAAGCTGGAACGCGTCTTCGACCTGCCGGCCCTGCGCGCCGAGCCGCTGCACGCCCCTGACGTGGTGGAGTACTACGAGAACTGCCACGACGCTTACCGCAAGTACCACTCATCAGCCGGTGCCGTGCACATGGCGCTGAACGACGGCGACCGGTTCGATCCCGATGGCTTTTTCGGCCAATTGCGCCGCATGGAAACAACCTGGGCACAGCCGCCCACGGCCCTGCTGGAACTGGCTTTCGGTCAGGGCTTCAATCTCGAATACCTGGCCGCTCGCCACCCGGGCTGCGCGGTGCAGGGCATCGACCTGACGCCGGCGCATGTGCGCATCGCCGGCCAGCGGCTGCAACGCGCCGGTCTGGCCAACGTGGGGCTGACGCTGGGCGACTTCCACCACCTGCCGTTTGCCGATGGGCAGTTCGATCAGGTCTTCTGCATCGAGGCGTTCTGCTATGCCACCGACCTGGACCGTGCCCTGGCTGAAGTGGCCCGCGTGCTGAAGCACGGCGGCTGCTTCACGCTGTTTGACGGCTACCTGCCCGCGCTTCCGCAGGCGCTGGCCCCCGACGACGCGCTGGCGGTGGAACTGGTGGCCCGCGGCATGGCCATCCAAGGGCTGCAGCCGCTGGACCTGTTGATGGGCAAGGCCCGGAACGCCGGGCTGGAGCTGGTGGACATGGTGGCACTGGACGCGCAGGTCATGCCCAGCCTTTACCGGCTGGAAAAGATCACTGGCGCCGTCATCCGTTTTCCCTGGCTGGGCCGGCTTGCGCTGGCGCGGCGCAACCGCATGCGGGGGCGCAATGTGCTGGCCGGCTATCTGATGCGCAGCGCCGTGGCCCTGGGATTGATCAGTTACCGACACATCGTCTTGCGCAGGGAGCGCTGAATCCATGAAAGGTCACCACGGGGTCGCAGCGGCCCCCGGCTCGGTCGTTCCTGAGCCATCACAACGGCGGTCTGACTGGGCCACGCTGTCCAAGCTGTTGCCCTATCTGTGGCGCTACCGCTGGCGGGTGGGGTTGGCGCTGACGTTCCTGCTGGGCGCCAAGGTGGCCAACGTCTCGGTGCCGCTGCTGCTGAAGGAACTGGTGGACGCGCTGAGCATCAAGCCCGGCAACCCGATGGCCGTGCTGGTGGTGCCCACGGCGCTGCTGGTGGGCTACGGCCTGCTGCGCTTGTCGACTTCGCTGTTCACCGAGTTGCGCGAACTCATCTTCGCCAAGGCCACGGAAGGCACGGCACGCAGCATTTCATTGCAGGTGTTCAGGCACCTGCATGCGCTGAGCCTGCGCTTTCACCTGGAGCGCCAGACCGGCGGCATGACACGCGACATCGAGCGCGGCACGCGCGCGGTGCATTCGCTGATTTCGTATTCGCTTTACAGCATCTTCCCCACGCTGGTGGAAGTGGTGATGGTGCTGTCGCTGCTGGCCTGGAAGTTTGATGCCGGCTTCGCCTGGATCACAGCCGCTGCGCTCGTGTTCTACGTCACTTTTACCATCACGGTGACCAACTGGCGCACGCAGTTTCGCAAGCAGATGAACGAGCTGGACTCGGGTGCCCATTCGCGTGCCATCGACGCGCTGCTGAACTACGAAACAGTGAAGTACTTCAACAACGAAGACTTCGAAGCCCGCCGCTACGACGAAAGCCTGGAGAAGCTGCGCCGAGCGGCGCTGAAGAGCCAGACCACGCTCAGCATCCTGAACACGGGCCAGCAGCTCATCATCGCGGCGGCGCTGATTGCCATGCTGTGGCGCGCCACACAGGGCGTGGTGGCCGGCCGGCTGACGCTGGGCGACCTGGTGATGATCAACGCCTTCATGATCCAGCTGTACATACCGCTGAACTTCCTGGGCGTGATGTACCGCGAGATCAAGCAGTCGTTGACCGACCTGGACAAGATGTTCGGCCTGCTGGAAAAGCACCGCGAGGTGGACGACGCCCCGGGTGCCACGCCGTTGCAGGTGCACCAGGGCGTGGTGCGTTTTGACGACGTGAGCTTTGCCTACGAACTCAGCCGCCCCATCCTGCACGGCGTCAGCTTCGAGATACCCGCCGGCAAGACGGTGGCCGTGGTGGGCCCGTCGGGCGCAGGCAAGTCCACGCTGGCGCGGCTGCTGTTCCGCTTCTACGACGCCACGGGCGGCGCCATCACCATCGACGGGCAGAACATCCGCGCCGTCACCCAGGCCAGCCTGCGGCAGGCCATTGGCATCGTTCCGCAGGACACGGTGCTGTTCAACGACACCGTGCAATACAACATCGCCTACGGCCGGCCCGGCGCCACGCTGGAAGAGGTGCAGGCCGCAGCCAAGGCAGCCCACATCCACGACTTCATCGCCAGCACGCCCAAGGGCTACGACACCATGGTGGGTGAACGCGGCCTGAAGCTGTCAGGCGGCGAAAAGCAGCGCGTGGCCATAGCGCGCACGCTGCTCAAGAACCCGCCGGTGCTCATCTTCGACGAGGCCACGTCGGCGCTGGATTCAGCCAACGAGCGCGCCATTCAGGCCGAGCTGCGCGTGGTGTCACAGGGCAAGACTGCATTGGTCATCGCGCACCGCCTGAGCACGGTCGTGGATGCTCATGAGATCGTGGTGCTGCAAGGAGGCCGCGTCGTTGAGCGCGGCCCTCACGCCCAGCTCCTGGCGCTAGGTGGGGTCTACGCCGAGATGTGGCGGCTGCAGCAGAGCGGTGACGAAGGCGGGACAGCAGCCTGAGGTGGCAAGGCAGGAACTAAAAAGCAAAAAAGGGCGCCCATGGGCGCCCCTCCATTGACGTCAGACCTTCTGGCCCAATGCCTTGCATCAGACCATCTGGTTCCGCTTGCGTACGACCACGGTGCCGACCGCTGCGATGCCTGCGAGCAGCATCGCCAAGCTGCCGGGCTCTGGCACCGCCGTCACGCTGATGTTGTCCAGACCGATGTAGTCCGATCCCTGAACACCGGTGAATGTGATGGCTGTGCTGGCGGCAGGTGCCGTGAAGTTGTAGGTGAACTTCGTCCAGTTATTGATCGCAGCAGGTACAGCCGTTACTGCAAAGTTCACCGACAACCCAGCGGTTGACAGGGCAATGACCGGCAGCACGCCGAAGACGTTCGAAGAACCCAGATCAAATGTCAGCGTGTATTGCTGGCTCGCGGTGGTGTTGAGGTTCTGCGAGATCGATGAGTACTGCGAAATGACGTTCGTGTAAAACGTCAAATCGAGGAATTTCGTTCCCGTTGGCGTCTTCAAGGGGCCAGTGTAGGCGTTGTCGATCCAGATCAGTGGTCGGTTCTGGCTGACCGTCCAGCCGGTTATCTTGGTATTGCTTTGGGAACCGCCGACTGCGGTGACGTTGGTGACAAACGCGATGTCCACATCATCGAAATTACCCAGCTCAAAACTGGGGTTTTGAACGATGTTGACGGCGCTGGCCATGCCGACCGAAGCCAACAGTGCCGCGCCGATCAGCGGCTTGAGTGACAGATTGATCTTGTTCATGGTGATGGTGATCCTCCGAAGGCTGATGGATTGTGACTTCTGACTCCAAGTCAATCCAAGTATCGCTGTGTGCGAGTCAACGGTGCACCCCTGATATGCAGGGTGGCCATGGTGGGCAGACACCGATCTGTTACAAATTCCAGACATTTTCCGCTTTTCAGGAGCCAAAACGGGATTCACTCCATGCTTTGCAAGCAATGCATGGCCTCCGATGCGAAGTCTGGTGCCGCGACAAAGGTCGATGAGGACGCTGACGCTGCCTCAACGGGCGGTGCGAGGGCACACACAAAGTAAAAGGGGCGCCCACAGGCGCCCTTCGCTTCCATCAGGCGTAGGCCTGAGGTCGTCAATCAATCAATCTGCTTGCGCTTGCGTGCGACTACGGAACCAACAGCAGCAAGACCCGCAAAGAGCATGGCGATGCTGCTGGGCTCAGGAACAACCGTGACGCTGATGTTGTCCAGGCCGATGAAGTCAGATCCCTGAATGCCGGTGAATGACAGCGCCGTGTTGGCGGAAGGAGCCGTGAAGACATAGGTGAAGCTGGTCCACTCGTTGGCCGTGGTCGGTGCGGCTGTTGTGAAGTTCACTGTCACACCAGCAGTCGTCGCTGCAATGACGGGCAGGACGCCAAAGTGGTTCGAAGCGCCCAGATCAAAAGTGAGCTTGTATTGCTGACCAACGGCGGTGGCCAAGCTCTGAGAGACTGTCGAGTATTGCGAGGTGATGAACGTGAAGAACGTGAGGTCCAGGAACCTGGCGCCCGTGGGTGTCTTCAAGGGGCCGGGGTAGGCGTTGTCGATCCAGATGAGCGGTCGGTCCTGGCTGACCGTCCAGCCGGTGATCTTTGAATTGGACTGAAACCCGCCGAGCTGCGTGACCTTGGGGACAAAGGCGACGTCGACATCGTCGAAGGAGCCTAGCTCGAAACTGGGGTTCTGAACAATGTTGACAGCGCTGGCCATCCCGGCTGAAGCCAGCAGGAACGCTCCGATCAGCAACTTGCTTGACAAGTGGAATTTGCTCATTTTGGTATCTCTAACGATGGTGAGAGGGTGGAAGGTGTCTAGAAATCGAGTGTCTCAAAGGCATAGCGGATGTCAACCGCGTACCCCTGAGATGCAGGGTGGTGTTGGCACACTGCTGCTGTTCTGTTACAGCTCTTGTGCTTCCTGAACCACACTCGGGCCCAATCGAGGCTCATTTCATCGTCAGCACCCAGACCAAGATCTTGATTTGCAGCGCCGGCACGATTGAACAGGCGCTGTCGCAAGGGTGGGCCAAAACGGCAGCGGCCACCGGGCCCCCCGATGGCCGCAAATTTGGCAGGCTCAGTAAGCAGCGATCAGACCTGCACGCGGCGGCGTGATGCAACCGACCCGACGGCGGCCAGACCTGCCAGCATCATGGCCCAGGCACCGGGTTCCGGCACGGCAGTGACCGCCAGGGTCACGTTGTCCAGCCCGATGTAGTCGGTTCCGGTGGTGCCCAGGAGGCGAATCGTGGTGGTCGGGTTTGCGGCGGTGAAGCTCATCGAGTACGTCTGCCAGTTGTTGTTGCCGGGCGCTGTGGACGTGAACGTCTGTGTCTTTGTACCGACGTCAACCACCAGAACCGAGGCTGACACTGCGGAAGGCAGAACGTAGGTCGAGGAACTGCCCAGGTCGAATGACAGGGTGTAGGTGGTGCCAGCCATGGTGTTGACCACTTGCTCAACGCCGCCAAACGGAGCGCCGTTCTGGTAGTTGGTCAGGTCCAGGAACTTGTCGCCCTGGCTGGCGGTCAAGTTGAACTGCGCGCCGCCGATCCATGCGATGTCATCGCCGATGACGGCCCAGCCGTCAATTGCGGTTGAGCCGACACCCAGTGAAGTGGTCTGGGTGGTGCTGGGCGCCGTGTTGCCGGCAGAAGCCGTCTCGAAGCTGCCGTTGATCAACGACGCGGCATGGGCGGCGCTGAAGCTGGTCAACAAGGCGGCGACCAGGGTCGTTCGAGCAAGGGCAGTTTTAAAGGTAGACATAACGAATTCTTGGATGCGGTTGGGATGGCTGAATCATTCCGGGGCTCCGTCTTTCGGTCAACGCACACGGCCCCCTCGGCTGCGGGGAAAAGAGGCCCTTCATCCAGGGGATCAAGAAGCCCAATTCGTGGTTCACCGCACACCTTCGTGACGGTGCGCAGGCCGTGATCCGCTGCTGGCTACACTCGCCGCCGTGGAAACCAAGTGGCTTGAAGATTTCGTGAGCCTGGCCGAGACCCGCAGCTTTTCGCGTTCGGCGCAGTTGCGGCATGTCACCCAGCCGGCTTTTTCACGCCGCATCCAGGCGCTGGAGGCTTGGGCGGGCATTGACCTGGTGGACCGCTCGTCCTACCCCACCAGCCTGACACCGGCCGGCGAAACCCTGCACAGCCAGGCGCTGGAAATCCTGGGCACGCTGCAGGCCACGCGCAACATGATGCGGGGCCACCAGGCGGCGGGGCAAGACATGTTGGACTTTGCGGTGCCGCACACGCTGGCCTTCACATTCTTTCCGCACTGGCTGATGGACCTGCGCAAGAACTTCGGCGACGTGAAAACCCGAGTGGCAGCGCTGAACGTGCACGACGCGGTGCTGCGGCTGATCGAGGGCGGCTGTGAACTGCTGATCGCCTATCACCATGCTTCGCAGCCGTTGCAGCTCAGCCCCGACCGGTATGAAATGCTGAGTCTGGGCACCGAGACGCTGGCACCCTATTCGCGGGCCGGTGAAGACGGGCAGCCGCTGTTCATGCTGCCAGGCAGGCGGGGCGCCAAGGTGCCATTTCTCAGCTATGCCCCCGGCGCTTACATGGCCCGCATGGTTGACGTGATCTTGAAGCAGGCCGGCGAGGCGCTGAATCTGGACGCCACCTACGAAACCGACATGTCCGAAGGCCTGAAGGCGATGGCGCTCGAGGGCCACGGCCTGGCTTTCCTGCCCCACAGTTCGGTGCGCAAGGAACTGAAAGCCCGCCGGCTGGTGGCAGCGGCACCGCCGGGCACGCTGCAGCTGACCATGGAAGTGCGCATCTACCGTGAACGGCCCGAGGTGGCCCGCCACGTCAAACCGGGCATGCAGGCGCTGTGGGACTTTCTGGGTCGTCAGGGTCAACCCTAGGTGCCTATGCACTGCTTGCATAAGGGCAGGGTCGATCAGCATTGGCAACAAGTGGCGCGGCCCCGTAAATTTCCCGAACCGAAGCGTCCTCTGGACTCCGGGTTGACTTGTCGAGCACCGATTCCGGGCACGATGGGCTGGCCCGCCAAATGCTCTGTCGCCGATATCGACTCGGCAAGCGTTGAGCAGATTCCCTTTTTTATCCCCTGAAGGAAAACCGATGAAGTATTCAGTTGCAGCGGCTGCCGTGGCCCTGGTGTTTGCAGGTGCGGCGCAGGCCGCCGACACGCTGGCCAAGATCAAGGAAGCGCAGGCCGTGACGATGGGCGTGCGCGAGTCGTCAGGCGCGCTGTCCTACACGCTGGGTGACGGCAAATACGCCGGCTTCCACGTTGAAATCTGCCAACGCGTGCTGGCCGATGTGCAAAAGAGGCTCGCTCTGCCCAAGATGGACATCAAATACCAGGCCGTGACGTCGCAGAACCGCATTCCGCTGGTGCAGAACGGCACCGTCGACATCGAGTGCGGCTCTACCACGAACAACGCCACGCGCCAGAAGGACGTGGCTTTTGCGGTCACCACCTACGTGGAAGAGGTGCGCATCGCCGTCAAGGCCAATTCCGGCATCACCACTATCGCGCAGCTCAATGGCAAGAACGTGGCCACCACCACGGGCACGACTTCGGTGCAGTTGCTGCGCAAGCACGAGCGCGCCACCGGTGTCGACTTCAAGGAAGTCTTCGGCAAGGACCACGCCGACAGCTTCCTGCTTCTGGAAACCGGCCGTGCCGACGCCTTCGTGATGGACGGCCAGATCCTGGCCGGCAACATTGCCAAGAGCAAGGCCCCGGCCGACTACAGGATCGTCGGCGAAGTGCTGTCGGTGGAGCCGATCGCCATCATGCTGCGCAAGGACGACCCGGCGTTCAAGAAAGCCGTTGACGACAGCATCATTGCCATGATGCGTTCGGGCGATATCGCCAAGTTGTACGACAAGTGGTTCATGCAGCCCATTGCGCCCACCAACACCCGCGTGGGCCTGGCGGTCAGCGACGCCACCAAGGGCGTCTGGGCAGCGCCGAACGACAAGCCGGTTGAGGAATACGGCAAGAAGTAAAGCGGGCCTGCCATCAGCGGGCGCACCGGGCCAGCAAGTCCGGGCGCCCCAGCAAGGGCCTGCCGTTGCGGCGGGCCTTGTTTTTTCTTCCTGACGTTCTGTCTTCCTTGCCTTCAGCGCAGGGCGTTCACTTCCACCAGACCCTGGGGCTCGCGCACATATGTCCATCATGGATTGGCAGGTCTTCTGCAAGGAGACCACTTCGGGCGATGTCGTGAAGGGCTGTTTCGGGCAGGGCGGCGACATCACCTACGCCAACTGGATACTGTCCGCCTGGGGCTGGACGCTGAGCGTGGCGGTGCTGGCGCTGGTGGTGGCCATGCTCGTCGGTTCGCTGATGGGCATCCTGCGCACCGTGCCGGACAAGCGCCTGGCCTTCATCGGCAACGCCTGGACCGAGCTGTTCCGCAACATTCCGCTGCTGGTGCAGATCTTCCTGTGGTACCACGTGCTGCCATCCATCTTCCCGGTGTTGCGGGGCCTGCCCAGCTTTGTGCTGGTGGTGTTCGGGCTGGGCTTTTTCACGTCGGCGCGCATTTCTGAACAGGTCAAGGCCGGCATCCAGTCGCTGCCCAAGGGCCAGCGTTATGCGGGCCTGGCGATGGGGCTGACGTTGCCGCAGACCTACCGCTATGTGCTGTTGCCCATGGCTTACCGCATCGTCATTCCGCCTTTGACCAGCGAGACGATGAACATCATCAAGAACTCGTCGGTGGCCTTCGCCGTCAGCGTGACCGAGCTCACCATGTTTGCCATGCAGGCCGGTGAAGAGACTTCGCGCAACGTCGAGATGTACCTGGCGGTGACGGGCCTGTATTTCGTCAGCGCCTTCACCGTCAACCGCCTGATGCTGTTCGTGGAGAACCGCGTGCGCGTGCCCGGCATGATCGGGAGCAAGGCATGAACCTTAACTTCGACTTCCTGAACTGGCAGGTCGTTTCCAGTTTCATCATCAAGGGGCTGGTGTTTTCGGTGCAGCTCACGCTGCTGGCCATGGTGGGCGGCATCATTCTGGGCACCTTGCTGGCGCTGATGCGCCTGTCGGGCAAGCCCTGGCTGGCCACGCCTGCGGCGGCTTATGTGAACACCATGCGCAGCATTCCGCTGGTGATGGTGATCCTGTGGTTCTTCCTGCTCATTCCGCTGCTCACTGGCAAGCCGCTGGGCGCCGAGGTGTCGGCCATGATCACCTTCACGCTGTTTGAGGCGGCTTATTACAGCGAGATCATGCGTGCCGGCATTCAAAGCGTGCCCAAGGGCCAGGTGCATGCCGGGTACGCCGTGGGCATGGACTACCGGCAGACCATGCAGTTCATCGTGTTGCCGCAGGCCTTCCGCAACATGCTGCCGGTGCTGCTGACGCAGACCATCATCCTGTTCCAGGACACATCGCTGGTGTACGCCATCGGTGCCTACGACATGCTCAAGGGCTTCGAGATCGCCGGCAAGAACTACAACCGGCCGGTCGAGACTTACCTGGTGGCTGCGCTGGTGTACTTCGTCATCTGCTTCTCGCTGAGCATGCTGGTGCGCAGGCTGCAGAACAGAATCGCCATCATCCGATAGGACATTCCATGATCGACATCAAGAACGTCAGCAAGTGGTACGGCAGCTTCCAGGTGCTGACCGACTGCACCACCAGCATCAGCAAGGGCGAAGTGGTGGTCGTGTGCGGCCCTTCGGGCAGCGGCAAGAGCACGCTGATCAAGACCGTGAACGCGCTGGAACCCTTTCAGAAAGGCGACATCGTCGTCGACGGCATCAGCATCTCAGACCCCAAGACCAACCTGCCGAAGCTGCGCAGCCGCGTGGGCATGGTGTTCCAGCATTTCGAGCTGTTCCCGCACCTCAGCGTGACGGAAAACCTGACGCTGGCGCAGATCAAGGTGCTGGGCCGCAGCGTGGACGAGGCCAAGGCGCGCGGTTTGAAGATGCTGGACCGCGTGGGCCTGATGGTGCACAAGGACAAGTTCCCCGGCCAGCTGTCGGGCGGACAGCAGCAGCGCGTGGCCATTGCGCGCGCGCTGAGCATGGACCCCATCGTGATGCTGTTCGACGAACCCACGTCGGCGCTCGACCCCGAGATGGTGGGCGAGGTGCTGGACGTGATGGTGAAGCTGGCAAACGAAGGCATGACCATGATGGTGGTCACGCACGAGATGGGCTTTGCGCGCAAGGTCAGCCACCGCGTCATCTTCATGGACGCCGGCAAGATCGTCGAGGACTGCAGCAAGGACGACTTCTTCAACAACCCTGACGCACGGACCACGCGTGCCAAGGACTTCCTGTCGAAGATCCTGCAGCACTGAATCAGCCCGGTGCACGTGCGCCGGCCGGGCCGTTGGCCGTCGCAGGAAAGCCTGCGCCGCTGCGGCGACAATCGGCGCCATGACCGAGTCACTCACCCTTCGCCGCCCCGACGACTGGCACCTGCACCTGCGTGACGGTGCTGCGCTGGCCGCGGTGCTGCCCGCCACAGCGCGCCAGTTTGCACGCGCCATCGTCATGCCCAACCTGCGGCCGCCGGTCACCACCGCGGCGGCTGCCGTGGCGTACCGCAGCCGCATCATGGCCGCCCGGCCGGCCACTGGCGCCGGCAGCGACTTCCAGCCGCTGATGACGCTGTACCTGACTGACAACACCCCGCCGGAAGAGATCCGCCGCGCGCGCGAAGCCGGCGTCGTGGCCCTGAAGCTGTATCCGGCCGGCGCCACCACGAACAGCGACGCCGGTGTCACTGACATTCGCAAGACCAGCGCCACGCTCGAGGCCATGCAGAAGGAGGGCCTGCTGCTGCTGGTGCATGGCGAGGTGACCGACCCCGAAATCGACATCTTCGACCGCGAGGCCGTGTTCATCGACCGCGTGATGCAGCCGCTGCGGCGCGACTTCCCGGAACTCAAGGTGGTGTTCGAGCACATCACCACTGCCGAAGCCGCGCACTACGTGGCCGGCGCCGGCGCGCACACGGCCGCCACCATCACGGCACACCACCTGCTGTACAACCGCAACGCGCTGTTCATGGGCGGGCTGCGGCCGCACTATTACTGCCTGCCGGTGCTGAAGAAAGAACAGCACCGCCGGGCGCTGGTGCAGGCCGCAACGTCGGGCAGCGACCGATTCTTCCTGGGCACCGACAGCGCGCCCCATGCGTCGGCGTTGAAGGAGCAAAGCGTGTGTGGTGCCGGCTGCTACACCGCACCGGCTGCGCTGGAACTGTATGCCGAGGCTTTTGAAGCCGCTGGCGCGCTGGACAAGCTGGAAGGCTTTGCCAGCCTGCACGGCCCGGCTTTCTACGGCCTGCCCGCCAACGAAGGCGCGGTGACGCTGCGCCGCGAGCCCTGGGCGCTGCCGGAAACCCTGCCTTTTGGCGATGCCTTGATCAAACCGCTGCGGGCCGGCGAAACCTTGAACTGGCGCCTGGTCTAGCGTGCCGTCTGCCAGGGCCGGGTGGGGCTGGCGGCCCCGCGCCCAACCCGGTGCTTTCACCCACATGTGCGCATTGCCCGCGCAGGAGTCTTTTGCATGAGTCAAGAACGCGTGATGTTGTTGATCGACGCCGACAACCTGTCGGTGGACGTGATGGAACAGGCCATTCGCCTGCTGCTGAACCAGCACGGCGGCCTGCATGTGCGCCGCGCCTACTGCACCGCGGAAAGCGCGGTGGCCAACCAGGCGGCCTTCAAGCGCCTGGGCATCAAGCCCATGGTGAACCTGGCGGCAGGCAAGAACAGCACCGACATCGCGATGGCGGTGGACGCCATCGACCTGGTGCTGGCCGAGCGGCCTGACGTGGTGGTGATCGCGTCGTCGGACAGCGACTTCGCACCGCTGGTGCAGCGCCTGCGCGAAAAAGGATGCGTCGTGCGCGGCATCGGGCAGAAGGGCAAGGTGGGTGACGAGACCCAGGACGTGTACGACGACTACACCGTCATCGAACACCGTGGCGGTGGCGGTGGTGCTGGTACAAGGGCGTCCTCGCGCAGTGCCGCCAAGCCCGCGCGGGCAGCGCGGCCCAGCCGAGCCCGGGCCAACCCCGCGGCCGCAGAGCCGCCAGCGGATGCCGCCTCTGCAGCGCCGGCGCCCGCTGCTGCCAAGGCCGCAGCCAGCCGACGCGGCGGCGCTGCGGGCCGTTCCAGAGCCGCCGCCGTAGCGGCACCTGCAGCCGAAGCGGTGACTTCGCCGGCCGGTGAACCCAGCGCCGCGCTGCAAGTTGCTGCCGATGCCCTGCAGGCAGCACCCCCATCAGCAGACCCATCGGTGGCCGAACCAGTTGCCAAACGCGCAGCCAAACCCGCAGCCAAGCGCGCGCCGCGCGCCCGCAAGACGGCGGCCAGCCTGGCTGTCGACGACGCGCCCGAGGCCGTCGCCGTGGCGCAGCCGGTGGAAGAAGCAGCGCCAGCGGCTTCAACCCGTATGCGCGGGCGGCGCACCAAGGCCGCGGTTTCAACCACCACCAGCGAACAGCCCGCAAAGTCAGCAACGCCCGCAACGCCCGTGACAGCAGCGGCGGCACCGGCTTCAGCGCCGGCCGCACCCGCCAGCCAGCCCACTTCGCGGGCCGCCCCGCGCGCTGCGTTGCAGGCCGTGCTGGATTGCCTGCCTGAACTGGCCCGCGGCCAGTCGATGGCGCTGAACGTGGCCGTGCAGCGCCTGCGCGAAGCGCGGCTGCTCGGCAAGAACAGTTCGTCCCTGAAGCTGTTTTCGCAGTTCCCCGACAGCCTGGAGCTGTTGCCAGCCCGCAACCCGTCGCAGGTACGTCTGCGCAGCTGACGCGGCCGCGCGCCACGGGTGAAAGCCCCCCGACCCGTCGGGTTGCTTGAATCCGCCGGCGACGCCCTAATATCTGCCCTTGTTGCAGTGAAGCGCCGTTGACCCGGCTTGAACACCATGAAACGAATTGCCCTTTTCCTTGTGACCAACCTGGCGGTGATGCTGGTGCTGGGCATCGCTGCCAACCTGCTGGGCGTGAACCGCTTCCTGACAGCCAACGGCCTGAACATGGGCCAGCTGCTGGGTTTTGCGCTGCTGATGGGCTTTGGCGGCGCGATCATCTCGCTGCTGATGAGCAAGCCGATGGCCAAGATGAGCACTGGCGCCCAGGTCATCAACGACAGCACCGACCCCACGCACCGCTGGATCGTCAGCACGGTGGAAGGCTTTGCCAAGAAGGCCGGCATCGGCATGCCCGAAGTGGCCATCTATGAAGGCGAGCCCAACGCGTTTGCCACGGGTGCGTTCAAGAATTCGGCGCTGGTGGCGGTGTCCACCGGCCTGCTGCAAAGCATGAGCCGCGAGGAGGCCGAGGCCGTGATCGGCCATGAGGTGGCCCACGTCGCCAACGGCGACATGGTCACCATGGCGCTGATCCAGGGCGTGATGAACACCTTCGTGGTCTTCATCTCGCGCGTGGTGGGTTACTTCGTCGACAAGGTGATCCTGCGCAACGACCGTGAAGGCCCGGGCATTGGCTACATGATCACCACGGTGGTGATGGACCTGGTGCTGGGCGTGCTGGCAGCGCTGGTCGTGGCCTGGTTCTCGCGCCAACGCGAATACCGTGCCGACGCTGGTGCCGCTTCGCTGATGGGCCGCAAGCAGCCGATGATCAACGCGTTGGCCCGCCTGGGCGGCCTGGACCCGGGCGAACTGCCCAAGTCGGTGGCCACCATGGGCATCAGCAGCCGGCCCAGCAGCATGATGGCGCTGTTTTCCAGCCACCCCCCGATGGAAGACCGCATCCGCGCGCTGCAGCAATCACAAGGCGCCTGATTCGCAAGGCTGCCTCAAGGCACAGGCAAATGGGGCCCGACGGCAGCGTCGGGCCCCTTTTTTTAGGTGCAGACGCTGCCGCGTCTGCCAGGCCAATGGTTACTGCCGCACCAGCAGTCGCAGCACTTCGCCCGCCCGCTGCCGGGCCACGTCTTCGGCGTGGAAGGGCAACTGCGGCCACTGCTTGGCAGCGAACAAGCGCATCTGGTCGCTGGCGTGGGGTGATGCAGGGTCGCTGCTCTGCCCGTAGGTCAGGATGGCCTGTGCCAGCGGGCCGCGCTCGTCGAAGGTGACGGTCTGCACGTAGCTGGTGCCGTAGTCGATGCGCAAGCCCTGCGCCGTGATGCCGGGTGCGTACTGGTTGCCCAGGTTGTTCAGCACGCCTTCGGCTTCAGTGCCACCGTGCAACGCGATGGCTTCGGTGGCACCCACGGGCTGTTGCACGCTGCCCAGCGGGGCGTCCAGCGCAAAGCCGGCTGTGCGCACCTTTTGCACCGCTGTGCTGAGCGCTTCCCAGACCCTGGCGGCCACGGCAGCATCGTCCATCTTCAGGCCGGCGGGCGTGGCCACCGGTTGCGCCTTGTCAAAGGGCAGTCTGTACACCCCGGGGATGGCGCTGGCCGTCTGCCAGAACTCGCGGAAGAGGTGCGCACCGCGTGCTTCGGCGTTGTTGCTGCGGTCCCAGCCGCGCAGCGCGGCGCAGCCGTCGCGGGCCTCGGCCGTGGGTGCGCCTGTGGCCGTGGCGGCGGCCGTCGCGCAAGCCGCCAACAGGTCGGGCAGCACCACGCGCGCCAACAGGTTGCGGTTGGCAAACAGCTGGGCTTGCGCAACCTGCGCTGTCACCGGGCCGCGGGCTAACAGTTCGGGCACTTCGATGAGGCCCGAGCGTGTGCGCGCGCGGCGCACGGTGTCGTCGCCCACCAGTGGCCCAACGCCTTCGAAGCGCTGCGCCGGATGGGTGAAGAAGAAGCTGTCGTTGCTGTTCTGAACCCAGTCGGTGCGGATGGCCAACGGCATGCGCTCGATGGGCGTGAGCCCTGGCACGGGAGAGCGCGGGTCGCGTTGCCAGTTGCAGGCGCTCTTGCTGCCGTCCATCACGAAGATGCCCGCCGGCCCGCGCAGCGCCGCAGCCTGCGGGCTGGGCGCACAGGCTGCCAGCACTGCAGCGTCGACGTCGGGCACCACGCTGACGTCGGTGTACATCGCGTTGCCATGGCGGTCGGCGGCAATGGTGTTCACCCACGGCACGCCCAGGTTGCGTTGCGCCGCATGCAGGTCCTGCACCTTGGTGGCACTGGCAAAAGCCAGCCAGCTGTCGGCACCGCGCGCGTTGCCGGCGTTGGCGTCTTGCAGCGCATAGGCGCGGGTGTCGCTCCAGGCCATGCCCAGTCGTGGCGCCGCGATCACCGGGCCCCAGCGGGTGGACCACAGGCTCTGCGGCTTCATGCTGACCAGCCCGTCGGCGCCGCGTGTCATGACGGCCACGGTGCGGGTGCGCATCTTCTCGGGTTGCCCGTCCATCAGGTAGCTGGTGGGGTCGCCCGGCACCAGCGACAGTTCGTGCACCGTGAAGCGCTTGCCGGTGGACACCGTGTGCGACCAGGCCACGTCCTTGTTGAAACCGATGTGCACCACCGCGCCGTGGCCGGTGGACGCACCCATGACGTCGAAGCGGCCGGGGATGGTCAGGTGCATCTGCCAGAAGCGGTTCACCCCCAGCCACGGGAAGTGCGGGTTGCCCATCAGCAGACCGCGGCCGGTGCCGGTGCTGTCCTTGCCGAAGGCCCAGGCGTTGGAGCCCAGTGGTGGGTCGACGAGGCCGACTTCGCGTGCCGCAGCAGCCACCTGCTCGGCGCTGGGTGCGGCCGGCGTTGCGGATGCCGCCTTGGCCACCGGAGGCTGCGCCGCCAGCATTGCGTCGGCCAGGGCCCCGATGCCGGCCTGCACGCTGGTCATTTCGTTGAGACGGCGCCATTGCGCCAGCGTCATCGGCTGCACCCAGGGTTGGCCTTTGCAGGCCGACGGCAGACTGCCGGCGTTGTCGGCCAGGTAGCGGTTGTAGCCGGCGACGTAGCCCCTTGCCATGGCCTGTGCGTCGGCGCTGACGGTCGACCAGGCGCGCTCCAGCGCAGCGTCATCCATGTGGGCGGCAACGAAGAGGTCGATCTGTTCGTTGCTGAGCAGCCGCATGCCCATGCGGGCCATGCCGGTGGCACCAAAGGTCAGCGCACGGGCGCCGCGCACGGTGACCAGCTGCTGCGCCGTCTGGCACACGTTGTCCTGCGCGTGTGCATAGGCCACGCCGTAGGCCAGCGTGTGCATGTCCGGCGCGCTGATGTGCGGCACGCCGTGGGCCGTGCGCTGGATGGTCACGGCCTGTGGTGCCGGGCCGCTGGGTGGCGTGGCGCAGGCCGACAGCAGCAGGGCGGCAGCGGCGGCCAGGGCTTGCAATCGTTTCATGGCGGGTCTCCTTCTGGTTGTGCGGTGTTGCTGGGCGCGGGCATGGCCGCCGTCAGCCCTTGTTCTTGGGCACCCTGCCCATCAGGTAGAACTCGTTGTTGGGCCGCATGCCGCTGACATTGGCCATGCGGTTGCTCAGGCCGAAAAAGGCGGTGATGGCGCCAATGTCCCAGATGTCTTCGTCGTCGAAACTGTGCGCACGCAGGGCTTCGAAGTCGGCGTCGTTCACGGTGTGCGAGTCCTGGCACACCTTCATTGCGTAGGCCAGCATCGCACGTTGGCGTGGCGTGATGTCGGCCTTCTGCGGGTTGACGGCGATCTGGTCGGCCACCAGCGGATTCTTCTCGTACACGCGCAGGATCGCGCCGTGCGCAACCACGCAGTACAGGCAATGGTTGGCAGCCGACGTGGCGACGATGATCATCTCGCGCTCGCCCTTGGTCAGCGACCCGGTTTCCTTCAGCAGCAGCGCGTCGTGGTAGGCCATGAAAGCGCGCCATTCGGCCGGCCGGTGCGCCAGCGCCAGGAACACGTTGGGCACGAAGCCGGCTTTTTCCTGCACCTGCAGGATGCGCTGCTGCAGGTCTTCAGGAAGGTCCATCAGTTCGGGTACCGGGTAGCGCGAAATGGGGGCTGTGCTCATGGCAGGTTTCCTTCAAAAGGGATGTTGATCGGGTGCCGTTTGTGGTCAGGTCTTGAATTGCATCGCGTGCAGCCTTGCGTACAGCCCGCCCGAAGCCAGCAACTGGGCGTGCGGGCCTTGTTCCACCACGCGGCCGGCTTCCAGCACCAGCACGCGGTCGGCGTGTTCGATGGTGGACAGCCGGTGGGCGATGACCAGCGTCGTGCGGCCTTGCATCAGCCGTTCCAGCGCCTCTTGCACGGCGTGTTCCGACTCGCTGTCCAATGCCGACGTGGCTTCGTCGAGGATCAGCACCGGCGCGTCTTTGGCCACCGCGCGCGCAATGGCCAGCCGCTGGCGCTGGCCGCCCGACAGCTGGTTGCCGTTGTGGCCAATGGGTGTGTCCAGCCCCTGCGGCAGCTGTTCCACAAAGGCCAGCAGGTTGGCCGCGCGCAGCGCGTCGCGCACCGCTTCGCGCGGCAGGTCGGCACCCAGCGTCACGTTGGCGGCCACGGTGTCGTTGAAGAGCACCACGTCCTGGCTCACCAGCGCAAACTGCCGGCGCAGTGCCGTCAGGTTCCAGTCGGTCAACGGCACACCGTCCAGCGTGATGAGGCCTGCACTTGGCTCCAGAAAGCGCGGCAGCAGGTTCACCAGCGTGCTCTTGCCGGCGCCCGACGGGCCCACCAGCGCCACGGTTTCGCCAGCCTTCACCTGCAGGTCCAGCGACACCAGTGCCGCGGCGGTGTCGGGCTTGTAGCTCAGGCCGACGCCTTCGAAAACGATCTCGCCACGCGCCCGGCCGGGCGTTGCGGCGCCGGGTTCGCCGCCGGTGTGGCTGCCGCCCAGCTCGACGGGCCCCTTGTCGATGAGGTCCAGGCCGCGTTCCACCGACACCAGGCCTCGCAGCAGCGGTGCCATCACGTCAGACAGGTGCTTGGCGGGTGCCACCAGCTGCAGCATGGCGGTGACGAAGGCCACGAATTCACCCACGGTGGTGGTGCCGCCGCGGCCCTGAGCCATGGCGATCATGATCACCACCGACAGCGCGCAGGCGGCCAGTATCTGCGTCACCGGCGTCATGGTGCCGCCGGCCACCACCGCCTTCAGCGCCAGCCGGCGCAGGGCCAGTGCCTTTTCCATGAACCGCTGGGCCTGCTGTTTTTCAGCGCCGAACAGGCGCACGATGCGCCAGGCCAGCACGTTTTCTTCCACCACGTAGGCCAACTGGTCGGTGGCCTTCTGGCTTTCCTGTGTCAGGCGTTGCAGGCGCCGCCCCAGCACGCGCATCACCAGGGCCACGGCAGGGAACAGCAGTGCGACGATGAGCGTGAGCTGCCAGTTCAGCGTCAGCAGATACACCAGCAGCGCCAGCAGGATGAGCGAATCGCGCACCAGCGTCAGCACCGTGCCGGCCAGCAGCGAAGCGCCGCCTTGCGCCTCGTACACCAGCGTGTTGGTCATGGCGCTGGCGCTGTTTTGCGTGAACAGCGTGGGCGAGCTTTTCAGCAGGTGTGCAAAGAGCTGCTCACGCATCTGCAGCACGGCCCGCTGCGCCACCCAGGCCAGGCCGTACTGCGCAACAAAGGAAGCCACGCTGCGCACCGTGAACAGCGCAATGATGGCCACCGGCACCACCCACAGTTCCAGGCCGCCGGCCTTGAAGCCCTTGTCCAGCAAGATGCGCAGCATCTCGCTGACCATCGGTTCGGTGGCGGCCGTCACCGTGGCGGCCAGCAGCACGCCCAACAGGCCCAGGCGGCTGTGCCTGACGTAAGGTGCCAGGCGGGCCAGCCGCTTCAGGAGTGGGGGCATGAGGGGGCTGTGCAGTCTGCGGTTGAGCAGCGTCGATTATTGCGGGCGGGCCTGCCTACAATAGGCTATCGGCGACAGCCACTGCACAGGGTGCTCGTGACCGCATCGTATTCCGCTCGTCAGGCAAGGCCAGGCTGGCCCCGCCGCAGATTTATAGCCGCGCTGGGCGGCCTGGCGGCCTTGCCCACCAGCGCAGACTTCAGGGTCGAGATCACTGGCGTCGGTGCCACCCAGGTGCCCATCGGCGTGGCTGCCTTCCGCGACGAAGCCAGCGTGGGTTTGCTGTTGTCGGCGGTGGTGCGCGCCGACCTGGAGCGCAGCGGCCTGTTCCGCAGCCTGCCAGTGGAAGGCCGCTTCGACGAGCGCAGTGTGCTGGACCTGCCGCATTGGCGCTCGCGCGGCGCCGACGCCATGGTGACCGGCTCCGCGCAGCGGCTGGCCGACGGCCGCATCGACGTGCGCTACAAGCTGTGGGACGCGGTGAAGGGCGAGCAGCTGCTGGGCCAGAGCAAGGTGGTGCTGGCAGCAGACCTGCGGCTGGCGGCGCACCGCATCGCCGACGAGGTTCACCAGGCCCTGACCGGCGAACGCGGTGTGTATGCCACCCGCGTGGCCTACGTGGTGCGCGCCGGCAAGCGGTACACATTGCACGTTACTGATGCTGATGGCGAAGGCGGGCAGGTGGCGTTGACCAGCGCTGAGCCCATCATCTCGCCAGCCTGGTCGCCCGACGGCAAGCGCCTGGCTTACGTGTCATTCGAAGACCAGAAGGCGGTGGTCTGGAATCAGCTTCTGGCCACCGGCGAACGCCGGCGCATCGCCAATTTCCGCGG
>JAYSXE010000096.1:0-8860 GCA_043717565.1 Burkholderiales bacterium | reverse complement strand
GCGTCAGCGGCACGTACAGAAAGAAGGGCTGCTCACCGGCCGCGTGCTGCCGCATGAACTGGATGGAGCGCTCGGTCAGTTCGCTGTCGATCAACCGGCGCTTGGCCAGGTCGTAGTCGGCCACGTTGCGCACGGGCTGGCCGGCAAAACCTTCCATCACCTGCGGCACGTCCACCACCGAGGGGTCGAAACCCGGCGCGCTGGTGAACATGGTTTCGTTGCTGGTGCGCGGTATGCCGTACCACTCGTCAAAACCGCGCTGGTGCGGGTAGCGGCCGTCGCGGTCGCCCAGGTGCCACTTGCCAAACATTCCGGTGGCATAGCCGGCTTCTTTCAGCACCTGCGGCAGTGTGCGTTCCCAGGGGTGAATGCCCTGCGGCAGCCCGGCCGGCACCGATTGCAGCGCACCGGTGCGGATGGGGTGGCGCCCCGTCATCAGCGCCGAACGCGTGGGCACGCAGTCGCTTTCGACGTTGAAGTTCAGGCACTTCAGACCCTGCTCAGCCAGCGCGTCGATGCGCGGCGTGGGCGCGCCGCGCAGCGCGCCGCCGCCATAACAGCCCAGTTCGCCCCAGCCCAGGTTGTCGGCCAGAACCAGCACGATGTGCGGCCGCTTGCGGTGCGGGGTGGCTTGCATGTGCAGGGCTTCAGTCCAGCGAGATCTTGCGGTCTTTGATGAGCCGCGCCCAGCGCTCGCGGTCCTGCAGCATGCGCTGCAGGAAGGACTCTGGCGTCGTCGGCGTGGTCTCCATCGCGGCGTTCAGCAACTGCTGCTTCACTTCAGGCTCGGCCAGGCTTTCTTCGACGCTGCGGCGCAGCCGGGCCACCACGGCAGCGGGTGTGCCTTCGGCGGCAAACAGCGCCGACCACTGCGGCACGTCGATGTCGCCAGCGCCGCTTTCGGCCAGCGTGGGCGTGTCGGGCAGCATCGGCGAGCGCTGGCGCGTGCTGACGGCCAGGGCCACCAGCTTGCCCGACTTGATGTGCGGCAGCACCGCGGCCGCGCCCAGCACGGCCACGCTGACCTGCCCGGCCATCACATCGGTCACCGCCTGCCCGCCGCCCTTGTAGGGAATGTGCAGCAGGTTGATGCCCAGGTTCTGTGCAAACAGTTCACCCAACAGGTGCTGGTTGGAACCCTGCCCCGAACTGGCGTACGACACCGAGTCGGGTTTACCCCGTGCCCGCGTTTGCAGGTCCTTGATCGATTTCAGGCCTGACGTTGCGCCGGTGACGATGACGATCGGCTGGTACGACAGCACCGCCAGCGGCGTGAAGGTTTTCGCCAGGTCCCAAGGCGCGGGCCTGAACAGCGGCAGCAGCGACACCGAGTCCGACGCCACCAAGAAGGTGTGGTGGTCCTTGGGTGCGCGCAGCACCGCGTCCACGCCCAGCGCGCCATTGGCCCCGGGTTTGTTGTCAACCACCACGGTCTGCCCCAGGCGCTTGCGCAGGCTTTCGGCCACCACGCGGGCCGCCACGTCGTTCGAGCCACCGGCCGGAAACGGCACCACCAGCGTGACGGCCTTGCTGGGCCATTCCTGCGCCTGCGCAACGCCGGGCGCCAGTGCGGCAGCAAAAAGCCACAGCAGCAGCCCCAGCGGGTGTGTCAGGCGCGTGCGGGGTTGGGCCATGGCGGGTCCAGGCAATTGAAGGTGGGCGCACTGTAAGAGCCCATCATCAGCTTTGGTTCAATTTTTGCCACCCTATCATCAGCAAACGCTGAACATAGGAAGAACCCTGATGAGCCCTCCGCGACTGGACCAGCTGCGTGTCAGGCAGCTTCGTTTCCTGAGTCTGCTGGCTGCGCTGGGTTCGCTGGCCGCCACGGCCGAGCACCTGGCGATGACGCCGTCTGCCGCCAGCATGATGCTGAAGGAGATTGAAGGGCTGTTCGGTGCCAAGCTGTTCCGCCGCCAGGGCCGCGGCATGGCGCTGACCGAAGAGGGCCTGGCCCTGCTGCCCCGTTGCCAGACGGTGCTGGGCGAGGTGGGCGCCATGGGTTCCACGCTGCAGGGCGCCGGCAGCCCGGTGCTGCGCCTGGGGGCCTTCCCGCACACGACCACCACGGTGCTGCCCGGCATCGTCAAGCAGCTGGTCACCGCTGCGCCAGCCTGGCGCGTGCACATCCTGGAAGGCAGCGCCGACCACCTGCTGCAGCTGCTGCTGCAGGGCGGCATAGACCTGCTGCTGGGGCGGCTGCCGCCGCGGGCCGCGGGCACGCCGGCCATTGCCGGGCTGGCGCAGCGCCTGTTGTATGAGGGCAGCGTGTCGGTGGTGGCGGCGCGCAACCACCCGCTGGCGGGGCGGCGCAGCGTGCCCATGGCCGAACTGCTGAAATGGCCCTGGATACTGCCGCCCATGCAGTCCACCACGCGGGTGGCCCTGGTCGACGCTTTTCTGCGCCGGGGGCTGGCGCCCCCTGATCCGGTGGTGGAAGCGCCGTCGTTTTTCTACAGCCTGTCGGTGGTGGCGCAGTCTGAACTGCTGACCTGCTGCGCGCATTCGGTGGCGCTGCAGGGCAACCAGGCCACGTCCATCCTGCCCGTGTCACTGGGCCTGGCCCCCACCCCGGTGTCGCTGCTGTGGCGCAAGGCTTCGGCCACGGCACAGCAAGCGGTTACCCGGTTGACCTGAAGGGCCGGCAGGGCGAGAGTCGATGCCCTTGCCAGGAGACGTGCCATGTTGAAAAAAATCGCGCTCGCGTTGGCTGTGCTGATTGCGGCCGTGCTGCTGTTCGCTGCCACCCGGCCCGACACCTTCAGCGTCGAACGCCGCACCGTGATCAAGGCGCCACCGGAAAAGATCCAGCCCCTGATTGCCAACTTCCACCGCTGGGCCGAATGGTCGCCGTGGGAAAAGCTAGACCCGGCCATGACGCGCAGTTTCGGCGGCGCCAACGCGGGCGCCGGGGCCACCTATGCCTGGACCGGCAACAAGGACGTGGGCCGCGGCAAGATGGAGATCAAGTCTGCAGCGCCCGACAAGGTGAGCATCAAGCTGGACTTCATCGAGCCCTTTGAGGCGAACAACGACACCGACTTCCTGTTGTCACCCAAAGAAGGTGGCACCGAGGTGCGCTGGGTGATGTCGGGCCCGGCGCCCTTTGTTTCCAAGCTGATGGGCATTTTTGTCAGCATGGACCAGATGATCGGCAAGGACTTCGAAAAGGGCCTGGCGCAGATGAAGGCCGCGGCCGAGAAGTAGCGCGCCGGGGTTGTGGCGCGCTGCGCTGCGCGCCAGCGCGCGCGGTTTAAACGCGCTCGGCCCTTCACGCCGGCTCTGAAATCTCGATCAGGTTGAAGTCCGGGTCGCGCACGTAGACCGAGCGGATCTTCTGCGTGGCGCCCGTGCGCAGCACCGGCCCTTCAACGATGGGCCAGGCGGCGGCGTGCAGCCGTTCGACCACCTGTTGCAGCGGAATGGAAGCCATGAAACACAGGTCCAGCGCACCGGGCACCGGCAGGTGGGCCTTGGGCTCGAACTCGCTGCCCTGCACATGCAGGTTGATCTTCTGGTTGCCAAACCTGAAGGCCTGCCGCTGCACCGGCGGCGTGCCGCCGACGAACGTTGCCAGCTGCATGCCCAGCACGCGGGTGTAGAAGTCCACGCAGGCTTCGCGCCGCGCGGTGGTCAGCACCAGGTGGTCCAGGTGGTCGATCATGGCTGGGTCTCCGCAGTGGGGTTCGTTGGACGTCCGTCGAGCGATCGTCGAGCGTTCATCGGTGGGTTCAGCGGGGTGTGAAAGGGTTCACCCGACGATGCCGCGCTGGCGCAGCGCCGCGATCTGCGCATCCGTCAGGCCGACCTCGCGCAGCACCGCTTCCGTGTCCTGCCCCAGCGTGGGTGCGTTGTGGCGGTGGCCGCCTGGCGTGGCCGACAGCCGCGGCACGATGCCGGGCACGGTGAGGGTGCTGCCGTCGGCCATGTGCACGTCTTGCAGCATGCCGCGCGCGCGGTAGTGCGGGTCGGCCGCGATGTCGGCCACGGTGTAGATGCGGCCGGCCGGCACCGAAGCACCGTCCAGCGCGGCCAGCACATCGGCCACGCTGCGCCCGGCCGTCCAGGTGCCGATGGCTTCGTCCAGTTCGGCCACGCGCGCCACGCGGCCGGCGTTGTCGGCCAGGGCTGGGTCTTGCGCCAGGTCGTCGCGGCCGATCAGCGTCATCAGGCGGCGGAAGATGCTGTCGCCGTTGCCGGCAACCAGTGCGTAGCCGCCGTCCTGGCAGGCGTAGGCATTGCTGGGTGCGATGCCGGGCAGGGCGCTGCCCGCCGCGCCGCGCACAGCGCCAAAGGCGCTGTATTCGGGCAGCAGGCTTTCCATGCAGTTGAAGACGGCTTCGTACAGCGCCACGTCAATCACCTGCCCCTGGCCGCTGGCGTGGCGGTGCTGCAGCGCCAGCAGGATGCCGACCACGCCGTGCAGCGCGGCCAGCGTGTCGCCAATGCTCACGCCCACACGCACCGGCACGCGGCCGGGCTCGGCCGTCAGGTGGCGCAGGCCGCCCATGGCTTCAGCCACCACGCCAAACCCCGGCCGGTCGCGGTAGGGCCCGGTCTGGCCGTAGCCGCTGATGCGCAGCACGATCAACCGCGGGTTGGCGGCCATCAGGGCTTCGGGCCCGAGGTTCCAACCCTCCATCGCACCGGGGCGGAAGTTCTCGATCAGCACGTCGGCTTCGGCGGCCAGACGGCGCACCACGTCTTGCCCCTCGGGCGTGCGCAGGTCCAGGGCCAGCGAACGCTTGTTGCGCGACTGCACCTGCCACCACACCGACGTGCCGTCCTTTAGCAGGCGCCACTTGCGCAGCGGGTCGCCGGCGCCCGGGGGTTCGATCTTCACGACCTCGGCGCCGAAGTCGGCCAGTGTCTTGGCCGCAAAAGGGCCGGCGATCAGCTGCCCGAGTTCAACCACCTTGATGCCGGCCAGCGCGGCGGGTTGCGGGGCCGGGTGCTGGGCGGGTTTGGCCGCAGGGATGGGGCTGGTGTCGGCAGTCATGGTCAATATTGTCAGGCGGTTGGCGCCGACCGATCACCCTTGCGCGGGCGGGCCCGGCGGTGTCGTCACCGTCTTGTCACGCGCCCGCTGCAATCTTGTGGCCTTGTTCAACCAGCACCAGACCAGCGACCATGCCCAAGGATTTTTCGACCATGGAGGACAGCAACCGCTCGTCCAACCCCAGCATCCATGCGCTCAGTGACCCCGCGCGCCGTGTGCTGCTGCGCGGCGGGCTGGGCGCCACCGTGGCGGGTTTTCTGGCGCCGCTGGCCGGTTGCGCCACGGGCCGCTGGGGCCCTGCGGTGCCGCTGCTGGGCTTCAAGGGTGTGCCCATCTCCACCGCCGACGCCGTGGTCGTGCCCGAGGGCTACACGGCGCAGGTGATCGCGCCCTGGGGCGACGCGGCCGGGCTTTCGGGCGAGAACGCGGCCTTCAAGTGGGACGCCAGCAACAGCGCCGCCGAGCAGGAAACGCAGATCGGCATGCACCACGACGGCATCCACTATTTCGCGCAGAACGGCTCCAGGGGCGGCCTGCTGGTGATGAACCACGAGTACGTGGACGACGGCCTGCTGCACCCCGACGGCATGAAGACCTGGAACGCGGCCAAGGTGCGCAAGGCACAGGCCGCGCACGGCGTGTCGGTGATCGAGGTCGAACAGAAAGACGGCCGCTGGGAAGTGGTCAAGCCGTCACCATGGGCGCGCCGCATCACGGCCAGCACGCCGATGCGGCTGGGCGGCCCGGCGGCCGGCCACACGCTGCTGCGCACAGCGGCCGACGCCACGGGCACACGCGTGCTGGGCACGCTGAACAACTGCGGCAGCGGCATCACGCCCTGGGGCACCTACCTCACCTGCGAAGAGAACTTCATCTTCTACTTCAACGGCGGCGACAAGCCGTCTGCGCACGAACAGCGCTGGGGCCTGCGCAAGGGCGGCGTGGGCTACCGCTGGCACGAACATGACGAGCGCTTCGACGCCGTGAAGCACCCCAACGAGCCGAACCGCTTTGGCTGGGTGGTGGAGATCGACCCCATGAACCCGAGCAGCGCGCCCGTGAAGCGCACAGCGCTGGGCCGTGGCGCGCATGAAGGCGCCACCACGGCGGTCACGAAAGACGGCCGTGCGGTGGTCTACATGGGCGAAGACGCGCGCTTCGAATACATCTACAAGTTCGTCTCGCGCGACCAGATCAAACCTGGCGGTTTCCGCGCCAACGAGACGCTGCTGGACCACGGCACGCTGTACGTGGCCCGGTTCGATGGCGACGGCAAGGGCCGCTGGATGGCATTGACACACGGCCAGGGCCCGCTGACACCGGCCAACGACTTCGCCGACCAGGGCGAGGTGCTGATCAAGTCGCGCCAGGCCAGCGACGCACTGGGCGCCACCAAGATGGACCGCCCGGAGTGGATCGCCGTTGACGCGCAGGGCTGGGTCTATTGCACCTTGACCAACAACAGCAACCGCGGTGGCGACGGGCAGCCCGGCGTTGACGCAGCCAATCCGCGTGCCAACAACACCATGGGCCACATCCTTCGCTGGAAGGAAAACGGCGACTTCGATGGCAGCACGTTTGAGTGGAACCACTTCGTGCTGGCCGGCGACCCGGCGAACGAACGCGCGCAGGCCAAGGGCAACGTGAAGGGCGACACCTTCGGCTGCCCCGACGGCCTGTGGGTGGACGCCCGCGGCGTGATGTGGATCCAGTGCGACATGAGCACCACGGCCATGGGCAAGGGCGACCTGGCCCGGCTGGGCCACAACGCGATGCTGGCCGCCGACCCGAAGAGCGGCGAGATTCGCCGTTTCATGACCGGCCCGGCGGGCTGCGAGATCACCGGCGCCACCGCCACGCCCGACGGGCGCACGATGTTCGTCAACATCCAGTACCCTGGCGAAACGCCTTCAGAGCGCAACGACCCCGACCAGCCGCGGCGCATTTCCAATTGGCCTGACTTCAACCCCGCAGGCCGCCCGCGGTCGGCCACGGTGGTGATCCGCAAGAACGACGGCGGTGTGATCGGCAGCTGAAGCTTCAAGCGGCTGGCGCCGCTGCGCTGGCGGCAAGCGACAGCAAGTGTTCTGCTGCTGCCGCGGCTGCTGACGTCGCTGGCGTTGCTAACGCCGCGGTGCAGCGGCCAGCTGCTGGCACACGGCAGCGGTCACCTGCGCCGTGGTGGCGCTGCCCCCCAGGTCGCCGGTGTGCAGCGAAGGCGTGGCCGTCACCCCTTCAATGGCCTGCATCAGGCGCTGGGCGGCGGCGGTTTCGCCCAGGTGTTCCAGCAGCATCACGCAGCTCCAGAACGTGCCGATGGGGTTGGCCAGGCCTTTGCCCATGATGTCGAAGGCCGAGCCGTGGATGGGCTCGAACATGCTGGGGTAGCGGCGTTCGGGGTCCAGGTTGGCAGTGGGCGCAATGCCCAGGCTGCCGGCCAGCGCGGCGGCCAGGTCGCTCAGGATGTCGGCGTGCAGGTTGGTGGCCACGACCGTGTCGATGCTGGCGGGGCGGTTGACCATGCGCGCCGTCATCGCGTCCACCAGTTCCTTGTCCCAGCGCACGTCGGGGAAGTCGCGCGCCACGCTGGCGGCCACCTCGTCCCACATCACCATGGCGTGACGCTGCGCGTTGCTCTTGGTCACCACCGTCAGCAGCTTGCGTGGGCGGCTTTGCGCCAGCTTGAAGGCGAAGCGGATGATGCGCTCCACACCCACGCGCGTCATGATCGACACGTCGGTGGCCACCTCGATGGGGTGGCCCTGGTGGGCGCGGCCGCCCACGCCGGCGTATTCACCTTCGGAGTTCTCGCGCACGATCACCCAGTCCAGGTCTTTCGCGGCGCAGCGCTTCAGCGGCGCGTCAATGCCGGGCAGGATGCGCGTGGGCCGCACGTTGGCGTACTGGTCGAAGCCCTGGCAGATCTTCAGCCGCAGGCCCCACAGCGTCACGTGGTCGGGAATGTGCGGGTCGCCGGCTGAACCGAACAGGATGGCGTGCTTGTGGCGCAGCGCGTCCAGACCATCGGCCGGCATCATCTCGCCATGTGCGCGGTACCAGTCGCCGCCCCAACCGAAGGTTTCGAATTCAAAAGCGAAGCCGCCGTCGGCCGCCGCCAGTGCCTGCAGCACCTGCTGGCCGGCCGGCACCACTTCCTTGCCGATGCCGTCGCCGGGTATGGCGGCCACCGAGTAGATCTTCATTGCGATTTGCTCCGGGTTTTGTTTGCTGGGTGTGAACTGTAAGCACGGTCATGCGGCGCGGGCTGCGCAGGCGGTCTGTTGGGTTTGGTCGCCAAGGCCGGGTGCAGAGCGGCGCACCTTTCAAGGCCGTGTCATGGCCGCCGTGCACAGCTGCAGGAAGTCCTGGGCCCCCCGCCCCAGGTGCTTGTCGCGGTGCACCACGATGGCCAGCCGCCGCGCTGCTGCGGGCAGCCCGGTGCGCAGTTCCTTCAGGCTGCCGTCAGCCAGCGCCGAGGCCACGGCCAGGCGCGACACGCAGCCCAAGGCGGCACCAGCGGCCAGCAGCCGCTTGATGGCTTCGGTGCTGCCGAACTCGAAGCCCACGTCCACGGGGCCCACGTGTTCCAGCAGCCAGCGATCTACCGCCTCGCGTGAACCCGAGCCCGGCTCGCGCAGCGCCCAGCGGGCATCGCGCAGGGCTGACAGGGGTACGCGCCGCTTGCGCGCCAGCGGGTGCGTGGGCGCAGCCACCAGCACCATCTCGTCGCTCAGCCAGGGTTGAACGCGCAGGTCGGCGTGGGTCTGCGGGCCTTCGATGAAACCCAGGTCGACGTCGAAGTTGGCCACCTGCGTGATGACCTCGCTGGTGTTGCCGATGACGATCTGCACCGGGCTGCTG
>JAYSXE010000095.1:0-1751 GCA_043717565.1 Burkholderiales bacterium | reverse complement strand
AGGTCGAAGCGCTGTGGGGCCTGGACAAACTGGGGCGCACGGTGCCAGACAAGCCTGGCAAAACCGCAGTAGAAATGTTTCAGGCCGCAGCCGACGGTGACATCAAGGCCTTGTGGATAGCCTGCACCAACCCCGCCCAGAGCATGCCCGACCAGGCCACCGTGCGCCGCGCGCTGGAGCGCGCCGAACTCGTCATCGTGCAGGAAGCTTTCGCCACCACCGCCACCTGCGCCTATGCCGATCTGTTGCTGCCAGCCACCACCTGGGGCGAGAAAGACGGCACCGTGACCAACAGCGAGCGCCGTATCAGCCGTGTGCGCCCCGCTGTTGTGCCGCCAGGTGAAACGCGGCACGACTGGGCGATTGCCGTTGACTTTGCGAGGCGGCTGGAAGACATTCGGGGCGGATCCAACACCCTTTTTCCCTACCCCACCCCGGAATCCATCTGGAACGAACACCGCGAGTCCACCCGTGGCCGCGACCTCGACATCACCGGAATGAGTTACGCCCTGCTGGAGCAACAAGGCCCCCAGCAATGGCCTTTTCCCGCAGGCGAAACCACCGGCAAAACCCGACTTTATGAAGACGCAGTCTTCCCCACACCAGACGGCAAGGCAACATTCGTCAACACCGTCTACAAACCGCTCGCCGAACCTCGCGAATCGCGTTATCCGTTCTCACTGACCACAGGCCGCCTGCGCGACCAGTGGCACGGCATGAGCCGCACCGGCACGCTGGGCCGCCTGTTTGGCCACGTGGCCGAGCCTGCCATCCAGATGAACCCACAGGACATGGCGCGCCGCCTGCTGAAAGAGGGGGACCTGGTTCACGTCACCAGCAAGCGCGGCTCGATCCTGGTGCCGCTGCAGGCGTCTGCTGAAGTCGGTATGAGCCAGGCCTTCATGGCCATGCACTGGGGCGAGGAATATTTGAGCGGCGTGGGCAGCACCGGGCAGCCGCTGGCAGGGGTGAATGCGCTCACCACGTCGGCTTATTGCCCCAGCTCAAAACAGCCCGAACTCAAGCACGCTGCAGTGAAGATTTTGAAGGCCGAGCTGCCGTGGTCCATGCTGGCCGTGGCCTGGCTGCCTGATGCGCAGGTGCTGGGCGCGCGCGAGGCACTGGTGCAGATGATGCGGCTGTTTCCCTTTGCCGCGTGCGTTCCGTTTGCGCGGCACACGCCGCTTAACGGACCCGTCGGCGAACCCGTGGGCGACCCGTCCGACGCCCACGGCGGCAAAGCGTTGGAAGCACGCAGTGGCGTGCTGTTCCGCGCTGCCGCGCATGACGCGCCGCCTGCAGAAGTGCTGGCCCGCATCGAGGCGCTGCTGGGCCTGGACGGTAAGGACACCCTGCGCTATGCGGACCGCAAACGCGGCCAGCACCGCGTGGCAAGGCTGGTGCGCACGGCAAAGGACGGGGCCGATCACGCCGAGCTGCAAGGCTTTGTTCTGGCCGGCGACACCAGCGCCGAAGCCTGGGTCAAAACCGTGCTGCAAGACGAGCTTCCCGCGCAAAGCTATGGCCGCCTGCTGCTGCTGCCAGGTGCCAAAGCGCCGGTGGCGGTGCATGCGCGCGGCAAACAGATTTGCAGCTGCTTTGACGTGACGGATGAAGCCATCACCACCCGGCTGGCCCAATGCAGTGGCAATGAAGATGCCCGTCTGGTGCAGCTTCAATCGACGTTGAAATGCGGCACCAATTGCGGGTCATGTTTGCCAGAGCTCAGGCGGATGGTCCGCACATCCGTG
>JAYSXE010000094.1:0-24241 GCA_043717565.1 Burkholderiales bacterium | reverse complement strand
AACCGCGTCCTGCGCAACACCTACTGGCTGTTGGCCTTGTCGATGGTGCCCACCGTGTTGGGCGCTTGGGCCGGAATGGCACTGGGCTTGAACCGGATCCTGACGCCCGGCATCGGCCTTGTTGTTTTCCTGGTCGGCGCTTTCGGCTTCATGTATGCCATTGAAAAGCTGAAGAACTCTGCAGCGGGCGTGCCTGTGTTGCTGGGCTTCACTTTCTTCATGGGCGTGATGCTGTCGCGCATGCTGGCGGTGGTGCTGGGCATGAGCAACGGCACCAGCCTGGTGATGATGGCCTTTGCCAGCACCGGCGCCGTGTTCCTGGGCATGGCCACGCTGTCCAGCGTGATCAAGCGCGACCTGTCGGGCATCGCGAAGTTCATGTTCATCGGCATGATCATCGTGTTCGTGGCCGGCATCGCCAGCATCTTCATCCAGAGCAGCGCGCTGAGCATCACGCTGGCGGTGCTGGTGAGCGTGATCTTCTCCTTCTTCATCCTGTACGACCTGAAGCGCGTGCGTGACGGCGAGGAGACCAACTACATCACCGCGACGCTGGGCGTGTACCTGAGCATCTACAACGTGTTCCAGAGCATCCTGATGCTGTTCGGAATCGGCGGCAGCAACGACTGAACTGGGTCTGGCTCAGGCCTTTTCGGCCGTGCCCTCCGGAATGACAGGCAGGCCCCTCGGGGCCTGCTTTTCTTTCAGGCCCCGTCGTCGAAGTCGAACACCGCCATGCTCTCCACATGGGCCGTGTGCGGGAACATGTTCACCACGCCGGCCAGGCTGCAGCGGTAGCCGGCCTGGTGCACCAGCAGACCGGCGTCGCGGGCCAGCGTGGCCGGGTTGCAGCTGACATAGACGATGCGCCGGGGCGGGCGCCATCCTTGCAGCGCGGTGTCGGGGGCCAACGCATCAGCGACCGCCTTGGCCAGCGCAAAGGCGCCCTCCCGCGGCGGGTCAACCAGCCAGCATTGCGCGCTGCCGATGGCCAGCAGGTCTTGCGGCACCAGTTCAAACAGGTTGCGCGCCTCGAAGCGCGTCTTGGCTGCCAGGCCATTGGCCGCCGCGTTGTCGCGGGCCCTCTGCACCAGGGTTGAACTGCCTTCGATGCCCAGCACCGACTGCGCCCGGGTGGCCAAGGGCAGCGTGAAGTTACCCAGGCCACAGAACCAGTCAACCACCTGCTCGTCGGGCTGGCAATCGAGCAGCTTCAGGGCCCGGTCGACCAGCACCCGGTTGATGTGCGGGTTGACCTGTGTGAAGTCGGTGGGCTTGAAGGGCATGTTGATGCCGAACTCGGGCAACCGGTAAGCCAGCGCGGGGCCGCCTTCGTCCAGCAGGTGCACGGTTTCGGGCCCCTTTGGTTGCAGCCACCACTGCACGGAGTGAAGGGCCGCGAAGTCACGCAGGCGCTGTGCGTCGGCGGCCGTCAAAGGTTCCAGGTGGCGCAGCACCAGCGCGGTGACGCTGTCGCCAGCGGCCAATTCAATCTGGGGCAGGCGGTCGCGCTGGTCCATGCTGGCGATCAGCGCGCGCAACGGCAGCAGCATCGCGCTGATGCGTTCGGGCAGCACCGGGCACACCTTCATGTCGGCCACATAGCGCGACTTGCGTTCGTGAAAACCGATCAGCACCTCGCCCTTCTTGATGACGTGGCGCACCGAAAGGCGCGCGCGGTCGCGGTAGCCCCAGGCCGGCCCTTCGATGGCGCGCAGCATGCGCAGCGGCTTCACCTTGGCCAGGTGCCACAGGTTGTCTTCCAGCACACGCTGCTTCACCGCCACCTGAGCCGCAGGGTGCAGATGTTGCATCTTGCAGCCGCCGCAGGCGCCCGAATGCAGTCCGAAATGGGGGCAACCCGGGCGGACCCGCTGGGCGCTTTCGCGGCCCAGGGCCGACATCGGCCCCTGTTCCCAGTTGTTCTTCTTGCGCGAGACATTGACCTGCACGCGCTCGCCCGGCAAGGCGCCGTCAATGAACACCACCTTGCCCGAGCCCTCGACGCCGGGTTCGGCCGCGCGGCGCGCCACGCCCTGGGCCTCGAGGTCCAGGGATTCGACCTCGAGCCAGTCGCTGCTGGTGCTCATCGCCGTCAGCGCGACGGCAGCAGCCGGGCCGGATCGATGGGCTTGCCTTGGCGGCGCACCTCGAAATGCAGTTGCACGCGTTCCGCGTCGCTGGACCCCATCTCGGCGATCTTCTGGCCGCGGCGCACGGCCTGGTCTTCCTTCACCAGCAGCGCCTGGTTGTGCGCGTACGCGGTAAGGTAGGTGGCGTTGTGCTTGACGATGATCAGGTTGCCATAACCCCGCAGGCCCGAACCCGCGTACACCACCCGGCCGTCGGCTGCGGCCAGCACCGCGTCGCCGGCCTTGCCGGTGATGGCCAGGCCCTTGCTCTTGACGTCGTCAAAACCCATTGCCACCGGCCCTGCGGCTGGCCACGCCCACGCAATGTCGTCGTCGCCTTCTCGCACCGCTGTGGGCGGTGGTGGGCTGGCCGCGGCTGCGGTCGCCGGCGTCGGCGTGGCCCCTGCCCCGCCCGGCACTGCCGGTGCAGTCGTGGCTGCGGGTGTTCCCGGCGTTGCAGGCGCAGCAACCATCGAGCCGGGGGCCGTTGTGGGCGCCGAAGCGCCAGCAGGCAATGGGGCTGCGCCTGGGCGACCATCCAGCGGGCGGGATTCCACCACCCCACTGGCCCCGACGGGGCGGGAAGAAGCCACCGAAGCGGCTGCCGGTAAAGCCGTTGCGGCACCCGGCGGCGCCACGCGCAGCACCTGCCCGACTTCGATGATGTTGGGGTTGTCCAGCCCGCTCCAGCGCGCCACGTCGCGCCAGTTCTGGCCGTTGTCCAGGCTGATGCGGATCAGCGTGTCGCCCGGCTTGACGGTGTAGTAGCCCGGCTTGCCAGAGTTTTCCCAACCCGGCAACTGCAACCGTGCCGCCGAAGGGTCCGCTGGCCCTGACGGTTGCCCTGGCGTGGGCCTGGTGGCTGCTGACGGCGCGGCAACGGGCGCCGGTGCGGGCGCTGGCGTGGCGCTGCGAGGCACCGGCTTGCGCTCTTCCACCGGCGCGCGGTGTGCAGGGGAAGCGCACCCAGCCACGGCGGCCACCAGCCACAACAAGGCTGTGCCCATGAGTGGGCGGGCAGGCGTGTTCAAGGCCATGCGTGTCGGCGAACCGGGCTTGGGGGCAGCAAGGGAAGACGACATGGAACGCGGGCTCACAGGTGGCAGCATCAACTAGGCAATGCCTGATTTTAAGGGGACAAAATTCACCAGTTCCTGGCGTTTCATCACCAGTCCATCGGGCCGCCGGTCCACCACCACCAGCACCTGCTGGCCTGACGACGGGTCGTTCATCGGTGCAGCCAGTCGCCCGCCGGCCGCCAGCTGCTGCAGCCATTCCTCGGGCAGCGCGTCACCGCCAGCGGCGGCGATGATGGTGTCGTAGGGCGCGCGCGGCGCATGGCCCAGCCGCCCGTCGCCATGAACCAGCTGCAAGGCTGAACCGCGCAGATTCTCCAGGTTCAGTCGTGCACGTTCATGCAGGGCCTGCAGCCGTTCAATCGACACCACGCTGCGGCCCAGCAAACACAGCAGCGCCGCCTGGTAACCGCAGCCAGTGCCGACCTCCAGCACCCGCCCCAGGTGGCCTTGCGACCGCGCCGTGTCGCCCGCCATCAGCAGCGACAGCATGCGCGCTACCACCGAGGGCTTGGAAATGGTCTGCGACCAGCCGATGGGCAGGCTGGTGTCTTCGTAGGCCTGCCCGACCAGCGCGCTGTCCACGAACAAATGCCGTTGAACCTGCATGAAGGCCTGCAGCACGCGTTCGTCGCTGATGCCCTCGCTGACCAGCCGCTGCACCATGCGTTGCCGCACGGCCGCCGAATCCATGCCCAGGCCACCAGGCCCGGCATGCCGGGCTGCGTGCTGGCTGGCCGCCTGGGCTTGCTGCAGGTGCATCTGCGGCCGCAACAACGTTTGTGGCGCTGTGGCAGCGGATGCCGCTCGGGCGCCCCCCGACGAAGCTGCGGGACGCCCTTGCAACTGACGCAGGGTCAAGGGAAATCGGCTTGGCGTGGGCTCGAGGCCCGCTGCCTGCTCGTCAGCACCGGGCGCCGGGTCGCCCCTGCGCACACGGGACATCAGCGCAGCCCGCCCAGCCGTTGGACCCAGGTGCCCAACTGAGCGTGATCGGTCAGGTCCACCTGCAGCGGCGTGATCGACACCTTGCCGGTGGCCACGGCGTGAAAGTCGGTGCCTTCGCCGCATTCACGGGCGTCGCCTGCCGGGCCGATCCAGTAGATGGTTTCGCCGCGCGGGTTGATCTGCTCGATGACCGCCTCGCTGGCGTGCCGGCGGCCCAGCCGCGTGATGACGCGCGGCAACTTGGCCGCATCAGCGCGGTTGGGGATGTTCACGTTCAACAGCCACGGCGCGCCCGACAACGACATGCTTGCCAGCACCTGCTCCACCACCTGCCGGGCGGTGGCCGCCGCTGCGTCCAGTTCACCCCAGCCTTTTTCGCCCTGGGAAAAAGCGATGGCGGGCACGCCGAACAAATAGCCTTCCATGGCCGCAGCCACGGTGCCCGAGTACAGCGTGTCGTCGCCCATGTTGGCGCCGTTGTTGATGCCCGAGAGCACCAGGTCGGGCCGGTAACCCAGCAGGCCCTTCAACGCCACGTGCACGCAGTCTGAAGGCGTGCCATTGACGACGCGAAAGCCCTTCACCTGATCGCCACGGGCTTCAAACACCGAGAGGGGCCGCGTGAGGGTCAGCGCGTTGGAAGTGCCGCTGGCGTTCTGTTCGGGGGCGATGACGTCGATCTGGCCCAGGCCCTGGCAGGCTTTGACCAAAGCGGCCAAACCGGGAGCCAGGTACCCGTCGTCGTTGGCGATGAGGATGCGCATGGCGGGCGATTGTAGGGACGCGCCAAAGCCCGGGTTGTGGCAGCAAGCAAAGCGGCCGCCAGCACTGGGGCTGCGGCCGCTTCGGAGGCATCAACGATGATGGTGCCGGTGAAAGGAGTCGAACCCTCGACCTTCGCATTACGAATGCGCGAGAAATAGTGTTTGCCTGCATTCGGCAGCGTTGATAGACTCCCCACTGACACCTATACAAATCAACGTCTTACGAAGGAAAGCGAACGGCAGACGTTGATTCAAATTCGGGAAAATTCCTGCAATCTGGCTACATGGTGGCTACATGGAAGCGGGGGCAGCCAATGGCAAGACCAAAGAAAGACGAAGCGCCGAACCTGGCGCAAGCCTGCGACCTGACGGCCGGGGCAATCGACCGGCTGACCTGCCCGGCCGGCAAGGCTCAAGCCTTCCTGCGCGACAGCAAGGCGCCCGGTTTGCGGGTGCGCGTGACCGCTGCCGGGGCGAAGTCCTACGTCTTCGAAGCGAAGCTGAAGCGCCAGACCATCCGGCGAACGATTGGTGACGTTCGAGCCCGGACCATTGAAAGCGCCCGAGCCGAAGCGAACCGCCTTCGCGTGATGCTGGACGGTGGCACCGACCCGCGCGAACTTGACCGCCAGAAGGAAGATGAAGCCGAAGAACGCAAGGCCGCGACCGCCGCCCAAGAAGCCGCTGCCCTGGCCCGCGCCGTGACCGTGGCCGACGTGTGGCCTCGCTACATGGCGGAAGGCAAGCCCAGGCGCCGGGCAGCGTGGAAGCCGCGTTATGTGGCAGACCTGCAGAAAGCCGCTTCAATGGGTGGTGAGCCAAAGAAGCGGGGCAAGGGCACAACGAAACCGGGGCACCTGGCCGCCTTGATGCCGCTGCCGCTGGCATCGATTGACCAAGACACCATCCGCGATTGGTACGCGAAGGAAGCCCAGACCGCGCCGGTTCAAGCCGCCCGCGCCGTGGCAATGTTTTCGGGGTTTCTGGGCTGGTGCGCGACAAAGCGCGACCTGCGCGCCCTGGTGAACAAGGAAGCCGCCCGCGCCCGCGAACTGGGGGACATGCTGCCGGGCAAGGCGCCGCGCCGGGATGCGCTGGAGATTGCCCAACTGCCGGCTTGGTTCGCTGGCACGGACAAGCTACAGAGCCGCGCCGCCGCCGCCTATCTGTGCGCCCTGGTGCTCACCGGTGCCCGCCGTGAAGAGTTGGCCGGCCTACGCTGGGCTGACGTGGACTTTCAGTGGAACAAACTGACCATCGCCGACAAGGTAGAGGCCACCCGAGTAATTCCGCTCACCCCATATCTGGCGCACCTTATCAAGGGCCTGCCGCACATCAATGAATGGGTGTTCGCCAGCGTGCGACTAAGGAAGGGTAAGAAGGGGGCCGCGCCTGAATGGGTGCAGGCCAGCGCATCGGGCCGCATTGCAGAGCCCCGGGCGCCCCATGCCGACGTGCTGGCCGATGCTGGCATCCCTCACGTTTCAATTCACGGGCTGCGCCGCACGTTTTCGCTACTCGGTGAGGCTGCAGGCGCCCCGGCCGGCGCCATCGCGCAGGTAATGGGCCACAAGCCGAGCGCCATCGCTGAAGGCTACCGGCCGCGCTCGATTGACGCCCTGCGCCCATACTTGGCACAGATAGAGCAATTCATTCTCGACAAGGCGGGGATTCAATTTGACCCCGCAACGGCTGCGCAGCATGGCTTGCTGCTGCTGACGGCAGCATAGCGTCAATCGTCCGATACCGCAGACCCAGCGCCCTGGACGCTTGCGGAATTTTGGCAGTGCCCAAAGGACATGGCTATGAAAACGCTTTTATTCATAGTGTTATACTTTTCAACACTGGAGACTGCCAATCAACTGGCATGACGGCGCGGAAAGACGCGAGCCCGCTTGACGCCGGGTGCTGCCCAGTGGCGAATGCGAATCCGAAGTCCTGTCGCTCTGCGACCCCGCGATAACCGGCGGGCGCCCCTCGGATGCGGAAACGGTAAGTCGGCCCTTCGTGGCCTGCCTACTATTTCAGTATTGGAGCGTGCATGCGCACAACCGCAACATTCGCCGCCCAGGTCCGTAGCGAACCTGGCCCTGTTTTCGTATCCCTCGACCACGAAACCCGCGCCGCCGTCGATACGGCGACCGCTGCATATCACCTGAGTCGCCAGCCGCAGACACTGCGCGGCTGGGCATGCGCTGAGACGTTTCCACCGGGCCTGAGGCCGCAGCGTGTGAATGGCCGCCTTGCCTGGCCTGTGGCTGGGATTCGGGCCGCCGTGCTGGGGAGGGCTTAATGAAAAACGCCCGCCACCCCGAAGGAGTGACGAGCGCTCGTGAACAAGGCGATTCTAAGTCTCCTGCCTCATTTTTGGGCACCGACAACCCGCGCCATCTGCGTGTGATTCAGGCGGCGACTGTGCGCCAGGTGCCGCGTGAAGAACTCGACCGAGTGGCGGGCTGCAGCAACGGCCCGGCGCTGGTGGCCGACCTGCGCGACCTGGGTCTAGAGATGCCTTGCACTCGCACCAAGAAGCTGGACCGCGACATGTTCACCTGCTGGCCGGGGGTCTACTACCTGACAGAACGTGACCGTCGCGCGCTGAACGCATGGGAGCGCCAGCGCGAAGCAAGCCGGGGGCAGTCATGAGCGCGCCCGCATGGCTGGCCGAGCTTCGTGTGCATGCCGCACGCTACGGCGCCCTTGGAATCACGCCAGACCTTGCGGCCCTCACGTTGGCTGAAGCCTGGGGCGTGTTCGTGTTTCTGCGCCGGCTGGCCGAGGCGCAGTCAACGTGAGCCGCGCAAAGTGGAAAGCACAGAAGGACAAGCGCGACGGACAACAATTCATTGCCGTGCCGCTGGTGGTGCTGGAAAGCCCAGGCTATCGGGCTGCAAGCCACGTCGCGCGCTCGCTGCTGATGGATCTCGCCATGCAGTACAGCGGGCGCAACAACGGGCGTCTAGTGGCCTGCCCGAAGTACCTGCAGCCGCTGGGATGGCGAAGTAACGACACTGTGGTTCGGGGCCGCCGTGAACTTCTGGACTTGGGCCTGCTTGTGGAAACACGCAAGGGCGGGTTTCCCAACACTGCTTCTTGGTACGCGCTGACCTGGCAAGCCTTGGACGTATCCGAGGGACTCGACATCAACCCAAAGCTGTACCGGACCGGCGCCTATCGAGTAGCGCCCGCTCAAAACGCGCCGCCTGTACCGCATGGCGGTGCTGGGCGTACAGCCATAGTACCGGCAGGCGGGGTAAGGCCATCAATTGCAGCACCGTCTGGCGGTGCTATCCCGGCCCCACCGACCCCCGCGCCTGTACCGTCTGGCGGTGCGTATCTAGAACTACCATCTGCCCGGGCATTGGGTCCGGGCTTGGCTGTTGAAACTGCCAGCACACACCGTGAGCGCGCGGCAGTACCTGAATAGCAAGGCCCAAGCAATGAAGACCCCAAGCTCAGGCACTGGCGCGCATGCAAGGCCGACACCAGAGCCGACACTCAAGAGCCGCCGCCTTGAAATCATGGCCCGGCCTGGTGTGAGTGAAGACCGCTTGGTTGCCGACATGGTGGCCGATGGCGAAGCCACGAACGCATCAACCGCACTTCGCTTCGTCGCGGCGGAACATGGCGAGCTTTCAATTACCGACATGGTGGCAGCCCTGCGCACGCACGGTGAAGCCGTCAACCGTGGCGACCTGCAGGCGGCCGAGCGCATGCTGAACGCGCAGGCCGTGGCCCTGAATGCCATGTTCGGAGAATTGGCGCGCCGGGCAGCCCTGAACATGGGCACGCACATAGGAGCAACGGAGACCTATCTTCGGCTTGCGCTGAAGGCTCAAAGTCAGAGCCGCGCGACCGTCGAAACGCTGGCCGCCATCAAGAATCCGCCTGTCGTCTTCGCCCGGCAAGCCAACATTGCACACGGGCCGCAGCAAGTCAACAACGGGACCGCGCCACCGAAGCCGAACCAGTACGCGCCCGAGCGCCCGCCCGCGGGAAACCGCTTCCGCACCGACCAGTACGCGCAAGCGAGCGCGCACCCGGGAGAAACCGTTTCCGCGCCGACCGAACTTTTAGAGGACCGCATACATGGCAGCACGCAACTGGACACGCGGGCAGCGTCAGCAGCAGGCCGCGCGCATCAAGGGATGGCAGCCGTGGGCGCAGTCAACTGGCCCGCTAACACCTGAAGGCAAAGCCCGTTCTTCGCGCAACGGCTGGAAGGGCGGGCATCGGGAGATGCTGCGCGAACTGGCCCGGGCGCTGCGAGAACATCAGGAATGCGTCAAGACAAAGACTTCAATGCCTCAGCGTAGCCGGCGCCGAGATGCCACGACCACCGCGCCCAAGCCAAGTACCAGCATTGAATAGGTTTTTGGCTCCGGCACGGGGGCGACATCGCCAGGGCGCACTGCGACTGCGAAGTAGGTGTCCAGCTTTGGGCGGGAGTGTTGGATACCGTCACTGGTGCGAAAGTACCAGGCGCGCTCTACTGCGTCGGTGCTTGACCAGTAGTTGAACGACTGGACATTGCTGAACAAAGCAAAATTTGCGGCACTCGTTCCGGACAGCAAGGCAGGATTAATACTTCCGCCCCAGTTGTTGTAGAACATGTGGCCCATCTCGCTACCGCTACAGTTGAACGCTGGCCCGCAGGGACCGCTCCCGTCCGCGTTGAGCGAGGTTGGTAAGCGCCAGTCGTCGAAGCCACCAAAGGTGAGGTTGTTGGCCCACCTGATGGCCCGGTCCCATTCCATCGTGCCGTCAGAGGTGACGACAGACTTGGCAAGGTTCCAGTCCGACAGCCATGTGATTTTCAGCGTGCTGTCGTAAATCATGCCGCCGCCACGGTCAAACAAGTCAGCCCGCGCCGAGCCCGTGAAGGCCAGCAGTGCGGCTGCGGCCGCCCATGTCTTCAACATCGTCATGACCACGCTCCCCAGGAGTAAACCCAGAGATTAATGCATCCGCATGCGGATTGATCCCTCCAAGTTGGGAAGCGTAGATAGCAACGGTGTGCCCTTGGGGCTTCGTGGGCGCGCGCCCAAGGCTGCGGTTACCGTCATCCCAGCATCGGCGGGCCGGGTTCGTCGTCTGCGCCTGGTTCACGTTCGAATGCGCTGCAGCCGGTTTCTGGCTGCGACCTAACTTTTGACGAATGCTCGCGGCTGCATTGGGCCGCAGTTCCTTCGTAGAGCATGCGAACGAACCGGTTGCAGTGCCAGCAGGCGCCAGCGTTGCCGCTCCAAGGATGGATGTATCGGTGCATGTGCCGCACGGTATAGCCCGCCTAGCTCACTGGATGAGCCACAAGCACAGTCAGATTGTTAGACCGTACCTTTTCGCGAATGGCACTAAAACCACGTCATGCCAAAGCTGCATCATGGCCGCAGCGGCATATGGGGGGGTGTTGGGATGGGCGGCCAGGGCCCAGTCACCCGGCACTATGCCCTTGTCGAAAGCCTCTGCCAGCAGTTGACCGAAGGCGCCACAGGGGGCGTAAACGTCAGGGCCGAGGTCTGCAATTGAACCGGCACGCTGGCGCAATGCCGCGTCAAGAACATCCAACACGGGCGCATGGGGTGGCTGCGATGCAGTGCGACCGCAGCGGCTGCTACGTTGGGGCTGATGGTGCCGACCATCTGCGAATCGTAGCCCCGCCCTGTGGCCGGTTTGCTTAGTGCTGGCCCTGAAGTAAACCGCATGCCCGCGCCCTCCGCCGACATGCCGAGACCCTGAAAACAGTGTACCGGTGGCTACATGGTGGCTACATGGCCCTCTCTGCCAGCCAAGAAAAGACAAAGAGGTTAGTGACTGCTACGCCACTAACCCCCGTCATTGCTTGGTGCCGGTGAAAGGAGTCGAACCCTCGACCTTCGCATTACGAATGCGCTGCTCTACCAACTGAGCTACACCGGCATGGAAACTGGCATTCAGGGCGTTGTTTGCCTAAAAAGCAGGTTCCGGAAAAGCCCAAAAGTCTAACACCAGGCGCCGCAGCGGCAGCGCGGACACCAACAAGCCGTCTGGCCGACCGCGACAATATGCCCAATGCGCACCACGCCTGCCGAACCCTGCCCGCCCGTTCCATTTCGAAGGTTCTTCTGCGCCATAACCGCGCTGCTGCTCATCTACGTCAGTTACGAAGCCTTCAGCCCGAACCCTGCGAGCAAGGGCAACTTGTACGCGCTCGACAAGCTGCTGCACTTCGGGGCGTTTGCTGCGCTGGCCGTGCCGGCGCGCCTGGCCACCGCCAGAACCCGGCGCGCGATGGTGGGGGTGGCAGTGGCCCTGCTGGTGTACGGCGTCTTGATTGAACTGGTGCAGACCAACATTCCTGGGCGCGACGCCAGCTGGCACGACCTGCTGGCCGACGCCGCAGGCGTGGCTGCCGGCCTGACGGTGGCCACGCTGCTGGCCCGCTTGCCAGCCCTGCGCCAGGCCCGCTGAAACTTTTTTTTTCGCAGCCTGCTTGGTAGCTCACGCCATGAGCTACCTGCATCCGACACTGTCCCTGCAAGCCGACGCATCGTGCGCCGCGCAGACCGAGGACAGCTATGAACCAGACCCCTCTTGAACTGGACACCCGCCCGCAAGCCGACGCGGTGGACCGCGACGGTTTCGACATCGGCTGGGACCATGCCCACCACGGCCTGGTGCCGCCGGCAGAACTGCTGCTGGAAGGCACGCCCGTATGCCAGGGCTGGACGGCCGGCAAGGCGGTCTTCGGCGCGCGCACGCTGCGCGGCACCCGGCACACGCGCCTGTGGCTGCAACTGCGCATCACGGCCTGGCGGCGGGCCTTGGCCTTTGAGCGCCAGCAGCTCACGCCCAACTACCTGGCCCAGATCCAACCGGCTCGCTGCCCCGTCACCCGCCTGCCGTTGCAGGGCGGGCGTGGGCAGAGCAACACCCTCGTCGTGGAGCGGCTGAATTCCGATGCCGGCTATGCAGCGGGCAACGTGGCCGTGGTCAGCCAACAGGCTGCCTGGGCCTGGGAGGGCTTGTCGGTGCAGGACTGTGTGCGCCGGGCCCACCGTGCCCAGCAGGGCCAACCGGTGCAACCCGAAGGCCAAGGCTTGAAGGCCAACGCAGCGGCTGATGACCTGGACGCCGCAGCCTGGTGGCGCATGGCGGTGCTGCGTTCGTTCTCAACCCCCCTGCCCTTCGCAGTGGCCGCAGGCCTGCCGCTGGCGGTGCTGCCGCCCAACCGGGTGCGCCTGCTCAACGCCGTTCAGGGGCTGCAGGCATTGCTGACGCGCAGTTTTGCAGCGCCGGGTTGGAGCGAACGCTGCCGCCGTTTTGCAAGCTGGTTGCCTGAACACACGCTGCGGCAGGACTTCAATCTGTTTGTGGGCGCGATGGCGCCGCGCGTGCTGGAAGCCGGCAAGGACCCCGCTGCACTGCGCCAAGCACTGGAAGACGCCTGGCTGAACGAACGTGTGCACCGCCGTTGGCAGCACTTTGTGCTGCAGCTGGGCCCGCCCGCCACCGAGGCCCTGTTGCACAAGGCCACCGAAGCCGGCCTGGCTGGCGTGCGCACCCTGCACCTGGGTGCCGAGCAGGCCACCGACGGCTGGGCGTTGCCCGGCGCCGGTGCGCCGGCTGCTGACGGCCACCGCGCGTGGCAGCCACGCGGGGCTGCTGGGGCGCCCTCGGCGGTATCTGCGTCCAGGCACCTGCAGGCTGCCCGGCCGGCACCCGCTCAGGCGCTGCTGTGCTGAAGGCTCAGCGCCTCGATGCCGCCCAGGAACAGGCCCAGCAGCAGCCGGGCCACATCCTGGTGTGACAAGGGGCCGCTGGCCTTCAGCCAGGTGAAGGTCCAGTTCATCATGCCAAAAAGCAGCATCGCCACCGGCTTGTGCAGGCCCGCGCACTGCAGGTCGGGGCGCAGGCGGGCCACCGCATCGGCCACCGCCTGCACCACTTGTCGTTGGCCTTCCAGCACGGCCTCTCGCGGGCTTGTGGCGGCCCCACGGCCACCGGCGCCCGGCGGTGGCGTGTCGGGCAGGAACTTCACGTCTTCGGTCAGCACGCGGTGTTCGGCCTGCGCGTTTTCGTAGGCCTGCATGAAGCGCAGCACCAGTTCCGACATGTGTTCGCGCGGTGGCAGCTGCTGTGCTGCCACATCCTGCACCAGCTGCTGCAAGCGTTGCACGTGCGCGCTGGTGATCTGCGCCAGCAGGTCCTGCTTGTCGCGCACGTAGTGGTACAGCGTGCCCTTGGAAATGCCGCAGGCGGCGGCCACCTCGGTCATGGTGCTGCTGTTGAAACCGCGCTCTGCAAACAGGCGTGCGGCTGCGGCCAGTATCAGTTCGCGCTGGTCATCGAAGCCGGCTGAACGGGGGCGTGCCATGGCGGCGTGGCGGCAGGGCCGAACTTGGGCCTAGCGCTCGTCGAAAGAGATGCTCACCTGCGGCGTGGTCGGGTGCGCCTGGCAGGTGAGGATGAAGCCTGCCGCCAGTTCGTCCTTTTCCAGCGCGAAGTTGCGGTCCATGCGAACCTGCCCCTGCGTCAGCCTGGCGCGGCAGGTGGCACACACCCCGCTCTTGCAGGAAAAAGGCACTTCCATGCCGGCACGTGCGGCGGCGGCCAGGATGTTGCCGTCTGCCAGTGCGTAAGGCACTTCGCGCGTGAGGCCGTCGCGCACGATGGTGATGGTGGCGCTGGCGGCGTCACCGGGCAGCACCATCGCAACCGCCTGCTCTTGCCCGGGCGGCAAGCCGAACCGTTCAACGTGCACGCGCTCGGGCGCCAGGCCCGCGGCCAGCAGTGCCTGCTCGGCGTCGTCATTCATGGCATGCGGGCCGCAGATGAAGGCCTCGTCCACCGGGCCGCTCAGGCGCAGCAGCGTGGCGATCTTCTGGGCGTCCAGCCGGCCGGCGTGCAACGGTGAATCCATCACCTCGCGTGAAAAAACCGGGTGCAGCACCAGCCGCGTCAAGTAGCGGTTCTTCAGGTCTTCCAGTTCTTCCTTGAACATCGTTGTGGCAGCACGGCGGTTGCCGTACAGCAGTGTGACGCGGCTGTGCGGGGTGCCGGCCAGCACGGTCTTGACGATGGACAGGATGGGCGTGATGCCGCTGCCACCGGCAATGGCCAGCACGTGGCGCGGCTGGCGTTGCAGCGCGGCGCCGAAGCGGCCTTGCGGTGCCATCACGTCCAGCGCCAGGCCGGGCCGCGCTTCGGCATGCAGCCAACTCGAAAAGGCGCCACCCGGCACTTTGCGCACGCCCACGCGGGGCTCATCGCCAGCGGCAGCACAGATGGAATACGAGCGCCGTTCGTCGCCGTGGCGCAGCGTCAGGTACTGGCCGGGCTCGAAAGCAAAGTTCGGCCGCAGCGCGTCAGGGATGTCGAAGGCCAGCACCAGCGCGTCGGTGCCTTCGGCTTGCACTTGGCGAACGCGCAGGGTGTGGAAGTCGGTGGCGGACATGCGCTGCAAGCCTTCAGATGGGTTTGAAGTGTTCAAAGGGTTCGCGGCAGGCCAGGCACCGGTGCAGCGCCTTGCAGGCGGTGGAACCAAAGGCCGCCAGGCGTTCGGTGTTGAAGCTGCCGCAGCGCGGGCAAGCCAGGTTGCGCGGCCGGATGCTGATGGGTGACAGCGCGCCAGCGTCCATCACGGCCGCGTGGCCCGATGGCGGCGCAATGCCGTATGCACGCAGCTTGTCGCGGCCTTCGGTGCTGATCCAGTCGGTGGTCCAGGCGGGGGCCACCCGGTGTGTCACGGTCACGGGGCCCAGGCCTGCATCGCACAGCGCATCGTTCACGCTTTGCGCAATCACCTCGGTGGCCGGGCAACCGCTGTAGGTGGGTGTCAACACCACTTCGGTGCCCTGCTCACCGCACAGCACGTCGCGCACGATGCCCAGGTCGCAGACGCTGAGCACCGGCACTTCGGGGTCCAGCACGGTGGCCAGCACCTGCCACGCCTGCTGCTGCCGTTGTTCTTGCGGATGCGGGGCGGAGTTCACCAACGCCCGCCTGGAAACTGCCGCTGCAGGCTTTGCATCTCGGCCAGGATGAACCCCATGTGCTCGCTGTGCCGGCCCAGGGTGCCGGTGGTGGCATAGGGGCTGTCGGCCGGCAGCTGCACGCCGGCCGCCTGCAGCACCGGCTGCACATCGGCCAGCCAGCCACTTTGCAGGCTGCGCCTTTCGGGCCCCAGGCCGTTCACTGCGGCTGCCGCGTCAACCGCGTCGTGCTGGAACAGTTCGGGCACGCACAGCCAGGCCCGCGCCAGCGCGGCGGCCAAACGGCGGGCCGACTCGGGCGTGCCGTCACCCAGGCGCACGACCCAGTCGGCGTTGTGCTGCTGCTGGTAGCGCACTTCCTTTGCTGCCTTGCCGGCGATGCCGGCCAGCGGGCTGCTACCGAAAGGCCCGCTGGTGGCCGACAGGCTGAACCAGAACTGCTTGAACCAGCTGGACAGCAGGAAGTTGCGCAACACGGTGTCGGCAAAGTCGCCGCCCGGGGCATGGGCGCTGCCGCGGCGCAGGGGCTGTTCCGCCAGCGTCAGGTTGAAGTACTGGTTTTCGCGGCGCAAAAAGGCCAGCTGGTCTTCGTCCCAGGCCGATTCACCGGGTGCGGCCGCCAAGGTGCCGGCCAGTGTCAGCAGCGCGCGGGCCTGGCCCACCAGGTCCAGCGCCATGTTGGTCAGCGCGATGTCTTCTTCCAGTACCGGCGCGTGGCCGCACCACTCGGCCAGGCGCTGCGCGTGGATGAGGCAGGTGTCGCCCAGGCGCAGCACGTACTGTGCGGCAGGGGTGATGTTCAGGCGCGGCAGTTCAGCGACGGCGGTCATGGTGGTGGTGGTTTGAGTGCGCGGGGCAACGGCGGGGCCAGAGCAGACGGGCCTGCCCTACATGTGGTTCACAGAGTCGGGCAGTTCGTAGAACGTGGGGTGACGGTAGACCTTGTCTTCCATCGGGTCGAAGTACATGTCCTTGTCGCCGGGGTCGCTGGCGGTGATGTCGCTGCTGCGCACCACCCATACGCTGGTGCCTTCCTGGCGGCGTGTGTAGACGTCACGCGCCAGTTGCACGGCCATGGCGGCGTCGGCTGCATGCAGGCTGCCGCAGTGTTTGTGGTCCAGCCCGGCCTTGGCGCGCACGAAAACTTCCCACAGGGGCCATTCGGCCGCAGCCGCGGTTGTCTGCTGCGTTTCGGTGTTCATGCGGCCTGCTCCTGCGCGGCTTCGCGATCGGCTTGTTTGCGGGCGTGCGCCATGGCCGCTTCGCGCACCCAGGCGCCGTCGTCCCAGGCCTTCACACGTGCGGCCAGGCGTTCCTGGTTGCAGGGGCCATGGCCGCCCACCACGCGCCAGAACTCGTCCCAGTCGATGGGGCCGAAGTCGAAATGTCCGCGCGTTTCGTTCCACCGCAGCAGCGGGTCAGGCATGGTCACGTCCAGCACGCGGGCTTGTTCAACGGTGGCGTCGACAAACTTCTGCCGCAGGTCGTCATTGCTGATGCGTTTGATGCCCCAGCGCGCGCTTTGCGCACCATGCACACTTTCGCCGTCAGGCGGGCCGAACATCATCAGGCTGGGCCACCACCAGCGGTTCACGGCGTCTTGCACCATGGCGCGCTGGTCGTCGGTGCCTTCTTTCATCATCACCAGCAGGCTGTCGAAGCCCTGGCGCTGGTGGAAGCTTTCTTCGCGGCAGATGCGCACCATGGCGCGTGCATAGGGCGCGTAGCTGCAGCGCGTCAGCGGCACCTGGTTCATGATGGCCGCGCCGTCCACCAGCCAGCCGATGACGCCAATGTCGGCCCAGCTGAGCGTGGGGTAGTTGAAGATGCTGCTGTACTTGGCCTTGCCGGTGTGCAGCGCGTCCAGCAGCTGGTCGCGGCTGACACCCAGCGTTTCAGCGGCGGCGTACAGGTACAGGCCGTGGCCGGCTTCGTCTTGAATTTTCGCCAGCAAAATGGCCTTGCGCTTCAGCGTGGGCGCGCGCGTGACCCAGTTGCCTTCGGGCAGCATGCCGACAAATTCGCTGTGTGCGTGCTGGCTGATCTGCCGCACCAGCGTCTTGCGGTAATGCGCGGGCATCCAGTCCTTCGCCTCGATGAAGCCGCCTTCGTCGATGCGGGCTTCAAAGCGCGCTTCCAGCTGCGCCTCTTCGGCCGTGCGGATGGCCTTACGCTCTTCGCGCGGCGCGGTGTCCATGGCTTGGGTGTACATGAGCTTGGGTCCTTGGATTACTTCGGTCTTTTGTCGACGACGCGCTGCGCCTTGCCCACCAGCGTCCGTTCGATGCTGTCGGGGAGGCCCACGTCCACCCTGGTGCTGACACCCACCAGCGTCTTGATGCGGTGCTGCAGTTCACCCGCGATGGCGTCGCGGTTGGCGTTGCGGTGTTCGGGCGTGACTTCGCAGCGCACGGTCACGTTGTCCAGCAGGCCGTCACGCGTCACCACCAGCTGGTACTGGCCCGACAACTGGCCCTGCTGCAGCACCAGTTCTTCCACCTGCGTGGGGAACAGGTTCACGCCGCGGATGATCAGCATGTCGTCGCTGCGGCCCACGATCTTGCCCATGCGGCGCATGCTGCGTGCGGTGGGCGGCAGCAGCCGCGTCAGGTCGCGCGTGCGGTAGCGAATGACGGGCAGCGCCTGCTTGGTCAGCGTGGTGAAGACCAGCTCGCCTTCGCTGCTGCCTTTCGATGGGTCATACGGCAGCACGGCACCAGTGGCGGGGTCGATGATCTCGGGGTAGAAGTGGTCTTCCCAGATCACCGGGCCGTCCTTCGTTTCCACACACTCGCTGGCCACGCCGGGGCCCATCACCTCGCTGAGGCCGTAGATGTCGACCGCGTCGATGTCGGCACTGCGTTCGATGTCGGCGCGCATGGCCTCGGTCCAGGGTTCGGCGCCGAAGATGCCCACGCTGATGGACATGGCGCGCGGGTCCTTTCCCTGGCGCCGAAACTCTTCCACGATGACCTGCATGTAGCTGGGCGTGACCATGATGATGTCGGGCTTGAAGTCCTCGATCAGCTGGATCTGCTTTTCGGTGTTGCCGCCGCCCATGGGAATGACGGTGCAGCCCAGTCGTTCAGCGCCGTAGTGCGCACCCAGGCCGCCGGTGAACAGGCCGTAGCCGTAAGACACGTGCACCATGTCGCCCTTGCGCCCGCCGGCCGCGCGGATGCTGCGCGCCACCAGGTCGGCCCAGGTGTCAATGTCTTGCTGCGTGTAGCCCACCACCGTGGGCTTGCCCGTGGTGCCTGAAGAGGCATGCACACGCACCACCTGTTCACGCGGCACCGCAAACAGACCGAAGGGGTAGTTGGCACGCAGGTCAGCCTTGGCGGTGAAAGGAAACAGCGCCAGGTCGGCCAGGGTCTTGCAGTCGCTGGGGTGCACGGCCTTGGCGTCGAAGGCCTTGCGGTAGTGCGGCACGTTGTCGTAGGCGTGCTGCAGCGTCCAGCGCAGGCGCTGCAGTTGCAGGGCCTGCAACTCGTCAGCGCTGGCTTTTTCGATGGCTTCCAGGTCGCCGGGGGCGGGGGTCTTGACGGGCATGCGGTGTCTCTTCGGTCGATTCAGAACCGGGGCGAAAAATCGGCGGTGGTCTAGCGGTTGCTGCCCTGCAGCGTGGCGGCCACGCGCCCCACCGGCAGGCCTTCCACCACCGGCTTGCCCTTGACGGTGTAGGAACGGCCTCTGAAGGCCACCACCGGCTCGCCGCGCTGGTTGCGCACGCTGACGTCATAAACCCCCGTGCGGCCGGCCTTGCTGATTTCGGTGCACAAGGCTGTGAGCAAGTCGCCCTTGCGCGCGCTGCTGATCAGGTTCACATCGAAGCCAGAGGCCACGGTCATCTCGTTGTACGAATTGCAGCCATAGGCAAAGGCGGTGTCGGCCAGCGTGGTCATCAGGCCGCCGTGGCAGATGTCGTGGCCGTTCAGCATGTCGTGGCGCACGGTCATGCTCACCGTGGCGGTGCCCGGGCCCACGGCCAGCACCTGCATGCCCAGGGCCTGTGCGGCATGGTCATCGGCCCACATGGCCTCTTGTACGGCGTCGGCAATATCTTGTGCGGTCATGGTGTCAGCGGTCATTGAACTGGGGTGCGCGCTTGGCGAAAAAGGCCTGCACGCCTTCGGTGAAGTCGGGGGCGTGGCCCAGTTGCCGCTGGGCGCTGGCTTCCAGCGCCAGCGCGTCGCCGAAGTCCATGGTCATGGACTGGTCCAGCGCGCGACGCGTTTCCGCCAGGGCGCGGCTGGGCATCACTGCCAGGCGCAGCGCCAGCGCCAACACGGTGGCGGCCAGTTCTTCACTGTCCACGCATTGCCAGATCAGGCCCATGCGCTGCGCCTCTTCGGCGGGCAGCTTGTCGCCCGTCATCGCCAGGCCCATGGCGCGTGCACGGCCCACCAGGCGCGGCAGCAGCCAGGTGCCGCCGCAGTCGGGCACCAGGCCGATCTTGCTGAAAGCCTGGATGAAGCTGGCACTGCGCGCGGCCACCACGAAGTCGCAGCACAGCGCGAAGTTGGCGCCGGCGCCGGCCGCAACGCCGTTCACGGCTGCAATCACCGGCACGGGCATGCTGCGCAGGCGCAGCGCCAGCGGCCGGTAGTGGCGTTCAATGACGTCACCCACATCAACGCCAGGGGCCATGGCCGGGTCGGCCAGGTCCTGCCCGGCGCAGAAACCGCGCCCGGAACCGGTGACGACCACCGCGCGCACGCTGGTGTCGTCGGCCGCCGCGTTCAGCGCCTGCAGCAGTTCACCGTGCATGGCGCCGGTGAAGCTGTTCAGCGCGGCGGGCCTGTTCAGCGTCAACGTCACCACGCGGCGGGTGTCGTCGGTGGGCAAGGTCTGCTGGTGTACCAGCACCAGCGGCGCGGAGGGGTTTGGTTCGGTGTTTGTCGTCATGCTTGTATTCGTCGACCGGTTGGTCGACGAATTCTGCTACAGGTACCGCCCCCAGCACAAGCCGGGCAGTGCCAGCGGTGGCCTGGCCACCGCCAACCGGCGCTGCAGGGACAATGCGCGGCCGAAGCCGCCCCCAGGACCTGCCACTTGCCGCCCACCACCAAGCCACCTCGAATGCTGCTGCTGGCCCCCATGGAAGGGGTGCTGGATCACAGCCTGCGCGACGTGCTGACGCGTTTTGGTGGCATCGACCGGTGTGTGTCTGAATTCATCCGCGTTACCGACCAGCTGCTGCCGGCGCGTGTGTTCCTGCGCCTGATGCCCGAGCTGCGCAACGGCAGCCGCACCCCCGCAGGTGTGCCCGTGCGGGCGCAGTTGCTGGGCTCTGACCCGGCCTGTCTGGCCGACAACGCGGCCGCACTGGCGCGCCTGGCGCCGGAAGGCATAGACCTGAATTTCGGCTGCCCGGCCAAGACCGTGAACCGGCACCGCGGCGGCGCCGTGCTGCTGGACGAACCGGAACTGGTGCACCAGATCGTTCGCGCCGTGCGGCAGGCCGTGCCGGCCCACATTCCGGTGTCGGCCAAGATGCGCCTGGGCAACCAGGACGCCAGCCGCATGCTGGAATGCGCCCACGCCATCAACAGCGCCGGTGCTGCAGAACTGGTGGTGCACGCCCGCACCAAGCTGCAGGGCTACCGGCCCCCGGCGCATTGGCACCTGATCAACGAGATACGGCGCGCCGTGGCCGTGCCCGTGGTGGCCAATGGCGAGGTGTGGACGCTGCAGGACGCCCAGGCCTGCATGCAGGAATCGGGCTGCGACGCGCTGATGCTGGGCCGCGGACTGGTCAGCAACCCCGGGCTGGCGCTGGCGCTGCGCGGCCACGCCACACCGGCCTGGGCCGAGGTGCGGGCCAGCCTGCAGCTTTACAGCAGTTTCATCGCGCCGCGCGTGGCGGCACGCCACCGGGCCGGGCGCATCAAGCAGTGGCTGAACATGTTGCGGCGCACTTACCCGCAGGCCGAAGCGGCGTTTGCACAGGTGCGTGGGGTGTCAGATGCAGCGGCCTTGGACAGCGCGCTTGGCTTGGTGGAAGGCGCCGTGGAGGGCGCGGCGATACAGGCTGTGCTGCCGCCCCTGCCGCCATTCCAGCCGCTGACAGTCTTGCAAGCGGCGTAAGAAAACAAGACTTCAGGCGGCGGGCACGGGTTCCGCAGCTCCGCCCATTTGTGCGGTCGGTTCTCGCCTTCAGTGGGCCAGAGTTTGACCGCAGCCAACCGGCGCCAGCGGCCAGAAAAGCACCGTTTGCACCCGCCAATCAAACCCGCCCAGCCACACACGCCAACAACCGTCACCGGCCGCCACTACACCACGTTCAACTCGCGCAGCGGCCGGTTTTCCAGCACCCGCTGCCAGCCCAGCGCCGAACAGTCCAGCGTGCGGTAGCCACCCCACACCACCCATTCGGCCAAGGCGCGGCCCACGGCCGGCGCCTGCTGCACGCCATGGCCGCTGAAGCCGTTGGCGAACAGAAAGTTGGGCAGCGCCGGGTGCGGGCCCAGGATGGCGTTGTGGTCCAGCAGGTTCACGTCGTAGTGGCCAGCCCAGGCGCTGCGCAGCCGTGCCGCTTCAAACCCAGGCACTCGGTGCGCCAGCGCCGGCCACAGCCGTTCTTCAAACCAGTGCAGCGGCACGTCGAAGTCGTGGCATTCGGGGTCTTCGGCTTCGGGCGGCGCAATGCCGCACAGGAAACCGTCGCCTTCGGGCCTGAAGTACAGCCCCGTGGGGTCGATGACCAGCGGGCACTGCGGCAGCTGCGCGGGTGAACTGAAATGGAACACGCAGCGCTTGCGCGACTGCACCGGCAGCTGAATGCCGGCGCGCGCTGCCAGCGCCGGCGCGCCGGTGCCGGCGGCGTTCACCAGCCAGCCGCAGGGCACGCGGCGCCCGCTGGCCAGCACCACCGCCTGCACCCTGCCCTGCGCCACCTGCACGTCCACCACCTCGTCTTGCAGCACCTGCGCGCCCAGCGCCACGGCCTTGCGGCGCAGGCCCTGCATCAGCGCGTGCGCGTCCAGCCAGCCTTCGCCCGAAAGGCCCAGCGAACCCCCGGCCAGGTCTTCGTGATGCAGCCAGGGGAAACGCTGCGCCAGTTCGGGCGGCGCCAGCAGCTGCACGTCAGCGCCCTCGGCCCGCTGCACCCGGTGGTTGTGGCGCAGCACGGCCTGGCCCTGCGGGCTGGCCAGGAAAAGGTAGCCGGGTTCCCTGAACGCCATGTCGGGCGCCACGCCGTCCACCTCCAGCAGCGTGGCAGCCTGGCGCAGAAACGTGGTGCCGAACATCGACAGGCGCACGTTTTCCGGCGTCGAGAACTGGTGCCTTATGGACGCCACCGAACGCGTGGTGGCGCAGTGTTGAAAACTCAGGTCTTTTTCAACCACCAGCACGCGGCCCTGAAAGCCGGCGCTGTACTGCAGAAAGTAGGCCACGGCGCTGCCCACCACCGCGCCGCCCACCACCACCACGTCAAACTTTTCCGCCATGGAGCCAAGTGTTTCACGTCTGCCGCGGGCAGGGCCGGGGCATCATCGGCAGCACATGCGCGACCCCTGTGTCATCGACATTGAAGCCTCGGGTTTTGGCCGCAACAGCTACCCCATCGAGGTGGGCTACGTGCTGCCCGACGGCCGCGCCGGCTGCATGCTGGTGGCACCGGCGCCCGGCTGGACGCACTGGGACGAGTCTGCCGCCCAGGTGCACGGCATCACCCGCGCGGTACCTGTTCACGGGGTACGTGGAGGTCCAGCGGTTGCGCCGCAACACACATCGCGCACTACCTGAGCTTACGCTTGTAAGTTGATGATTTGATTGCGATACTGGGCGCCGTGCAAGATCAACCCGGCAGTCCAAAACCCGGCGGCTCGTCAGAGCAGGTTGAGTTGCCTGGCTCGCTTCGCGAGTGCCACACCGTCATTCAGACGCAGGCGCAGTTGCTCAGCACGCAGGCCTTGCAGCTCAGCGAGCTGCAGGCTCAAGTAGCGGTCCTCCAAGAGCGAATCAACCTCAATTCAAACAACTCCTCCAAGCCACCGTCCTCTGACGGCCCTGGCCTCGGTAACCGTTCGCAGCGCCGTGCCAGTGCGCGCAAACGCGGCGCCCAGCCGGGCCACAAGGGCCATACCCGCGCCATGCTCGACGAGAGCGAAGTCGACCGCGTCGTGGACTGCAAGCCCGAGGCCGTATGCGAATGCGGCGGGCAGGTCGACGTGGCCGATGGACCCCAGCGCCATCAGGTCTTCGAAGTGCCACCTATGCGCGCGCAGGTCGACGAGTACCGCCTGTACAGTGGTCGTTGCGCAGGCTGCGGCAAGCTGCACGCTGGTGTGCTGCCAGCAGGTGTGCCCCGGGGTCAGCTGGGCCCACGCGCGCTGTCGCTGGTGGGCGTGCTGGGCACGCGGTATCACCTCACCCAACGCAAGATCCGCAACCTGCTGGATCAGCTGATGGGCCTGAGCTTCAGCGTCGGAGCGATTTCCCAGGCGCACGGCAAGGTGGCCGGCGCGCTGAAGGCGCCGGTGGCCGAAGCGGCGGCGTCGCTGTGCACGGCCGATGCGCTGTGGATGGACGAGACCCACTATCCGCGCGAAGGCATCGCCAACTGGGTGTGGACTGCCGTGCAGCCGCAACTGGCGGTGTTCGCCATCTACCCGTCTCGGGCCCGGTACGTGATCCTGGACTTCATCGGCCAGAAGTGCACCGCCGCGGTCACGTCGGACCGGTACGCCGGCTACGCCTTCATCGATGCGGATCGTCGGCAGGTCTGCTGGGCGCACCTGCTGCGTGACTTCAACCGCATCGGCCAACGGCAGGGGCTGGCCGGCCAGATCGGGCGCCGCTTGCTGGGGCTGGGTCTGGTGATGTTCCGCAAGCGCGACAAACTTCAACTCGGCGGTAGCGTGCTCGACGGGCTGAAGCGCCGCACGCAGGCAGCGTTGGAACGAGGCGCACAGCAAAACCAGTGCACCCGCACGGCCAACACCTGCGCCAACATCCTCAAGCTCTGGCCGGCGCTGTGGACCTTCACGACGAACGCCGCATTGGTGCCGACCAACAACGCTGCCGAGCAGGCGCTGCGCAGCCTGGTGCTCAAGCGCAAGATCTCCGGGCCCACGCGCTCACTGCGCGGCGACCAGTTCTTGGCCCGGGGCTACACGGTGCACGAGACCTGCCTGCGCCAGGGTGTGAACCTGTGGGACTTCATGCACAAGGCCGTGCATGCATGGATCGCCAAGACGGTGCCGCCGAGCCTGCTGCCGCGGTTGATGCCCGTGGCCGTGGTGCCGACGGGGTGAGCGCCGCCGGGGCGCTGAAGCCTCGTGCGTTGCGCCGGCCACGATGGCGACTGGCGCCGTGGTTGCTACCTCCTGAACATGTAC
>JAYSXE010000093.1:0-8904 GCA_043717565.1 Burkholderiales bacterium | reverse complement strand
AAGAGCGGCAAGCTGCGCGCGCTGGCCACCACCACCAGCGCACCCGTGAGCGCGCTGCCCGGCGTGCCCACCACCGGCCAGGCCGGCCTGCCGGGCTTCGAGGTGAGCTCGATGTTCGGCATCGTGGCGCCCGCCGGCACGCCCGAGGCCGTGATCAACAAACTCAACATGACGCTGAAGACCATCCTGGCCGACAACGAGGTGCGGGAGCAGCTGCTGGCTCAGGGCGCCATCGCCACCCACACCACGCCGGCCGACGCGGCCAAGGCCATCCAGACCGAGTTCGCGAAGTGGGAGAAGGTCATCAAGGACGGCAACATCAAGGTGGAGTGATTCGAGGGCGTGTGGATGATGCGGCGGGCCTGGGCTGCGGCAAGGCGGTGTAAGCCACCAACGTGACCGTTCAGGGTGGCGAGGCCATGGCGCGGGCAGTCGAACGATGAGAAGCATCAACGACGGCGGCAAGAAAGTCGCCGACGGCCGCGGCGACTCCGGTGAGATTGACGTCCGCTGCGATGGCCGTGACGGTTGGCGACTCCTTCGGGCACGAAGCGAGCCAGAAAGGCCAGCCGCCTGCACCTTGTCGGCCGCGTCCACCACGGCCACCGAGTCTTCCAGATCCAGGATGATGGACAGCGCCGATTCCAGCACCAGGTCGCACACGCCGGGGGTACAGGATGCGGTGATCCGCAACCTGCAGACGCTGGCCGAATCAAGCCAGCGCTTGTCGGGCGAGATCCAGGGCACGGAGCCGCACAGCCCATGGCGTGATCTCGCAGGCGTCCCCAACGTTGATCGTGCATGGCTACTTGGGCGTTGACCTCGGGGCGGTCTGGCTGGTCGTCGAACAGGATTTACCGGCGCTGACCAAGGCGGTAGATCGCATGGCCGCGCACCTCGGCCTTCCGGGCTGATCCGAACGGCTGCTTGGCCGTTGAACGACCGGCCGGTCCTGTCCGATACCGGGTTTTCCGTCTCAGCAAGCTGACCTTGGCCGGTCGGAACCGCGCAGAAAAAATTAGGTTGCTCGTGCTACCGCGTACACACACCTCCCACCATCAGCGGGCGCTAGAGGGTGACCAGTTCCGGGTGGAGTTGCTGGCCCCTCGCCAGCCGACAGCGGAGGCGTTGATCCACACCCAGGGAGAGTGCCGACGCACTCGGGACTGACTGTCGTGATGCGCGTTCGACTAGCCAGGATGCTTGTTCGGGACGTCGGTGACCGGCTTGCCGTCATCGCCGGGATCCTTGATCGGCTTGATAGCAGGCGATCCGGCGCCGTCGCGGCTGTCGATGTTGCGCTCGACTTGGCGCAACTTTTCATCGACTTCCTTGGTCGAATGCCTGGACGGTTCGATGTGGGCAGTTTCTTGTTGCGTCATGGTGTGTTCCGCTGCTGGATGAGAGAGGCACCAGTATTCGACGTCCACTCGGGCACGTCAGTCGGCGCTGTGTACGCACCGCCGTAAGCACTGTCCTACATTGCCTGCAACGGATCAAACTCGAATCGGTTGTTGCCTGCCAGGGTACTGGTGATGCCCGAGGGCACCACCACCCTGGTGCTCGGAGTTTCGCACCTGGCTGCACAAATCCAGGCCATGCCAGCGCTGCGCGACTTGAGCCTGCACCTAGGCCGCGGCGAAATGGTCAGCCTGATGGGCCGCAACGGCGCAGGCAAAACCAGCTTCATGCGCGCCGCTGGCGCATTGCTTGGTGGAAGTCATTCACGCGCTGCAGGGCACCGAGCTGGCGGTGTTAATCTCGCAGCCCGACGCCCACCACGGCAGCGCGCTCTTCGTGCGCCAGTACACCATCGAACGCGGCGCCATGTCGGTGCTGCCCGAACATCTCACATCACAACACAGCTGATGCGGCTGCGGCCGCCACGGGCCCTGCCGGTGTGCCGGCTGCCGCTGGGCCTTTACCACCGCCGGCACAGGATGGAGACGAAGATGTTGATCACGACCCACCAATGCGCCCTGGCGCCCATGACGCAAAAACTGTTGGCCACGGCGCTGTTGGGCCTGAGCCTGATGTGCAGCCAAGCCCAAGCCCAAGCCCAAGCCCAAGACTGCAAAACCAGCCCCTACGGCGCGGCAGACCAGTCGGGAGCGCTCAACCGCATCACAGCGGCCAAGACGCTGGAAGCCAGCAAGCTCATCAAACGCGGCAAAGCCATGCGCATGGGCATCGAAACCAATTCCAAAACCCCGGCGTTTGCGCCACGCACATTTTCTGTCACGGTGTTGACGCCAGGCCAGGAGTACGGCCGTTCGCTGGGCGAAACCAAAACCAACTACAACGACGACATCATCATGGGTTGGGTGGGCATCGGCAGCCAGCTTGACGGCCTGGGTCACATCGGCACCGATGGCGTCTACTACAACTGCAACAAGGGCGCGGACTTCGTCACTGCCGGCGGCCTGAAGAAGCTGGGTATAGAAACCGTGCCCGCCATCGCCACGCGCGGGGTGATCTTGGACATGGTGGGCCTGATAGGCCAAAACCCGGTCAAGGAAGGCACGGCGTTCAACAAAAAAGAGATCGACGCTGCGCTGGCCCGCCAAGGCAACATGAAGATCACCAGTGGCGACGTCGTGATCTTCCGCACCGGCTGGACCTCGCTCATCGGCAAGGACGACGCGCGCTACGGTTCCGTGGAACCGGGTCTGGGCATCGAAGGCGCGCATTACCTGGCTTCACTGGGCGTGGTGGCCGTGGGTGCCGACACCTGGGGGCTGGAGGTGCTGCCGTTTGAAGTGCCCAGCAAGGTCTTTCACGTGCACCAGATCTTGCTGCAGCAAAACGGCATCTTCATCTTGGAGAACGTGGTCTCCGACCAAGCCGTGGCTGACGGGGTTTATGAGGGCCTGTTCACGCTGGGCCCGTCACGCATCACGGGCGCGGTACAGGCCATCATCAACCCGATCTTCTTGTACTGAGCGTGCGGCGCCCTTGGGGGCCGAAGATCCAGCTGGTCAGCGCCAACGGCGCGGCGCGCTGGGCTCGGCCAGCCGGGCACCCGGGATCAAAGACGCATGTGAAAAATGATCTCGCCGGACCCTGCGCAGCTCACATCTCGCTGAACAGAAAGTGGCTGGCTTCCATCGTCGCCACGCCTTCGGTGCGCAGACCGGCCCTGTCGATGGCCATGCGCTTGACGTTGTCGGCCGCGATCAACAGCCGTCCGTCGATGAAGACCCACGCGCTCTGGTTTTGCTGCGCCAGGCGAAGCGTCAGGGTGCGGCCTGCCACGCCGCCATGCGGCGAGCTGTCGATCAGCTGCCACTTTTCCTGGGTCTTGCCGGTGTCCTTGCCGTCGACCAGAACGCGCTGGTTGGTGCGCTCGTACAGGCGCAGTTCAGTGGGGGTGACCTGCGCGAAGATCAGCTCGTCCGATGTGCTGGCCGGGGCACCTGCCGGCGCTTTCTTTATCAAGACCACGCCGCCAGCGCCACCGGCGTTCAACACCGGGAAGTTCAAGGTTGCCTGGACAGCAACCCCGGCGTAGTAGCCCGCATCCAGCGAGTCCGGGTTCACGTGACTGGCGCTGTCGTCTGTCTTGCTCTGCAGCACCAGGCGTTTGCGGGCGGTGTCGCGGTTGAAGGCACCGTGGGCGTCATCGAAGGCCTGGGGCCAGGCGGTGCTGGAATCGATGGCGTCCGGCTGGGCCTTGGCCGGCGGCGTGCTGCTGAACAGACTGGTCACACCTGAGAACAGCGACTGCGCCGATCGCACGACCGCATGGCCATCGGCAAGCTTGTCCTCGAAGCTGACCAGCGTGCCCGGGGCCTGCGCAAGCCCGGCCAGCCGTGCGAGCCGGCTGTCCTGCCCGGTTTCCTGCAGCAGCCACTGGTCGGCCCGGGCCTGGGTGTTGGAAGCCCGCAGGCCCAGCTGCACGGGGCGAAAGTCCATCAGTGGCGTGGTCACCACCACCTGCCCGTCGATGCTGATGCGCAGCCGGCTGGCCTGGCTTTGCACGCTCAACACGTGCGGGGCCGTCGGCGCACCGGCCAGCATTGGCGCGGGCACGAAGCCCATCAGCGGCCTGCGCCAGGCGCCGTCGATGGAGCGGATGACGACGAGGTCCCGCTCCTGCGGGCGCAGCATCACCGCGATGAACGTGCCTGTTGAATCCACCAGCACCATGCCCAGTGCTGCGTCTGCCGCAGCCGGCTGAACGGCGGCCAGGCGCACTTCCGCCCGCCAGCTTGCGGCCGGCCCGAGGTTGATGGTGCGCAGCGCCTGCTGGGTCTGGGCGTTGCCGTCGGCCAGCGCAGGCACCAGGAGGGCGTCGCCGTCCCAGCGCGCACCCTCGGGCTGCGCGCCAAGCGTCCAGGCGGCGCGGTCATCGAGCAGGCGATGTTCGGCAGCGGCAGCGGCCTGGGTCAGCGGGCTGGTGGCCAAGAGGGCGAGGCCAAGGGTCAAGCCAAGCGCCAGGCCAGCAAAGGCGCGACGCGAATGAAAGCGGTTCATGGCAAGGCTCCTGTGCATCAGCGGTAGTTGGCGATCAGCGCTTCATCGCTCATCGAGTTGCCCAGCTCGGCGGGCAAGAGCCGACGAGCCTCTTTGAGTGCAATCTGCACGCCGGCCGGATTCACCGGGCCACCCCAGCCTTGGCGGTGCATCTGGGCATCCATGACGATGCACCCCAGCCTGTCGACCAGATTGGGGCGGAAGTCCTGTGGCGCGTACTTGATGCACAGGTCGATCAGGTAGCGGGCCTCGCCTTCGTCCTGCGGCACGCCGCGCCCAGTCAGGTAGAGCTTGGCCAGCGTCAGCGCCGCATAGGGGTGAAAGTCCGCCCTTGCGTAGGCGTTCATGCGGGCCAGCCGGGCCGCCTCGGCGTAGTGCCGGTTGGGGAAAAAGTGCTCGCTTTGCGGGCGCAGATGAAGCGCGTACTCCACCTGGCGGCGGCGGGCGTAGAAGTTGTAGTTCTTGCCGGAGCCTTCGACGTTGTGTTTCAGCAGGCTCTTCATGGCGTCCAGTTCGCCCTGGGTCTTGAGCTGGAAGTCCAGCCCGTTCTCGACGGCGAACCACAGCCGGTCGTTCAGCGCATTGCTTTCGTCCATACGCCGCTGGGCATTGGCTGCAAGCCCTGCCAGGCTGCTGGCCAGTGCGGCGCCGGCGGGCTTGCTCGCACCGTCGGTGAGTGATTTCGATTCCTTGTAGCGGCGCTCGGCGTCTTGGCGGGTGTAGCCGCGCAGCAAGGCTTCACGGGTGATCTCGTCAGCGGTCGCGGCGGCCCAGACGGGCAGAGCGGTGAAGCTGCTGGCCAGCGCTGCGGCACACATCGCGGCAGTGAATTTGAACCTGGTGGTCTTCATTGGGTGCGTTCTCCTGGAGGGCTTGTCATCGACACTTCCTTCCATACGCCAGAACGCCGGCCGCCGAAGATCACGCCACCAGCAAATCGCCCTTGAACGGCAGCGTGGCATTTGGCAGAGCCAGGCCGCCCGTGTCCCTTGCGCCGCAGCCCGGCGCTGCGGGATGCCGAGGTGCTTGGTGCCGTGGCCCGCCTCCGGGTTGATCCGAACTGCCAAAAAAATTGCCGAGTTGTATGATGACCTGATCACTTCTGACGTACAGCATGAACAACGCCGTCACCCAGCACCAGCCTTTGCAGAGCGGCACCGCCGCCCCCGTTGTCGGCCTGGTGGGCCTGGGCGCCATGGGCAGCGGCATGGCGCAGTCGCTGCGACGCGCGGGCTTCCAGCCCCATGTCCATGACGTGCGGCCGGGCGTGGCTGCGGCCTTTGCGCAGGCCGGCGGCACGGCCTGCGCTTCGCTGGCCGAGTTGGGCGCGGCGGCTGACGTGGTGGTGTCGGTGGTGGTGAACGCGGCGCAAACCGAAAGCGTGCTCTTCGGCGACGGCACCACACCCGGTTGTGCGGCCAGCATGCGGCCCGGCAGCGTGTTCGTGATGTGTTCCACCGTCGACCCCAACTGGTCGGTGGCGCTGGAAGCCCGGCTTCAGGCCATGGGACTGCTCTACATCGACGCGCCCATCTCAGGCGGCGCGGCCAAAGCCGCCAGCGGCCAGATGACGATGATGACCGCCGGCCGGCCCGAAGCGTATGCCGTGGCGCAGCCGCTGCTGGACGCAATGGCGGCGAAGGTCTACCGGCTGGGCGACAGCGCCGGCGCCGGCAGCAAGGTGAAAATCATCAACCAGCTGTTGGCCGGCGTGCACATTGCCGCAGCTGCCGAAGCCATGGCGCTGGGGCTGCGTGAAGGGGTGGACGCGGCTGCGTTGTACGAGGTCATCACGCACAGCGCCGGCAACAGCTGGATGTTCGAGAACCGCATGGCCCATGTGTTGGCCGGCGACTACACACCGCTGTCGGCGGTGGACATCTTCGTCAAGGATCTGGGCCTGGTGCTGGACATGGCGCGCGCCAGCAAGTTTCCGCTGCCACTTTCCAGCACCGCGCACCAGATGTTCATGCAAGCCAGCACGGCTGGTTTTGCACGCGAAGACGATGCCGCCGTGATCAAGATCTTCCCCGGCATCACCCTGCCCGGCGTCGGGCCACACCCAGGCAAGTCTGGATAAGCGGCGCCACCCGGCAAACCAATAATGCGGACTGCCATTGCCCTGGGCCTGCACGACGGGCCCGCAACGATTCATACGACCCCCACGGAGACCACCATGACCTTGAACCGCCGCAAGACTGTTGCCACCACCCTTGCCACCGCTTGCGCCCTGGCGCTGGGCCTGGCCTTTTCTGCCGGCTCGGCCCATGCCCAGACCGCGATGAAAATCAGTATCTCGATCGCCCAGAATTCGCACCAGGGCGTGGCCATCGACGTGTTTGCCAAGGAAGTCGAACGGCGCACCGCGGGCCGCTACAAGGTGCAGGGCTTCTATTCAGGTTCACTGGGTGGCGAGCGTGAATCCATCGAGGCGGTGCAGCTTGGCACCCAGGAACTCACCTTCACCTCCACCGGCCCGGTGCCCAACTTCGTGCCCGAGGCGCGCATCCTGGACATCCCGTTCCTGTTTCGCGACAAGGCCCACGCCCGCGCGGTGCTGGACGGCCCCATCGGCCAGGAAATGCTGACCAAGTTCGAATCAAAGGGCTTCAAGGCCTTGGCATGGGGCGAAAACGGTGTTCGCCACATGACCAACAGCAAGCGGGCCGTGAACGCGCCCGACGACCTGAAGGGCCTGAAGATGCGCACGATGGAAAACCCCGTGCACGTGGCCGCCTACAAGGGCTTTGGCATCGTCACCACGCCCATGGCCTTCCCGGAAGTGTTCACCGCGCTGCAGCAGGGCACGGTGGACGGGCAGGAGAACCCGCTGAGCGTGATCATGGCCGCCAAGTTCGACCAGGTGCAGAAGCACCTGTCGCTGACCGGCCACGTCTATTCACCCGGCATCTTCCTGATGAGCAAGGCGGCTTTCGACAAGCTGTCGGCCGCTGACCAGCAGGCGTTCCTGGAGGCTGCACGTGAAGGCGTGAAGGCCAACCGTGCACGCGTGGACGAAGACGACGCCAAGGGCGTGGCCGATCTGCGCAGCAAGGGCATGCAGGTGGTGGAAAACGTGGACAAGGGCAAGTTCGTTTCGCAGCTCGCCCCCGTGAATGCCGAATTCGAAAAGCAGTTCGGCAAGGCCAACATCGACCGCATCCGCAACGTCAAGTAAGCCGGCGGCCCGCAACGGCTTCAGTCCCCCCCCTTAGCACCCACCGCGGGCCCGCATGAAAAAAGCCTTCCTTTCCTTCGAGCGGGCCAGCACGGGCGCCGCCACCGCCGTGGCCTGCGCCATGCTGGTGACGGCGGCCGCGCTGGGTGTGTTCCAGATCTTCACGCGTTTTGTCATCGAACGGCCTGCTGAATGGACCGAGGTGATGATCCGCTTCAGCCTGATCTGGATGGTCTTCATGGGCATCCCGGCGGCTTTTCGCCAGGGTGCGATGGTCAGTGTTGACGTGCTCTACCGATGGAGCCCGCCGAGCATCAAGCGTGTGCTCGACTTCGTGGTGGCCGTTGCCGCACTCATCTTGATCACCGTGATCGTCTGGTGGGGCTGGGACTACGCCAATCGCGGCAAGGTGCAAAGCATGATCGGCCTGGAAGACGTGTCGATGTTCTGGGCCTACCTGGCCATGCCGGTGGGCGGGCTGTTTGCCGTGGTCGGCATCATCGGCAACCTGCTCGACCCGCAGCGGCTGGAACTGGAGACCGCGCAATGAGCACCGTGATGCTTGTAACCATGGTGCTGTGCTTTGCACTCACCATCTCGGTGGCCGTTTCCATCGGCCTGGCTTCGTTGCTGGGCATCCAGATCGCCAATGTGAACATGCTCATCTCGGTGAAGGAGATGTTCAGTTCCATCAACAAGTTTCCGCTGGCCGCCATTCCCTTTTTCATCCTGGCCGGCAACCTGATGGAAACCGGCGGCATCTCGCGCCGCCTGGTTGAATTTGCCAAAAGCCTGGTGGGTGGCGTGCAGGGTGGCCTGCCCATGACCTGCGTGCTGACCTGCATGATCTTCGCCGCGGTGTCGGGCTCTTCGGTGGCCACCACCTTTGCCATTGGCGCCATCCTGATACCGGCGCTGATCAAGCACGGCTACCCCACCCCCTGGGCGGCGGCACTGCAGGCCACCAGCGCCGAGCTGGGCGTCATCATCCCGCCGTCCATCCCGATGATCCTGTACGGCGTGAGTGCCGAGGTGTCGATCGGCGAACTGTTCATCGCCGGTTTCGGCCCGGGCCTGTTCATCGGTTTTTCGCTGATGCTGTTCGTCTGGGTGTACTGCCGCATCCGGGGCTGGGGCAAGAACGACGGCGACGGCCGCCTGAGCGTGGGCGCCGGCACGGTGCAGGCGGGCTGGGCGCTGCTGATGCCGGTCATCATCCTGGGCGGCATCTATGGCGGCGTGTTCACGCC
>JAYSXE010000092.1:0-24296 GCA_043717565.1 Burkholderiales bacterium | reverse complement strand
GTCGTCGGCCAGGACCGCTTTCTCGAACGCGTGCTGGTGGCGCTGCTGGCACAAGGCCACCTGCTGGTGGAAGGCGTGCCCGGGCTGGCCAAGACGCTGACGGTCAAGACGCTGGCGCGCACCACGCGCGGCACCTTCAAGCGCATCCAGTTCACGCCCGACCTGGTGCCGGCCGACCTGATCGGCACGCGCATCTACAACCCGAAGAGCGGCGAATTCGGCACCAGCCTGGGCCCGGTGTTCGCCAACCTGCTGCTGGCTGACGAGATCAACCGCGCACCGGCCAAGGTGCAAAGCGCATTGCTGGAAGTGATGCAGGAACGCCAGGTAACGATTGCCGGCGAATCGCACAAGGTGCCCGAGCCCTTCGTGGTGATGGCGACGCAGAACCCCATCGAAACCGAAGGCACCTACCCGCTGCCCGAAGCGCAGGTGGACCGCTTCATGATGAAGGTGCTGGTGGACTACCCCAGCGAAGAAGAAGAATTCGTCATCGCTCAGCGTGTGACGGGCGAGCCCGCTTCGGTCAGCGCCGTGACCGACATGCACCAGCTCGGCGCGCTGCAGCGCGAATGCCGCGCCGTCTACTGCGACCCGTCGCTGATGCAGTACGCCGTGCGCCTGGTGGCCGCCACCCGCAACCCCGCCAAGGCCGGCCTGGCCGATCTGGCGCCCTGCATCACCTATGGCGCCAGCCCGCGCGCCACGATTGGCCTGATCGAAGGGGCGAAAGCGCTGGCGCTGCTGCGCGGCCGGCGTTACGCACTGCCCGAAGACCTGGTGGACCTGGTGCCCGACGTGCTGCGCCACCGCGTGGTGCTGAGCTACGAAGCCCTGGCCGACAACTTGACGCCCGACGGCATCATCCAGCGCGTGCTGGCCGCCGTGCCCAAACCCGACCAGCCGCTGGCCACCAGCGCCGCTGAAGCTGCCGGAGCAGCCGCCCGTGCCTGAAGCGCAGGCCCAGCCACGGCCGCCGGCAAGGGCCGACACCGAGCCCAGCGACCAGCTGCTGCGCCGGCTGGAATGGCAGGTCGTGCGCCGGCTGGACGGGCTGCTGCAGGGCGACTACCGCACACTGTGGCGCGGCGCCGGCATCGACTTGGCTGACCTGCGCGAATACCAGCACCACGACGACGTGCGCCACATCGACTGGAACGTCACGGCCCGCTTGCAGACGCCGTACGTGCGCCAGTTTCTGGAAGACCGCGACCTCACGGCCTGGTTTGTGCTGGACGTGTCGGGCAGCGTGGACTTCGGGTCGGGCGACGTCACCAAGCTGGCGGTGGCCACCGGCCTGGTGGCCACGCTGGCCCGCGTGCTGACCCGCCATGGCAACCGCGTGGGCGCGCTGCTGTACGGCAACGCCGTCGAACACGTGATGCCGCCCCGAGCCAGCCGGCTGCATGTGCTGGAACTGCTGCAGCGCCTGCGCGCGCCGCGTTCGCGCAGCAACCCCTCTGCAAACACCACGGCGGCTGCAGGCACATCGCTGTCCGCCATGCTGCAAGCAGCCAGCGGTGTGATCAACCGCCGTTCGCTGGTGTTCGTGGTGTCCGACTTCATCAGCCAGCCCGGCTGGCAGCAGCCGCTGGCGCGCCTGGCGCAGCGCCACGAGGTGGTGGCCGTGCGGCTGTGGGACCCGCTGGAAATGGAACTGCCCGGCGGCGCCGGCCTGGGCTTGGTGACGGTGCAGGACGCCGAGACCGGCGAGCAGCTGTTCATTGATGCCGGCGATCCTGGCTTCCGCGAACGCTATGCGAAGCACGCGCAGCAACAGGAACAAGCGGTGCTGGACGGTCTGATGGCCAGCGGTGCCGACGTGCTGGAATTGGCCACCGACGACGACCTGCTGCAGTCGCTGATGCGCTTTGCCGACCTGCGCCGGCAGCGCGCCCGGCTGAAACTGCCGCGCCGCTTTCCGGCGCACATGGCACGCGCCGGCGCGCGGGCACAGGCTGCTGACGTTCCCTCAAGCCCCAACCCTGCCGAAAAGGCCCTGGCATGAAATTCATCTGGCCCCACCTGTTGTGGCTGCTGCTGCTGCTGCCGGCGCTGGTGCTGCTGTACCGCTGGCTGTTGGCGCGCAAGCGCAAGAGCACCGTGCGCCTGGCCAGCCTTGCAGTGGCCAAGCTGGCGCTGGGCAACGGCCCGGGCTGGCGCCGCCACGTGCCGCCGCTCGTGATGCTGGGCGCACTGGCGCTGCTGCTGGTGGCGGTGGCCCGCCCCACGGCCGTCATCACGCTGCCGCTGTCTGAACGCACCATCATGCTGGCCATGGACGTGTCGGGCAGCATGCGCGCCGAAGACGTCAAGCCCAACCGGCTGGTGGCCAGCCAGGAGGCGGCCAAGAGCTTTGTGAACAACCTGCCGCGCGAGGTGCGCGTGGGCGTGGTGTCGTTCGCCGGCACCGCCGCCGTGGTGCAGGCCCCCACCACCAGCCGCGACGACGTGCTGCAGGCCATCGACCGCTTCCAGCTGCAACGCGGAACCGCCACCGGCAGCGGCATCATCCTGAGCCTGGCCACGCTGTTCCCCGACCACGGCATCGAGATCCAGCATGTCACCGGGCAACGGAATTTCCCGGGCGGCAACAAGAACAGCATCGCGGGCAAGGACAACAAGACCGGCACCGACGGCAGCAAGGCCTTCACGCCGGTGCCGCCAGGCTCGTACAACTCGGCCGCCGTCATCATGCTGACCGACGGCCAGCGCACCACCGGCCCTGACCCGCTGGACGCCGCCAAGATGGCGGCCGAGCGCGGCATCCGCGTCTACACCGTTGGCATCGGCACCACCACCGGCGAGACCATTGGCTTCGAAGGCTGGAGCATGCGCGTGCGGCTGGACGAAGAGACGCTGAAGAACATCTCGCTGCTGACGCACGGCGAATACTTTTATGCCGGCACCGCCGAAGACCTGAAAAAGGTCTACGAAAGCCTGAGCTCGCGCATGGTGGTGGAACGCAAGGAGACCGAGGTCAGCGCGCTGTTTGCCGGCCTGGGCGCTTTGCTGGCGGCTTTGGCAGCAGGGCTTTCGGTGTGGTGGTTCGGGCGCGTGGCTTAGCGGCGGCCGGCGCTTTCTGAGCGGGCTTTCGCGCCGCAGCCTTTTTCGCCGGCGCCGCGCTGGGCAGCACGGCAGGTGCACCTTCTGGAGACTCTGGCACGGGCAGCGGCCCCAGCGGCGCACTGCGGCTGCGCGACCGCGTGGCCGGCAAGGCCGCGGCAGCCCGCCAGTCTTCGCCCAGAAACAGCGAACGTTCGGCACGCCGCCGCCGCGTCAGGCCGGCCAGCGGCTGCAGCACGCCATTCACACGGGCTTTGTCCCAGGCCAGGAACTGATCGGCAGCACTTGCGCGATCACCGGCGTTCAGCTTCTTCAGCAGCGTTGATGCACCGAAATTGGCAGCACCCACGTTGAAGACAAAAGCCACCAACGCGCCCAGCATGCCGTCGTCCAACGGCTTCTTCACCAGGCTGAGCACCTGCGCGCAGCGTGGCAGCAGGTCGGCGTTCAGCAGCGTTTGCGCCTGCTCGCGGGTGATGCCACCCGGGTACAGCACACGGGCGCGGGCCTTGTTCTGCGGGCCTTTGAGTTGCACACCGCCGTCCACGATGGCATGGCCCCAACCGATGGTCCACACGCCGGCCGGGCACAGGTAGGCGTCGATGTTGACGGTGCTGGGGTCACCATCTGGGATGCCTTCGAAGCTCTTGATCAGTTCGATGGCGGGCGCGGGAACGTCGCGCAGCGGGGCTGGCGTGGGCATGGTGGTCTCCAGAAAGCGCCGCAGTATGTGCAGACGGTGCGGTGCACGGCCATCCCTTGAAACACAGGGGGCTGCAGGCTGGTGGACGTGGCCTCAGTACGGCAGGCCCACGTAGTTTTCAGCCACCGAAGCCTGCGCCTGCTGTGATGAAAACAGGTAGGCCAGCTCTGCGGCGTGCAGCTTCCGGTCGTAGGCCGTCTGGTCTGGAAAGGTGTGCAGCAGCGTTGTGAGCCACCAGGAAAAGCGCTGCGCCTTCCACACCCGCGCCAGGGCTTTTTCAGAATAGCCGTCCAGCCCCGCGTCGTCGCCCTGGTGGTAGTGCGCCACCAGCGCGTGGTACAGGTAGCGGATGTCAGACCCCGCCGTGTTCAGACCCCGCGCGCCGGTGGGCGGCACGATGTGGGCTGCGTCACCGGCCAGGAACAGGTTGCCGTAGCGCATGGGTTCGGCCACGAAGGAACGCAGCGGCGCGATGGACTTTTCGATGGACGGGCCGGTCACCATCCGGGCCGCCACGTCGGCCGGCAGCCGCCGCTTCAGTTCGACCCAGAAGGCGTCGTCGGTCCACTGGTCCACGGTGTCGGTCAGTGGCACCTGGATGTAGTAGCGGCTCAGCACCTGCGAGCGCAGCGAACACAGCGCAAAACCGCGCTCGTGGTGCGCGTAGATCAGCTCAGGCGACACGGGCTTGGTGCGCGACAGCACCCCCAGCCAGCCAAAGGGGTAGACCTTTTCGTACTCCTTCAGCACGGTGGCAGGGATGGACTTGCGGCTCACGCCGTGAAAACCGTCAGCGCCCACCACGTAGTCGCAGTCCACGCGGTGCGCCTGGCCGCCCACGCGGTAGGTGACGAAGGGCGTGGCCGCTGTCAGGTCGTGCGGCTGCACGTCTTCGGCGTTGTGCACCACCACGCCGTTCATGCGGTCGCGGGCGCTGTACAGGTCGCGGGTCACTTCGGTCTGGCCGTAGACCATCACCGCGCTGCCCCCCGTCAGCCCGTGCAAGTCCACCCGGCTCATGCCGCCGCCGTGGGCGATGAAAAAGCCGTCGTGCACCTCGCCTTCGCGATCCATGCGCTCGCCGCACTGGGCTTCGCGCATCAGCTCGGCAAAACCCCGCTCCAGCACGCCGGCACGGATGCGGCCCAGCACGTAGTCGCGGCTCTGGCGTTCCAGCACCACCGACTGGATGTCCTTCAGATGCAGAAGCTGCGACAGCAGCAGGCCGGAAGGGCCGCCGCCGATGATGCAAACCTGTGTGCGCAAGGGGTGTCTCCGGGTGTTGTCTAGCTCACCGCCGGCTTGCGGCCGGCCGCAAGCCCTGGGGGTGGGCCGCAATGTACGTCGGCTGCCGGCGCCTTAACCGTCGCTGCGCATGACCTCGGCCGCGCTGTAAACCGGCCCGGCAGCGATGCGTTCGAAATACGAAGCGTGGGCATCGCTGCCCGCCGGCCACAGTTCGAGAAAGCGGCGCTGCACCTCGGCCGCGTCGGTGTCCACGGCCAGGGCGTCGACAAACACACCCTGCTGCTCGAAGCCGAAACGGCGTTGAGAACCCTTGAAAGGCTTCACCGACACGCGGGTGATCAGGCCCGCAGCGTCGCCCGCAAAGTTGGGCATGCCGGCGGCGCCGTTGTTCAGCACCCAGCGCGGCCGTGCAGTGCTGGCGGCGAGGGCCTGAAAAACTGGCAAGCAGGTGTGCGTGCTGGCGAAGCAGTCCACCTGCGCGGCTTCAAACCAGCGCAGCACCTCGGCGCGGTGCGTGGCGTCTTGCAGGTGTTCCTGCGCAAAGCCCCAGCCTGCCAGCGACTGCGCGTCGCCATGCACGATGCCCAGCCGAAGCGGGCCCACGTCGGCGCGCAGCCACATGGGCAGGCGTGCAAGCGCCTCGCGCTGCCCGTCAGTCACCACGCCGCGCAGGCGCTGCAGGATGCGGTTGGAACGCTGCACCACGTCGTCACCCACCCAGTCGGGGTAGGCGCACCCGCAACCCGCATCAACGCCGGGCCGCAATTCGGCGGCCAGTTCGGTTTCGACGTTGCCGCGCAACGCGGTGTGAACCAGCACCGTGCGCTGCAGGCTGGCGAAGGCATCGGCGTCGGCATCGAACCAGTGGAAGTCACCGTTGAAAACCAGCCGCTTGCGGCCCCGTTCGGCGTTGAACATCGCCAGCACAGCGGCCAGCGCCAGCGCGTTGCCGTACAAGCCGCCCACCACGTACAGCACCTCCACGCCACGCAGGCTGGCAGGCGCCGCGGTGTTGAAGTCTTCGGGGCGGTAGCGGTAGCCCAGCGGGCAACTGCGGCCCGGGGAAAGGGGTTGCCCGTCAATCGGGGGTGGGAACATGGGCGGCCCAGGTCTTGGAGGCGTCAAACCGGGGTGTCACCCTGCACAGGCAACCGACTCGGAACGAAAGGAGAACAGCGCCAATGCTGCCATGCTTGACGGCCGATAGCAGGCGTTGACAAAAGGCGGCGCTCAGTGGCTGCTGCCGGTGCCCTGCAGGTCGGCCAGCCAGCCGTCGGGCAGGTGCTGAAGATCGGGCGGCTCGTCGATGTCGGGCACCGGCTCCAGTTCAGCCCAGCGCAAGCCGGCCGCCTGGGCGCGCTGCCGGGTTTCCTGCATCACCGTGGCGGTGCTCCAGGTCATGCCCTCGAACAACAGCGGCTGCGGCCGGCACAGGCCCACAAGGGCATAACCGCCGTCCAGGGCCGGCACAAACACCGCGTCGTGCGTGTTCAGGTGCGCGGCGGCTGCGCGCAGTTGCGCCGCGCCGAGTGCCGGCGCGTCAGTACCCATCAGCAGCACGTGCTGCTGTTGCACCAGCAGGCGCTGCAAGGCGCGGTGCATGCGCTGGCCCAGGTCGCCATCACCCTGCGCGGCCAGTTGCAGCGCATGGGCCGCGGCCAGGCGCTGAAAAACGCCGTGCTGCGTATCGGGTGCCACGCACAGTTCCACCGGGCCGAGCCGTGCCGCCAGCGCCGCCGCCACCGCATGTTTCAGCATCCTCTCGGCCAGCGCCGCCGCGCCGCGGGCCCCCAGCTCAGGCGCGAGGCGGGTCTTGGCAAGGCCGGGCACGGGGGCCTTGGCAAACACCACCACCTTGGCGTGCAGCGGCTGCATCAGCGGTAGTCCCGGGCCAGCGCGGCGGGGGATTCGCCCCGCCAGTAGCGCCAGCGCAGCCGCCACATCAGCACGATGGTGCTCCACACGCCGCGCTGTTCCCAGCGCCGGCCCGAGGTCACCACGCGTTGCCGCAGGCAGGCCGGCGGGCCGACGCGAAGCAACCGGTGTGACAGTTCAATGTCTTCCATCAGCGGCTGGTCCGGGAAGCCCTGAACCCGGTCAAACACAGCGCGGCGCACGAACAGCGCCTGGTCGCCGGTGGCAATGCCGGTGTGGCGCGAGCGCAGGTTCATCAGCGCCGCCACCACACGCAGCAGGGGCGCACGCCCTTCGATGCGAACGTCAAAACGGCCCCACATCGCACCCGCGGCCAGAGCCTGCGCCACCAGCGCGTCAGCGGCGGGCGGCAGCTGCGTGTCGGCGTGCAGGAACAACAGCACGTCACCCCGGGCCTGCGCCGCACCGGCATTCATCTGGCGGGCACGGCCGCGCGGGCCAGTGAGCACCTGGTCGGCCAGCGGCTGCGCCAGCGCCACGGTGGTGTCAGCACTGCCGCCGTCCACCACGATCACCTCGGCACCGCGTTGCCTGAACGGCGCCAGCGCGTGCAATGTGGCGGTCAGGCCGGCGGCCTCGTTCAACACCGGCACCACGATGCTCAGCGCCGGGTGCATCAGGCGCCCGCTACCGCCTGCGCGATGTGAATCACAGCCACCGCCGGCGCGGCGAGGCCGGCTTCCTGCGCGCCCAGGGCACCGCCACAGCTGCTGCCTTGGCCAGCGGTGCAGCCGTAGCAGTGGTCGGCGGTGGCAATGGGCCGGCCTTCCAGGGCGTCCGCGGGCCCGGCACCTGCGGCTGGCAACAGGTCGCGCAGGTGCGGCCGGCTGCTGCTGCCCAGGCGTGCGCGCAGGCCCAGCATCTGGTTGAAGTCGCAGTCGTACAGGTCGCCCTGCCAGTCCACACTGACGGTGCTGCGGCACATCACCGTGGCCAGGTTGTCGGCCTGGTAGGCGCCGCGCAGCAGCTGCATGTAGCTGGCAAAGGTGCCCTTGCTGACCAGCGTGCTGCCAAAGCGCTGGATGGGCATGTTGGTCAGCGCAAACAGGTGGTTGAAGTGGATGCCGAAGTGCTGCATCAGTTCGCGCTTGTAGTCGGCCTCCAGCGGGCCCTGGGCCGGGGGCAGCGACGGACCCTGCGGGTTGTAGACCAAATTCAGCACCAGCGCGCTTCCGGGTTGGCCGTATCCCAACTGGTTCAGTTGCTGCAGCCCGGCGATGCTGCGATCAAAAACCCCGTCGCCGCGTTGGCGGTCGACGTTGGCGGCCGAATAACACGGCAGCGACGCAGTCACCTCCACGCCTTGATCAGCCAGGAAACGCGCCAAGTCGTCCTGCCCCGGCTCAGAAAGGATGGTCAGGTTGCAGCGGTCGATGACGCGCACCCCCAGCGCCCGCGCAGCCTGCACCAGGCCCCTGAAGTGCGGGCTCAGCTCGGGCGCACCGCCGGTCAGGTCCAGCGTCTGCACTTGCCGCTGCTGCAGCACCTGCAGCACCAGGGCCACATGCTCGGCGTCCATCATTTCGGTGCGGTTGGGGCCTGCATTCACATGGCAATGCAGGCAGCTCTGGTTGCACCGGTAGCCCAAGTTCACTTGCAGCGTTTCAAGCCTGCCGCGCCTGATCGGCGGAAAGTCGGTCTTGGTCAGCAGGTGCAGGGTTTCACGCATCGGTGTTCGGGGCTTCTAAGGGTGTTGGAGCGGCAGGGTCGCAAGGCGACGGCCTGCCGGCGTGCATTGTCGGGTGGTCGAACCGGCAGCGCTGGCTCTTACAGCGGCTGCGGCCTTCGCGGGCCGGTGGTGCATCCGCTCTCGCCTTGGGGTCGCTGGAGACTACACGCCCGTCAGGTTGGGGCAGGCTTGGAGCGCGAAAATCGGCACCCGGTGTAAGGTCGCTGCGCGCAGCAAGACCCCGCGGGGTCGGCTGCGCCAGAAGGCTCTTTCACCCGGCATGCCGCCACCCCCCCGCACAACTCTGCACCACCACAGGAGAACCGAATGTTCCGATCGTCCGACCAACAACCCTTTTCACGCCCCCTGATGCTGACGGCACTGGCTTGCGCCGCCTGCGCCTTCACATTGCCGTCGCTGGCGCAAGTTGACCCCAGCCGCATGGTGGACACGTTTGAACGGGTCGGAGGCAAGTTCGACGGTTTCCGCCGCTCGGGCGCCAAGGGCGTGTGCGCCACCGCCGAATTCGTGGGCAGCGCCGAAGGCCGCGCCTTGTCCAGTGCGTCGGCCTTCAGTGGCAAGCCGGTGCCTGTGGTGGCCCGTTTTTCGATGGGGGGCGGCAACCCCAAGGCGCCCGACAACGCGCGCAGCCAGCGCAACCTGGCGCTGCAGTTCAACCTGCCCGACGGTGAAACCTGGCAGATGGGCAACATCTCGGCACCCATCTTCGGTGCCACGTCACCCGAACAGATGCTGGGCCGCCTGGAGTCGCAATTGCCTGACGCCGAAACCAAGAAGCCCAACGCCGACAAGATCAAGGCTTTCGCCGACGCCAACCCCGACGTGCTGCTGCAGGGCCGGTACTACGCCAGCCAGCCGGTGCCAGCCAGCTTTGCGAAGGTGAACTACTGGGGCGTGCACGCCTTTGCCTTTGTCGACGCCAGTGGCAAGAAGCAGTTTGGCAAGTGGATCTTCGAACCCGTGGGCGGCACGCAAAGCCTGACCGACGACGAAGCCAAGGCCAAGGGGACGGATTTCCTGCAAGCCGATCTGCGCGAACGCGTGGCCGCCGGCACCGTGGCCTTCGACTTCATGCTGCAACTGGCGCAGCCCGGCGACCGACTGGACAGCGCCATCACGCCGCTGCCCGACGACCGCCGCAAGGTCAACCTGGGCCGCCTGACCATCAAGGCCGTGTCACCCGACGCCACCGGGCCGTGCGTGAGCATCACCTACAACCCGATGGTGCTGCCCAAGGGTGTTGAACCTTCCAACGATCCGATGCTGGCGGCGCGTGCTGCGCCCTATGGCGTTTCATTGGGGCGCCGGCTGGTGGAAGGCGCCAAGCAGTAAGGCACCCAGCAGTAGCGCGCCAGCACGGCGCAGGCCGGCACGCTGCGAAGCGGCCGGCCGGCACTTCATCCAACCGCCGGGGCCTGTGCGGACCGCACCGCACCGCCCCCGGCCAGCTACACCAGCGGCTCGCCCTTTTCGGCCCGCCGCACCAGCCCTGCAGCCGGTTCGAACCGCGGCCCGTGTGCAGCGGCCAATTCGCGCGCCCGCGCCACGAAAGCCGGCACACCCAGCGCGTTGATGAACTGCAGCGCGCCGCCCTGGAACGGCGCAAAACCCCAGCCGAAAATGCTGCCGATGTTGCCGTCGGCCACCGAGCGCAGCACGCCCTCGTCCAGGCAGCGCGCGGCCTCGTTGGCCTGCGCGAACATCAGACGGTCGATCAGTTCACGCTGTGCTGGCTGCTGCGCCGCCACCGGGAACAGCTGGGACAAGTCGGGCCACAGCTGCTTGTCGCCGCCAGCAACAGCATCGGGCCAGTCGTAGAAGCCCTTGCCTGCTTTTTTGCCGATGCGGCCCAGCTCGCACAGCTGCCGGATGGCGGCCGTTCCGGGGTGTTCGGCATAAACCTTGCCCTCGGCCGCCATGTCCTTGCGGGTCTGGTCGGCCACGTGCAGCGACAGGCTCAGAGACACCTCGTCCTGCAGCGCCAGCGGCGGCATCGGCATGCCGGCCTGCAGGCCGGCCACCTCGATGCTGCGCGGGTGCACGCCTTCCAGCAGCATCGCAATGCCTTCCATCACGTAGGTGGCAAACACGCGGCTGGTGTAGAAGCCGCGGCTGTCGTTCACCACGATGGGCGTCTGGCCGATCTGCTGCACGTAGTCGAAAGCGCGGGCCAGCGTGTTGTCGCTGGTGGCCTTGCCGACGATGATTTCCACCAGCGGCATCTTGTCCACCGGGCTGAAGAAGTGCAACCCGATGAACTGCGCCGGCCGCGCGCTGGCCTGTGCCAGGCCGGTGATGGGCAGCGTGCTGGTGTTGGAAGCAAACAGGCTGCTGCTTTTTTGGCCACTTTCCAGCACAGCTTCAGCGCGGCGGGTGACGTCGGCCTTCACAGCGCGGTCTTCAAACACCGCTTCGATGACGAGGTCGCAGCCCTGCAACGCTGCAAAGTCGGTGCCTGCTGTGATGCGCGCCAGCAGCGCGTCGCGCTTCTCGGGCGTGCTCTTGCCGCGCTTGACGGCCTTGTCCAGCAGGCCCTGTGAATAGGCCTTGCCCTTGTCGGCCTGCGCCTGTGTGGAGTCCAGCAGCACCACGTCGATGCCGGCCTTGGCCGACACGTAGGCGATGCCCGCCCCCATCATGCCCGCGCCCAGCACACCCAGCTTACTCACCTTCGAAGGCGCCACACCTGCGGGTCTGGACGCGCCCTTCTTGATGGCGTTCAGCTGGTACCACATCGTGTTGATGATGTTCTTGCTTTCCTGCGACACCACGCAGGCCGCGAAGTAGCGGCTTTCCACCACGCTGGCAGCGTCAAAGCCCAGCAAGCCACCTTCGAACACGCTGCTCATGATGTGCGTGATGGCCGGGTAGTTGCCCCAGCTCTTGGCCGATGCGATGGAAGGGCCGATGGCCATCATCTGCGCCACCGCCGGGCTGCGCGAATCGCCGCCCGGGAAACGGAATTTGGGCTGGTCCCAGGGCTGCTGGGCCTTGGGGTGGGCCAGCACCCAGGCGCGTGCCTGCGCCAGCAGGTCAGCTCGGTCGGCGGCCAGCGCGGTGAGCAGGCCCATGGCCAGCGCCTTGTCGGGCGCGATGTCGTTGCCTTCGCAGCAGATCTGCAGCGCCTGCTGAATGCCCACCAGCCGCGGCAGCCGCACCGTGCCGCCGCCGCCAGGCAGCAGGCCCAGCTTCACCTCGGGCTGGCCGATCTTCAGGCGCGGGTTGTTGATGGCGATGCGGGCGTGGCAGGCCAGTGCCAGTTCCAGCCCACCGCCCAGCGTGTGGCCGTTCATCGCAGCCACCACAGGCTTGCCCTGCAGTTCCAGCTGGCGCAGCACTTTCTTCATGGCCATCGAAGCTTCGAAGGGCTCTTCGGGCTTGGTCCATAGGGACATGCGGTCCAGGTCGCCGCCGGCGCAGAAGTCGGCCTTGCCGGAGGTGAGGATCAAGCCCTTCACCGCCGGTTCTGCCAAACGCTGCAGGGCGGCGGCAATGCCTTCCATCAGCGTGTCGCCCACCACATTCATCGGCCTGCCGGGCAGGTCCATGGTGGCGGTCAGGATGCCGTCGTCGGCCAGGTTCAGGATGACTGCTGTTGTGCCGGTGTTCATGGTCGTGGCCTTCCTCAGACGCGTTCAATGATGGTGGCAATGCCCATGCCGCCGCCCACGCACAGGGTGGCCAGGCCGGTGCTCAGGTTGCGGCGTTCCAGCTCGTCCAGCAGCGTGCCCAGAATGATGCAGCCCGTGGCACCCAGCGGGTGGCCCATGGCGATGGCGCCGCCGTTCACGTTCACGCGGTCCAGGCCCACGCCCAGGTCGCGTGCGGTCTTCATCGGCACCACGGCAAAAGCTTCGTTGATCTCGAACAGGTCGATGTCGGCCGCACGCATGCCGGCCTTGGCCAGCGCCTTCTGGCACGCCGGTGTGGGGCCGGTGAGCATGATGGTGGGCTCACTGCCGATCACGGCCGCGCTGCGGATGCGTGCGCGGGGCTTCAGGCCCGCCTTGCGACCGGCTTCTTCATTGCCGATGAGCATCAACGCTGCGCCGTCGACGATGCCCGAAGAATTGCCCGCGTGGTGCACGTGCGTGATGCGTTCCACCGTGGTGTAGCGGCGCAGTGCGGTGGCGTCAAAACCCATCTGGCCGATGGCGGCAAAGCTGGCGTCCAGCTTGGCCATGGCTTCCAGCGTGGCACCGGACCTGATGGTCTCGTCTTCGGCCAGCATCAACAGGCCCGCGATGTCTTTCACCGGCACGATGGACCGTGCGAAGCGCCCTTCGGCCCGTGCTTCGGCGGCGCGCTGGTGCGACTGCAGCGCAAAGGCGTCCACATCGGCGCGGCCCCAGCCTTCCAGCGTGGCAATCAGGTCGGCGCCCACGCCCTGCGGCGTGAAGCCGGTTTTCTGGTTCACGCGCGGGTCCATCGCCCAGGCGCCACCGTCGCTGCCCATGGGCCAGCGGCTCATGCTTTCCACGCCGCCAGCCACGACGAAATCTTCCCAGCCGCTCTTCACCTTGGCCGCGGCCAGGTTCACGCTTTCCAGGCCACTGGCGCAGAAGCGGCTGTGTGTGACGCCGGCCACCGTCTGCGCCCATTCGGCGTCGAGCACGGCCGTGCGCGCGATGTCGGCGCCCTGCTCGCCCACCGGCGTCACACAGCCCAGCACCACGTCGTCCACCAAGGCGGTGTCCAGGTTCAGGCGCTGCTGCAGCGCCTTGAACAGCGTGCGCAGCAGCCAGATGGGCGCGGCCTGGTGCAGGCTGCCGTCTTTCTTGCCTTTGCCCCGCGGCGTGCGTACGTGGTCGTATATGAATGCGTCTGACATCAGGGTCTCTCCGGTTGCAGCCTGCGCGTCACATCGAACGCGAGGCCAGTTCTTTCATGATCTCGTTGGTGCCGCCGTAGATGCGCTGCACGCGGGCGTTGACGTACAGCTCGGCGATCGGGTATTCCATCATGTAGCCGTAGCCGCCAAAGAGCTGCAGGCATTCGTCCATCACACGGCCCTCTTGTTCACTGACCCAGCTCTTGGCCAGCGCGGCGCGTGCGGCGTCGAGTTCGCCCAACAAGTGCGCCACCATGCAGGCGTCGACAAAGGCGCGTGTGGCCAGCACCGTGCTTTGCACCTCGGCCAGCTTGAAGCGGGTGTTCTGGAAGTCCCACAGCGGTTTGCCGAAGGCCTGGCGCTGCTTCACGTAGGCCAGCGTGTCTTCCAGCGCGCGTTCCATCGCGCCCACACCTTGCAGCGCGATGATCAGGCGTTCCTGCGGCAGCTGCTCCATCAGCTGGAAGAAGCCGCGGCCGGCCACGCCGCCCAGCAGGTTGGCAGCGGGCACGCGCACGTCGTCGAAGAACAGCTCGCTGGTGTCCTGCGCCTTCAGGCCCACCTTGTCCAGCTTGCGGCCGCGCCTGAAGCCGGGCGACTGCTCGGTTTCCACCAGCAGAAGGCTGATGCCTTTGGCGCCAGCCTCGCGGTCGGTCTTGCACACCACGATGACGAGGTTGGCATTCTGGCCGTTGGTGATGAAGGTCTTGGCACCGTTCAGCACGTAGTGGTCGCCCTCGCGGTGCGCGTGCGTGCGGACCGCCTGCAGGTCTGAACCGGTGCCGGGTTCAGTCATTGCAATGGCGCCGACCAATTCACCACTCGCCATGCGCGGCAACAGGCGCTGCTTCTGGTCTTCGGTGCCGCAATGAAACAGGTAGGGCGCCACAATGGCCGAATGCAGGCCACCGCCGTAGCCGCTGAGATTGGCACGGGAAGCCTCGATGATGGCCACCGCCTCGTGCGCAAAGTCGCCACCACCGCCACCGTATGCAGCCGGTGTGGACAGGCACAGCAGGCCCTGTGCACCGGCCTCGTTCCAGGTGCTGCGCGGCATCATGCCGGCTTCGCGCCACGCGGCGGCGTGCGGCACCCAGCGGTCGTTGAAAAAACGCGCCACGCTGCTTTGCAGCGTGCGGTGTTCTTCGGTCATCCACGGCGATGGAAACAGGGGCAGGCTCATCGAAGGGGCTCGGTTTAGCGGGCGCAGCCTCGCAGGCCGCAAGCCGCACAGGGCGGGCCCCGATGATAGTCAGCGGCCTGCTTGGCACACCCCTGCAAGATGCCGCTTCGCCAGGCGACCAAGGGCTTGCCACATGCTTGTTAACCCTGGTTTCGGAGCCCTGCCATGCCTGACGCAACGTCACCCCGCTGCCCTGCCCTGCTGCTTGCGTCACTGCTGTGCTGCGGCGCCGCCGCCGCGCAAGGCACCGGCGCTGCCAGCAGCTGCCAGGCCGCCAGCAAGCCGGTGCCGCCCACGGTGCTGGAGCTGTACACCAGCGAAGGCTGCAGTTCATGCCCGCCAGCCGACCGCTGGCTTTCAGCGCTGAAGGGCCGCAGCGATGTGCTGGCGCTGGCCTTCCACGTCACCTACTGGGACCGCCTGGGCTGGCCGGACCGCTTTGCGCTGCCCGAGGGCACCGCGAGGCAGCACCAGCTGGCGCAGCTCGCGGGCAGCCGGCAGGTTTACACACCGCAGGTGGTGGCCCAAGGCAAGGACTGGCCGCAGTGGCACCGCACAGCACCCACCGGCGCGGTGGCCACCGCTGCGGCCACGCCCGTCAGCGTGAAGCTGCAGCGCAGCGGGCAGCAGATCACGGCCGAGATCGCCCCAGTGCCAGGCCGCGCGGGTGCTGCCCCGGCCGAGCTGTCGGGCTATTGGGCGGTGCTGGAAGACGGCCACGAAACCAAGGTTCGCGCCGGTGAAAACGCTGGCGAAACGCTGCGGCACGACCACGTGGTGCGGCTGTACAAGCCGGTCGTGCGATGGTCCGCAGAGCGCGGCACCAGCGTGCAACTGGAGGTGGGCGCAGGCCTGCCGCAATACCCCCGACGTGTGGTGTTTGTGGTCACCGAAGCACTGACGCAAAAGCCGGTACAGGCCGTTGCGTTGGCCTGTTGAGGTGCCCGCGCGCCGGCGTCAAGCCCCCAAACCAAAGACGGCAGTTGAAGCTGGGCTGCTGTTCGCCCTGCAGCGCCAGCGCGCTTGCTGACACCTTTCTATTTGTGGGATGGATTCGGCGGCTCGAAGTGGAGAAGATTCACCTTCGCCTCGATCGTTCCGGGGCAAAAAGGTCCAACATGAGTATCCGCATTCCGTTCAAGCCATTGTCTGCAATCCTGGCGCTGGTGGCGTCGGTGGCCCTGGGAGCAGGGCCGGTTCAAGCCTCGCCGCTGCTCACGTTTGAAGATTTCGAAAGCGCGCCGGTAAAAGACGCCTCGCTGCCTTCACTGAGCACTCTGGTGGGTTTGTTCACCCCGGCCAGCGGGTTCAACGTGTTTGTCACGTCGCCTGGCTACACGAACTTCGGCCCCGGACTGAACCCCACGACCAGCTCGATCCTCACCGCCAGTGGTGACGAGAACTTCAGCTGGCAGCTCGCTTTTTCCGCGCAAACGGTCCAGCTCGAGATGTATCTCAATGACCGGGGCCCGGCAACGATGGAGTTTTTCGACGCCGCCAATGCCCTGCTGGGGTCCATCACCTACGGCGCCGACAGCGACCCCACCAACAACCTCGTGACGCTGAGCTTCGACGCCGGCGCCGACATCATCACCCGGGCCACCTTTGTATCTACAAATGGCGGTGCGTTGAACACCGGCCTGGACAACATCAGAATTCGCCAGGGCACCGGCGGCACCGTGCCTGCACCCGGCAGTCTGGCCTTGGTGGCGACGGCAGTTGTACTTGCTGCGGCCGCGGGCCGGCGGCCCGCACGCCAGGTTTCATGATGCGGGGCAGCGCCCCGGGTCGCACCTGAGCAAGTTCTTGCAGGCTGCCTTCCCCGTCGGAGTGCCGCCGAATTTCTCAGCCGCGCTCAAGCGCCTTTCAAATCGGCCCTGAGCTTGGTGCCAATGTCCGGACGCGCGGCAAACGGATCGGTCGGGTTGCGCGGCGTCATGATGTCCTCCAGCCGCACCTGCACGCTGGCCAGGCTCTTGGGGTGGCTGTAAATGTAGAACTGGTTTTCGGCGCAGGCCTTGAAGACGTTGGCTGCCACCTCGGCGGCCGTGACCTTGCCGCTGGTCACGGCCTTGTCGCTCATGGCCTGCGCAATCAGCTGGCTGCGCGTGGGTGCCACGGCAGGCATGTCCTCAGGCCGGTTGCGTTCGCTCTTGTGAATGCCGGTGGGCACGAAGAAGGGGCACAGCACATGGGCGTGTACCTGCTCGGTGACCAGCGCCAGGTCCTGGTGCAGCGTCTCGCTCATCGAAACCACGGCGTGTTTGCTGACGTTGTAGGCACCCATATTGGGCGCGTTCAGCAGGCCCGCCATGCTGGCCGTGTTGACGATGTCACCGCGCCATTGCGGGTTGGCCTGCGCGGCGGCCAGCATCAACGGCGTGAACACGCGCACGCCGTGGGCGACGCCCATCAGGTTGACGCCGATCACCCATTCCCAGTCCCTCAGCGTGTGTTCCCAGATCAGGCCGCCAGCGGCCACGCCGGCGTTGTTGAACACAAAGTTGGGCGTGCCGAAGCGCTGCAGCGTGGCAGCGGCCATGGCTTCCACTTCAACCGACTTGGAAATGTCCAGCCGGAAGGGCAGCACCTGCGCGCCCAGGCCCTCGATCTCGGCCTGCGCCGTGGCCAGCGCGTCGGCCTGCACGTCGGCCATCACGATGCGCATGCCCAGGCCGGCTGCAATGCGGCTGGCCTCCAGGCCAAAGCCCGAAGCCGCGCCGGTGATGACGGCGATGCCGCCCTGCAAGTGGTTGCCGCTGTTCATGGAGTCTCCAGTTTCAGTTGATATCCGGCGCGCGGAAAGTGCACGTGCACGGTGCCGGTGCGTTCGTCGGTTCTGCGCAGCACCACCTCGTCTGCGCTCAGGCCCACCAAGGTTCCGGACACCGGGTCCTGGCCATAGTCGGTGGGCGTCATGGTCACGGCCTGCTCGGCCTCGAAGCCCTGGCCGGGCAGCACGCTGCAGTCGGCATGGCTGCTGGACTGGGCCGCAAGTTGCACAGCGTCGCCGCTGGGCATGCGCTGCGGCCGGCCGTGGCCGATGGCCAGCGTGCGGGCCAGCCAGGCGCTGAAGTGGGCAAAGGGCGCCATCACTTCGGCCACCGGGCCGCCGCGGCGCACGTACCAGCCGCAATGCGCCACGGCAAAGTCGGCGATGCTGGCATCAGGGCCCAGCAGCCAGGGGCGGCCATCGGCCAACTGAGCGTCAAGCACCGCCAAGTAGCCCTTCAGATGAACCGTGGCGTCGGCAACGCTCAGCCTTTTCATGCCGGCTGTGAAGGGGGCGCGGTCGGCGGCAAAGGCCTTCAGCGCTTCAGGCGGCGCGCCCTTGAACACCTGCGCCAGGCCCGCCGGCTGCATGGTGTAGGGGATGACGGTCCAGAACAGCGTGCTGTCGGCCCACTGCGCCAGCAGTGGCGCCAGCGGTGCCGAAGCCGGGAACAGGCTGGGCTGCGGCTGCCGGGCTTCCAGCACGCGGGCGATGAGCGCGGTGTCGCAGTACACGTCGGCGCCGATCTGCAGCACCGGTGTCTTGCGGTAGCCACCCGTCAGCGCCACCACGTCGGGCTTGGGCATGATGACCGGGATGAACACCGACTGCCAGGCCAGGCCCTTGAAGCCCAGCATCAGGCGCACCTTCTCGGCGAAGGGCGAACCGTCGTAGTGGTGCAGGATGAGGGGGCTGTGGTCGGGGTTCATGGCGTCTCCTGTGGCATGGCGCGTTGAATCAGTTGATCAAGATCGTGGCCTGGGCCCAGCAGGCCGAACACGTCGGACGACTGTGCCAGCCGGCTGCTGCAAAAGGCTGCAAACACGGCAGGCGGGGATTGCTGGAACAGCAGCGCGGCCTGCAGCAGCAGCGCCACGTCGCGGGCCAGCTGGCGCGCATGGGGTTCGGCGGTGGTGCCGTCCACCATCAACAACACGCGTTGCAGCTGGTGGTCGAAAGCGGCATGTGCACCGACGGCCGGCGCGCATTCGCGCTGCAGCGCGGCGGCCACGTCGGCGCCGCGCAAGGCGCGCAGCAGATCCAGGGCCATGATGTTGCCGGCCCCTTCCCAGATGCTGTTCAGCGGCATCTCGCGGTAGATGCGCGCCATCACGCCCTCGCCAGCGGCTTCCACATAACCGTTGCCGCCCAGGCATTCCATGGCCTCTTGCGCGAAGGGGCTGCCGCGCTTGCACACCCAGAACTTGGCCACGGGGGTCAGCAGGCGGCGCATCACGGCTTCATGCGCGTCGTTGCCGCGCTCGGTGCGGTCCACCGCTGCGGCCAGTCGCAACGCCAGCGCGGTGGCGGCTTCGCTTTCCAGCGCCAGGTCGGCAAGCACGTTTTTCATCAGCGGTTGCTCGATCAGCTTTTTGCCAAAGGCCCTGCGCTGCGCGGTGTGGTTCAGTGTCAGGCTCAGGGCGCCGCGCATCAGGCCGGCGGTGCCCAAGGCATAGTCCAGCCGCGTCAGCGCGCCCATGGCCAGAATCTGCGGCACAGCGCGCCCAGGTTCGCCCACCAGCCAGGCGGCGGCATTGTGGAATTCCACTTCGGAACTGGCGTTGGCCTTGTTGCCCAGCTTGTCTTTCAGGCGCTGGATGTGGATGGCGTTGAGCGTGCCATCGGGCAGCCAGCGCGGCAGGAAGAAGCAGCTCAGGCCGGCCGAGCTGGCAGCGTCGGTCTGCGCCAGCACCAAGAAGGCGTCGCACATGGGCGCGGAGAAAAACCACTTGTGGCCGGTGATGCGCCAGCGCGCGCCCCATTCGTCAGCACCGTCGGGCACGGCGCGCGTGGTGTTGGCACGCACGTCAGAGCCGCCCTGCTTCTCCGTCATGCCCATGCCCATGGTGACGGCGGTTTTATTCGCCATGGGCAGGAAGCGGCCGTCGTAGTGCGCAGCGGCCAGCTTCGGCGCCCACGCGGCCTGCAGCGCGGCGTTGCCGCGCAGGGCGGGGGCCACGGCGTAGCTCATCGACACGGGGCACAGCACGCCGGGCTCGGCTTCGGTGAACAGCATGAAACCGGCGGCACGCTGCAGGTGCGGGTGCGGGTGCGGGTGCGGGTGCAGCAGGCCGGGTGCACCGGCCGCCCACGGTGCGCCGCCCAGGCCATGCTGCAGGGCGTTGCCGATCAGCGCGTGGTAGCTGGGGTGGAATTCCACCCGGTCCACGCGGCGGCCCTGCACATCGTGCGTGTGCAGCTGCGGCGTGTGCGTGTTGGCCAGGCGGGCATGGGCCTGCATTTCGGCCGAGCCGGCGTCCGCCCCCAGCCGCTGCAGCGCTTGTGTGTCCAGCTGTGGCGCCAGGTGGCGCAGGGCATCGCGCAGCGGCCGGTTGCTGTTGAACAGGTTCACGTCCACCAGCGGCTGGCTTTGGTTGAACACCGCGTGCGTGCCGACCTCGGCATGTTCAGCGTTCACGGCAACCTCAGCATCTGCAGGTGCGGAATGTCGTCCTCGGCATAGGGCTCGCCCACCGCTGCAAAGCCGTAGCCTTCATAAAAGCGTTGCAAGTGGGCCTGCGCGCTGATGCGGTTTCCCAGCCCGGGCCAGGCCTGCGCGAAGCGCTGCAGGGCCTGCGCCACCAGTTGGTGGCCGGCACCGCGGCCGCGCACTTCAGGGGCCACGATCACGCGCCCCATGGACGGTTCGGCGTACTTCAGGCCCGGGTCCACCACGCGGGCATAGGCTTGCAGAGTGCCACTGCTGTCGCGACCCAGCAGGTGCCAGCTGTGGCGGTCCAGGCCGTCGGGGTCGAGGTAGGGCCCCTGCTCCATGATGAACACGCGGCAGCGCAGCGCCAGCGCGTCGTACAGGTTGTCCACGCCCAGATCGCGAAACCGCAGCCAGGTCCATCGCCAATCCAGTTCAGGGCGCTGCGCGGCCTGCACCGTGCCTTGCGCGTCGAGCGCCACCACGGTGCCGGGCACCAGGCTCAGAGGCTGAGAGTTTTTCAAGCGTGACCGAGCAACGCCTCAAAACGTGTCCGATCTAGGCGCAAGGCGGAGCTGTAGCCCGGGCTACAGCGAGCATTTGTAACGACGAGCGGGCGCGTTTTGGGGTGGTGAGCGGGCATGATTGAAAGACTCTCAGCCTCTCAGACCAGCTTCACCAGCTGCTTGCCGAAGTTCTTGCCCTTCAGTAGGCCCAGAAAAGCCTCGGGCGCCGCGCCAATGCCCTGCGCCACGCTTTCGCGAAATTTCAGCTGGCCGCCGGCCACCAGGCCACCCAGTTCCTTCAGCGCCGCAGGCCACAGCGCCATGTGTTCGCTGACGATGAAGCCCTGCAGCTTCAGCCGCTGCGTCAGCAGCAAGCGCGCGTTGTTCAGCGCCAGCGACTGGCCGTCATAACCCGAAATCATGCCGCACAGCGCCACGCGGCCAAAGGCGTTCATGCGCGACACGACCACGTCCAGAATCAGGCCGCCCACGTTCTCGAAATTGCCGTCCACGCCGCCGGGCGCTGCAGCGTCCAGGGCTGCTGCCAGCGACTTGAAGTCGGTGTGCTGCTTGTAGTCGATGCAGGCGTCGAAGCCCAGTTCATTGACGACGTAGCTGCACTTGTCGGCACCACCGGCCAGGCCCACCACGCGGCAGCCCTTGGCCTTGGCCAGCTGGCCCACCACGCTGCCCACGGCGCCACTGGCAGCGCTGACGACCACGGTCTCGCCAGCCTTCGGTTCGATGATGTGGTTCAGCCCCACCCACGCCGTGACACCGGGCATGCCCACCGCGCCCAGGAAGGCCGACAGCGGGATGTGCGTGGCATCAACCTTGCGAACCATGCCGGTCTGGCGCGCGTCCAGCACCGCCAGTTCCTGCCAGCCGCCCATGCACACCACCTTGTCGCCAGGCGCCAGGCTGTCGTGGCGCGACTCCAGCACCTCGCCCACGGTGCCGCCCACCATCACGTCGCCTAGGGCCACCGGCGCGGCGTAGCTCTTGGCGTCGTTCATGCGCATGCGCATGTAGGGGTCCAGGCTCATGTAGTGCACGCGCACCAGCACATGGCCATCGGGCACGGCCGGCACGGGCACGGCTTCCAGGCGGAAGTGGTCAGTGCTGGCCTCGGCAACGGGGCGTGCGGCCAAAACGATGCGGTGGTTGGTCAGGCTCATGGTGCGGGTTCTTTCGTGGTGGGGTGCGGAGGCCGCGGCCGCACCAGGCGGCCCTGCGGGTTGACGAGCTTGAAGGTGCCGGTGGCGTGTGCGCACAGCGCGCCGGCGCCGTCGAACACCCGGCCTTCGGTGAAGGCCAGGTTGGCGGTGCGGTGCATCAGTTCACCCACGGCGCGCAAAACGCCCAGCGCCGGGCGCATGAAGGAGGTTTTCATCTCGATGGTGACGACGGCCGAACCGGCGGCGGCTTCAGGCCCCGCGCCGGCCACCACGTCCGGGCTGCGTGCGGCATGCGCCATCACCACGTCCAGCAGCGTCATCACCACGCCGCCGTGCGCCACGCCCATGCTGTTCAGCAGGCCTTCGGAAAGCGGCAGGCGGATTTCAGCCTTGCCGCCACCAAAGGCCCAGAGTTCAAAACCCAGCGTCTGGACAAAGGGAATGTGGCGGGGAAAGGCGATGGGGCCTTCGTTCATCCGCCGTGCACCGCCGACACGCCGCCATCCACAGCCAGGATCTGCCCAGTGATGTGCTTGCCGGCGCGGCTGGCGAACAGCAGCACAGTGCCCTTCAGGTCGTCGTCGTCGCCCAGCCGCTTCAGCGGCGCCTGTGCCGCCAGCTTGTCGGCGCCAAATTCGGCCAACACACCGGCAGTCATCTTGCTGGGAAAAAAGCCCGGCGCGATGGCGTTGACGGTGATGCCGTACTTGCCCCATTCGCCAGCCAGCGTGCGGGTGAAGTTCACGGCCGCGCCCTTGCTGGTGCCGTAGGCGATGAACTGCACGTCCAGGCTGCCCGACAGCCCGGCGATGCTGGCCAGGTTGATGATGCGGCCGCCCTGGTTGGGAATCATCCAGGCCTTGGCCACCGCCTGCGCAAACAGGAACAGGCTGCGGATGTTCAGGTTCATCACCTTGTCCCAGGCCGCCAGTGGGTAGTCTTCGGCCGGAGCGCCCCAGGTGGCGCCGGCGTTGTTGATCAGGATGTCGATGCGGCCCAGGCGCTGCATGGTGTCGTCCACCACGCGCTGCACGTCTTCGGGCTTGCTGGCGTCGGCGGCGATCCAGCGCGCGTCTATGCCCTTGGCCGCCAGGTCGGCAGCGGCTTCTTCCAGATCAGCCGCCTTGCGGCTGGTCAGCATGATCTTGGCGCCGGCTTCGCCCAGCGCCTCGGCCATCTGCAGGCCCAGGCCGCGCGAGCCGCCGGTGACCAGGGCCACCTGGCCCTTCAGGTCAAACAGTTGTTGAACAGGGGTTCCCATGCGCGTCTCCATTGAGGTGTTCAGTGCAGTTCCAGCAGCACCAGGTGGTTGTCGGCGGCGGGCCAGTTGCGCCCCACCAGCGTTTGCCCGTTGAAGGCCGCGGGCACGGGCCGCTGCGGCCCTGCGGGCAGCTTGATCTTCGACACCGACAAGCCGGCCACGCCGCGTGGCAGGCCGGGTGCCGGGTCCTGACCGTCGAATACCACCCGGTCGCGCGGCAGGCCGAAGTAGCCGCGCGGGCGCGTGAAGGTCAACACCGAACCGGCGCCCGCGTCAGCCGGCAACAGCCGTTCGGCGCGAAGGTTCACGATGGCAGATGAGCGCGGGAAAGGCTGGCGGTAGATGTGCACGGTGCTGTAGCCGGGGGCGCTGATGACAAATTCATAGGTCGCGTTGCCGTCGGCCACGAAAGGGCCCCAACGGCCGTCGGCGCCCGTGGTCTTGCGCCATTTGGCGTCACCCAGTCGTTCACCGGTGGCGGCGTTGGTGGCGAAAACCTCGACCGTTGCGCCGGCCAAGGGCAGGTTGTTGACGAAACCACCGGTGGCGGGGTCGTTGTTGATGCCCTGCCCGCTGAGTTGCCCGTCCAGCACCACCCGGGCTTCCGGCGTGAAGCCCGTGGTGGCCGGCTCGCGGCCGGTGATGAAGCGGAACGCGGCCGCAAAGGCCTGCGGGCTGAACGAGGTTTCGCGGTGGTCAACGGCCGGCAGCACCACATTCAAGGCGCCCTTCAGTTCAGGCCCGTCGAAGTTCACGCCCGTGGGCTTGCCGGGCGCGCCCAGCCAGGTGCCTTCGGGCTGCGCAAACTTGTCGTTGTTGTCGGACCGGATGGTCATCCAGCGCGGGCCGGGGGTGATTTCCACGCCCGGTGCGCCCTGGTTGTTCAGGCCCTGCAGGAATGGGCCGGCGCCGTTGAATTCGTTGCCTGGATTTGTTGCCGCGTCAAAGCGCACGCCATGGTTGGGCGTGCCACCCAGGATGGCGTGCGACACCTTGGCCGCGCCGCCCATCTGCACATAACTGCGGATGGCATTGCCGCCGCGCGAATTGGCAAACAGCACCACCTGCTTGGCGCCTGTGGCGGCCAGTACCTTGTCCACCTCGGCGGCCAGGAAGGCCCGGTGCTCGGCAGTGGACGTGCGGCCGGGCTGCGGCCTGTCGTCGCTGTCGCGGGCCAGCGGGTACGGCAGGTGAATGGCGTGCAGGCGCTCGCACGGCCAGCCGTTGGATTCAAAACGCCACAGCGAGGTGACCCACAGCGCCGCGGTGTCG
>JAYSXE010000091.1:0-8928 GCA_043717565.1 Burkholderiales bacterium | reverse complement strand
CGGCAAAGTGCGCGTCGTCCAGCTTCAGCTGTTCCATGAACACGGCCAGCACGTCGCGCAGCTTGCTCTTGTTCAGGCGCGCGGAAATGGTGTCCACGTGCCAGCCGTTGGGGGCCACCGGCGCCTTGAAGTTGCGCGGCGCGCGGGGTTGTTCGGCCAGCAGGTCTTTCAGCGTGCGCAGCGCGCCGGGCTCGGCGTCGTCCAGCACGCCCACAAAACCTTCTTCGTGGATGCCGAAGCGGCCGGCGCGGCCGGCAATCTGGTGCACCTCGCTGGTTTCCAGCGTGCGGTCGGCCACGCCGTCGTACTTGGTCAGGGTGGAAAACAGCACGCGCCGGATGGGCAGGTTCAGCCCCATGCCGATGGCATCGGTGGCCACCAGGATGTGGCTCTCGCCGCTGGCAAAGCGCTCGGCCTCACGGCGGCGCACCTCGGGTGGCAGTGCGCCGTAGATCACCGACACCGGATGGCCGCCCGCGGCGATGCGGTCGCGCAGCATCAGCACGTCGCGGCGGCTGAAGGCCACCACCGCGTCGCCCAGCTTCAGCGCCTGCACCGGCAGCGTGCCGGGCAGCAGTTCCACGTGCTGCATGCGTGTGAATTCGCGCACTGTGCAGGCTTCGCCGCACAGGCCCAGCAGGTTCTGCAGCGCCGGCACGGCATAGGCGCTGCAGATGATGATGACTTCCTGCGCCGGCACGGCCACCACGGCCTGCGTCCAGGCCCAGCCGCGCGAGTTGTCGAAGATCATCTGCGCTTCGTCGATCACGGCCACGTCGATGGTCTTTTGCGTGTTGACCATTTCGATGGTGCTGCTGACCACGCGTGCGTCTTCAGCCGGCATGTTTTCTTCGCCGGTCAGCAGCGAACAGGGCACGCCGCGTGCAACCAGTCGGTCGCGGCCTTCCAGCGCCAGCAGCCGCAGCGGCGCCAGGTAGGCGCCGTCCAGCGCCTGCGCCAGGCGTTCGAAGGCGGCGTGCGTCTTGCCGCTGTTGGGCGGGCCCACGTACAGCGTCACCTGGCGGTTCAGCCGGCGCGCCTTGGCAAAGGTGGCGGGGTAGCCCTGGAAGGCCAATTCGTTGTTCAAGCCCTGCAGCGTGTCCAGTTCGGTGACGGCCTGCACCCAGCGGTCTTGCGCGCGGTTGCAGCGCGCCAGCAGGTCGGCCAGCGCGGCCTGGTTGGTTTCCGAAGGCTCCAGCGTCAGCAGCGGCTTGGCGCTGGCGCATTCGGCCTGCAGGCGCGGCAGCAGGCTTTCCAGCTGCTGCGGCTTGAAGGCCCGGCTGCGCGCCACCAGGGCTTCCAGGTGGGCCACCAGCTCGGCGGCAAAAGGGCAGGGCGGCGGTGCGCCCAGCGCCTGCAGCAGGCGGGCCTGGTCAGCGTCGCGGAAGTAGGCCCACACCGGCTCGGCGCTGACCGCCACGCGGTACTGCACCGGCAGCTTGCCCTCCACGCCGGCCAGCACCAGGCCGTGGCTGATCAGCCGCGTCCACAGCACCAGGCCGCTGCCGGTGGCGGCACGGGCCACGCCCAGGGCTTCCAGCGCCGAGCTGCGCTGCAGCATCAGCGGCCGGGCCTCGGGGCCGGTGCCCACCGCTTCGATGTGCGCCAGCGCGCTGTCCATCAACGCTGGTGTTATCCAGCGGCTGGCGCGCACGCCGGCGGCCGATTTCTGCAGCATCACCAGGCCCAGCGCGTCGAGCTTTTCGTCGCCAGCGGCGTCGCCTGAATAACCGTGGTCGGCGGCCTTGGTGACCTGGGGCAGCGCGTAGGCCAGCTGCTTCAGGCGGGCGATCTGGTCCTTGCCGATGGGCGTGGGCACACGGTCGGTGTGGCGCGGCTGGGGCAGGTTCAACGGGTTGGGTGTGGGGCTCTTGGTGGGCATGCGGACCTTGTTGCAGTCCGCAGTCTCGCACGTCCGGCCGCGCGCCCACCCGTGCCGCCGGCCGGGGGTCTTGATAATGCGGCATGAACCCTGAACCCAGCACCACTGCGAACGACAGCTTCGCCACCCTGCCGCTGGCGCCCCATGTGCGCGCCAACCTGGCGCAGCTGGGCTACACCGCGATGACGCCCATCCAGGCCGCTAGCCTGCCGCTGGCGCTGGCGGGCAAGGACCTGATCGCGCAGGCCCGCACCGGCAGCGGCAAGACGGCGGCCTTTGCGCTGGCGCTGCTGGCCAACCTGAACGTGCGGCGCTTCGCCGTGCAGTCGTTGGTGCTGTGCCCTACGCGTGAACTGGCCGAACAGGTGACGCAGGAGGTGCGCCGCCTGGCTGCGGCCGAAGACAACGTGAAGGTGCTGACGTTGTGTGGCGGCACGCCCATCCGCAACCAGTTGGCGAGCCTGGAGCACGGCGCCCACGTGGTGGTGGGCACGCCGGGCCGCATCATGGACCTGCTGGAACGGGGCAGCCTGGACCTGCAGGCGTTGAACACGCTGGTGCTGGACGAAGCCGACCGCATGCTGGACATGGGCTTCTTCGACGACATCAGCACCGTGGCCAAGGCCTGCCCGCGCCAGCGCCAGACGCTGCTGTTTTCGGCCACCTACCCCGAAGGCATCAACAAGCTGGCGGCGGCCTTCATGCGCGAACCGCAGACCGTGAAGCTGGCCGAAGCGCCGGCGGCCACGCAGATACGGCAGGTGTTTTTTGAAGTGGCCGAGAACCAGCGTCTGCACACCGTGGGCCTGCTGCTGAACCACTATCGCCCGGTCAGCACGCTGGCCTTCTGCAACACCAAGGCGCAGTGCCGCGACCTGGTGGAGGTGCTGCGTGGCGAGGGTTTTGTGGCGCTGGAACTGCACGGCGACCTGGAACAGCGCGACCGCGACCAGGTGCTGGTGCAGTTTGCCAACCGCAGCGCCAGCGTGCTGGTGGCCACCGACATCGCCGCGCGCGGGCTGGACATTGCGCAACTGCAGGCCGTGATCAACGTGGACGTGACACCCGACCCCGCCACGCACACGCACCGCGTGGGCCGCACCGGGCGCATGGCGCTGGACGGCGCGGCCGAAGAGGCCACGGGCTGGGCCTTCACGCTGGCCAGCCTGGACGAGATGGGGGCCGTGGGCCGCATCGAGCAGGCGCAAGGCAAGGCTTCGCAGTGGCAGCCGGTCAGTGCCCTGACGCCCACCGGAAGCGGCCCACTGCGCCCGCCGATGGTGACGCTGCAGATACTGGGCGGCCGCAAGGAAAAGATCCGCGCTGGCGACGTGCTGGGTGCGTTGACCAAAGACCTGGGCTTTGCGGCCGCGCAGGTGGGCAAGATCAACGTCAACGACTTTTCCACCTACGTGGCGGTGGCGGCCGACATCGGGCCGCAGGCCGAACGGCAGCTGAACGCCGGCCGCGTGAAGGGCAAGAGCGTGAAGGTGCGGCTGCTGCAGGGCTGAGCCCGCCCGCTGCCGTGGCGCCCCGGGGCCCCGCGCCGGTTGCCGCTACCGCTTCAGCGGCCGCAACCGGTCAACCGCGCGCAGGTTGCTGCGCACCGGGCTTCAAGCAACGCGCCCACTGGCTGAACAGCCGTTCCCAGTGTGTTTCGGCCGCGGCCTTGTTGTAAACCGCGCGGCCGGGGAACACGAAGCCGTGCTCGGTGGCCGGGTACCAGTCCAGCCGCCAGGGCCCGGGGGCCGACTGCAGGCCCGCTTCCAGCGTCGCCATGTCTTCCTTGCTGGCCCAGACGTCGTTTTCCGCGCAGCCGAAGTAGCTGTCGCAGCGCAGCTGCTGCACCGCAGTGTGCGGCGAATCGGCCGCCGCGGTGACCATGCGCGCACCGTGGATGGACGCGATGCAGGCCACACGCTGCGGAAAAGCGTTGGCCGCCCACACCACGAAGGGCCCGCTCATGCAGTAACCCACGGCACCCACGTGCCGGGCGTCGGCGGCGGGCAGGCCGTCGACGAAGTCCAGCATCGCCTGCGTGTCGCAAAGCGTGGTGTCGCGCGTCAGCGAGTCCATGTGCGCAAACATCACCTTCAGGTTGTCTTCGGTGCGTTCCCTCAACCAGAAGTCGCGCGTGCGGCGGTGGTACAGGTTGGGCAGCACCACGCAGTAGCCCACGGCCGCGATGCGCCGGGCCATGTCGTGCAGCTCTTCGCGCTTGCCCGGTGCGTCCATGTAGAACAGCACCACGGGGAAAGGGCCGCCTTCTTCGGGGTGGACGACGAAGCTGTTCATGGCGCCGTCGGCGGTGGTGATGTCGAGGTGGTGTTCGATCATGGTGGCGCTGCGCGCGTGCGGGTCAACGGTGGTGTGGTGGAGCACCCGGGTCATGGGGTGCGCCGCGGAGCAGGCCCTGTCGAACGGCGATGTCGGGCAGGGTGGTCTACACCCGCGGGACTGTATCGAAATCGCCCGGCCCGGCTCGGCCAACGGGTGCGCGTTGCACCGGCCGGGCACACGGCCGGGTTGCGCGCACCCGTGTTTGGGCTTTTCGCGCACAAATGACCGCCCAACACCCAGCTTTTCGCCGTTTAAGCGGGCTGGCTGCGGGCGGTGAGGGCGCAGAATGCACTGCAGGTTCCGGTGACTCCTCAGGTTGCGCGGCGCCCACCTTGGGAGAGACGGCGCTTGGATTCCATCGACCCCACGCTCCTGCAGGACCTGCTCAGCGGCGACGACGCGCTGATGCGGGCCACCCTCGACTCCGCGCCCGACGGCGTGGTGGTGTATGACCGCGACGGCCGCATCCTGTCGCTGAACCAGCGCTTTCAGGACCTGTGGCAGTTCCCCGCCGACCTGCTGGCGCGGCGCGACGCGGAACCAATGCAGCAGCATGTCGCTGCACGCCTGGTAGACCCGCAAGCCTACTGGCGCACCCTGGGCCTGCAGCGGAGCGGCGAGATCAGCCGGCGCTTTGAAACCCTGGCCCTGCTGGACGGCCGCCAGTTCGAACGCCACGTGGCACGGCTGCGCGCATTGCCCCGTGTGCCCAACGCCGAGGGCGGTGCCATCGTCTGGTGGCGCGACGTCACCCAGCGCCACCAGACGCACGAGCGCCAGCGCCAGCTGCTGACCCTGCTGGAACTGGCGCTGACCAGCGCCAACCTGGCCTATTGGGACGTGGACGTGCAGAGTGGCCAGGTTCGTTCGCACAACGACCGCTGGCATTCCATCCTGGGCTATTCGCCCGGCGACCTGAATGACAACTACAACGCCTGGGACGCGCTGGTGCACCCCGACGACGCCGCGCTCCGTCAGGCCGCCTGGCAAGCGCACATCGAAGGCCGGACGCCGCGCTACGAGGCCGAATTCCGCATGCGGCACAAGAGTGGCCACTGGGTGTGGCTGCAGGCGCGCGGGCAAGCGGTGACACGCGGGCCCGACGGGCGTGCACTGCGGCTGGTGGGCACTCGCGAAGACATCACGCTGGCAAAGCAGGCCCAGCAGGGCTTGATGGCGCTGGCCCACACCGACGAGTTGACCGGGGTCGACAACCGCCGCCGCTTCCTGCAGCGTGCCGAAGAAGAACTGGGGCGCGCGCGCCGCTATGGCCTGCCGGTGGTGCTGCTGATGATGGACCTGGACCACTTCAAGGCCATCAACGACACCGTGGGCCATGCCGGTGGCGACCTGGTGCTGGGCAGCTTTGCCAACACCGCGCGCGCGGTGATGCGGCAGAGCGACCTGTTTGCCCGCATCGGCGGCGAAGAGTTCGCGGCACTGCTGCCGCACACGTCGCTTGAAGGTGCGCTGGTCATTGCCGAACGGCTGCTGGACCAGGTGCGGCAGCGCCCGGCACCGTGGCAGGCCGGTGCCGTGCCCTACACCGTCAGCGTGGGCCTGAGCCTGGCGGTCGAGGGGCAGTCTTTGCAGCAACTGATGGTTGCTGCCGACCGTGCGCTGTATCTGGCCAAGTCGCAGGGCCGCGACCGGCTGGTGGTGGCCTGAGGCCTTGCCTCAGCGTGGCCATTGGGCTGCGCGTGCCGTGCCAGCGTCGGGTTCCACGCGGGCGCTGCGGGCAGCCCTTCAGGCGGGTTTGCTGGCCCCTGGCGTCAGCCCCGCGAGCAGGGCCAGTTGCTGGCGCTGCAGTTCCAGCAGCGCTTCCCATTGCGTCTGGCGCAGGGTGTCGATTTTCTGATGCAGCAGCATGATCTCGAGTTCAGCCTTCAGGTTGATCTCGTAGTCGTGTTCGGCGTGCAGGCGGTCCTTCTCGGCCTGCCGGTTCTGCGACATCAGGATCACCGGGGCCTGGATGGCCGCCAGCATCGACAGCACCAGGTTCAGCAGGATGTAGGGGTAGGGGTCGAAAGCGCTGCCGCGCGCGGCCATCAGCACTGCGTTCAGGCCGATCCACAGCACCAGCGTGCCACCAAACAGGGCCACGAAAGTCCACGAGCCGCCGAAAGAGGCCACCGCATCGGCCGCGCGCTGGCCGCGTGAGGCCGGCACCTCAGTTTCGCCAGCCAAGCGTGGGGTGATGGGCCGACGCTGGGCCATGTGGCGGGCCACCTTTTGCGCGCGGGCGTTCAGGGTGTCGTAGTCGTGCCCCATCAGCTGGGCAGCGTGTTCGTGTTCGTTTTGCATGCTGCGCATCATGGGGCCTGCGCCCGGCCGGGTCGCGACCAGTGTTCGGTGCGCGCGGTTGCGCCGGGGCCCAGGCCGGTTGCCGAACTGCGTCGTTTTCCCGCTGCTGTTCGGCACTTCCGGCACTTGTGGCCCGTCCTACAGTGGCCAGCAACGCCCCCCAGGGTGGCGGGCCGTGCGTGCGGTACTGCCCTGCGCTGTTGCGGCATGAAAAAAACGCGTGGCGCCCACAGGCCGCTGCGCGCACAAAAAGGACTGACGTGAAATTCTTGAACCGCTTTTCCGTCGGGCGACGCCAGCAGTTGCTGGCGTTGGTGGGCGGCCTCATGCTGGCCGCCTGCGTGGTGGCCGGCTTGCGCGGCACCGGGCAACTGACCGCCAGCAGTGAAAAGGCCTTCGTTGCGAAGGACGTGGTGGCGGACATCCTGCCGCCGCCGATGTACCTGATCGAACTTCGGTTGACGCTGTCGCAGGCGGTGGAAGGCACGCTGGCGCCGGACCTGGCCGCCCGGGACGTGTACCGCCTGAGCAAGGAATACAGCGACCGCGTGAGCTACTGGAAAACCAATCCGCCCTTCGGTCTGGAACAGCAGCTGCTGGGCGACCAGCATGTGCACGCGCAGGCCTTCATCGCGGTCGCGCGGCAGGTGCTGGCGCAGCTGAAGGCCGGCGACACAGCGGCGGCACGGCAGTCGCTGCAGCAGGGCCACCGCGTCTACCTGGCGCACCGGGCCGGCGTGGACACCACGGTGAAGGCCGGCAACCAGCTGGCGGCGCTGGCGATGGCGGACTTCGCAGACACGGCACAGCAGTCGCGGTGGGTCTTGCTGGCCATCCTGGCGCTGTCGGTGGTGCTGGGCGGCCTGGTGTCGTGGCTGGTAGCACGTTCCATCGTGGTGCCGCTGGCGGCGGCGGTGAAGCTGGCCCAGCAGGTGGCGGCCGGCAAGCTTGACGCGCAGGTCGAGGTGGCGGGCGCCGATGAAGCGGCGCAGTTGCAGCAGGCCCTGAACCACATGAGCAGCAGCCTGGCGCGGGTGGTGGGCGACGTGCGCGTGGGCAGCCACGACGTGACGGTGGCCTGCCGGCAACTGGCCAGTGCCAGCGCCGAGATGCACGACCGAACCCGCCTGCAGAGCGAAGACACGAAGCGGGTGTTCGAAACGCTGAAGGAGATTGCCGCCTTCGTGACCGACAACGCAACGGCTTCCCAAGAGGCCAAGACGCTGGCCACCGAGGCCAACCGGTCGTCGGGCAAGGGCGTGCATGCGATGGCCCAGCTGGGCGCCACCATGGTGGACATCACCGGTTCATCGGCGTCGGTGGCCGAGATGGTGGGCCTGATCCAGGGCGTGGCTTTCCAGACCAACCTGCTGGCTCTGAATGCCGCCGTTGAAGCCGCGCGCGCCGGCGAACAGGGGCGTGGTTTTGCCGTGGTGGCCAGTGAAGTGCGGCAGCTGGCTTCAAGCGCGGCGCGCGCCGCCGATGACATCAAGCGGCAGGTGGAGGCCACCCGCCAGAGCGTGGCTGCGGGCAGCGAAGGCACGCACAACGCCAACCTGGCGCTGGACGAGATGGCCGGCATCGTGCAGCGCATGTCCACCCGTGTGGACGGCATCTGGGAAACCACGTTCTCGCAGACCACCTGCATCAACCGCCTGGTTGAAACCATTGGCGAACTGACCCAGAGCGCCGAAGTCACCGCCGCCATGGTGGCCCAGACCGCCGGCGTGGCGGCCGAACTGGAACGCAACGCCAACGGCCTTGACGCGGCCGTCAGCCGCTTCCAGGTGCGCGATGCCGACGCGGTGCACATCCGCACGCGGGCGCTCGGGCACACCGACCGGCGGGCACTGCAGCCGGCCTGAACACGCCAAGACCGGTTGCGTACAGGGGTGTAACGCGGGCCGCACCGCGGCTCCGTTCAACTGGGCTGCTGCAAGGCCTTTTCAATGCGCCGCCGCGCCACGCGGGTCTTGGGCATGGGGTGGTTCCACCACATGCGCACGTCTTCTTCAAGGCCGATGCCGTGCATGTAGTTGTAGATGGCCTTTTTCAGCCCGGCGCCCAGCGCGTCATGGTCCACGCCCGTGGGGTCGGCAAAGCCGATGTCGTTCTGCGCAAACAGCGCGCCCGGCGGTGCCGGCGGCAGCACCAGCGTGACACCGTAGTCCTGCGGGTTCTGGCCCACGGGTGAGTGCACGGTGCAGGTGAAGCGGTGCCAGAAGCCGCTGTGGATGCAGCCGGCCTCGAACAGCTGGCGCACCAGTTCCAGCGCGTCCACGGTGTCCTGCACCGTTTGCGTGGGAAAGCCGTACATCAGGTAGGCATGCACCAGCACGCCGGCGTCGGCAAAGCCCTTGGTGACGCGCGCCACCTGGTCCACCGACACGCCTTTTTTCATC
>JAYSXE010000010.1:0-10771 GCA_043717565.1 Burkholderiales bacterium | reverse complement strand
CTGCGCGGCCCACCGCCGCCACCGCCGCCGCCGAAGGAGCCCACGCCGCCACCCGACTTGGCGCCCGTGCGCCGGCCGCCACGGCCACCGCCGCCGCTTTTGCGCCTGAACGCATCGGCCCCGATGTAACCCACCGAGGTTTGCATGGGGTCTGGAATGTGGTCTGGATCGGGACCTTCAGCCTTGCGGGCGGCCTTGGCGTTTTGCGCAAAACGCTTGTCGTAGGTCTGCTGCAGCGGGTTGGGAATGGGCCCGTCGTCGGGCATGTCGCGCTGCGGCACACGGTCCTTCTGCAACGCGCGCTTGTCGAAGGTCTGCTGCAAGGGGTTCGGGATCGGCCCGTCTTCCGACACTTCGCGGCGTTTTTGCCGGTCGGCCTGCAGCGCGCGCTTGTCGAAGGTCTGCTGCAGCGGGTTCGGAATGGCACCGCCCTCACCGGGTTCACCGCGCGGAGGGCGCGGCTGCCGGTCAGCCATCGGTCCGCGGTCAGGACCACGGTCGGGGCCACGGTCCATGCGCGGGCCGCGGTCGGGCCGGGGGCCGCCGGTGCGGTTGCCGTTGCGCCCGCCGTCGCGGCCGCGGTCTTGGCGGCCTTGCTTGCGGTCGTTGGGACGGCCCGGCTGGCCCTGCATCGGCCCTTGGCCTGGCAGGAATGCGGGGCCGGCCGGCAGGTCGGCCATCGGGCCGTCATGCGGGCGATCGTGTGGGCGATCCATCGGGCCATCGGGCATGCGTTCGCCACCCTCGGCGCGGCCACCACGGCCGCGGCGGTTGCGACCGCGCTTGCCACCCATACCCGGGCCGTTGGCGTTGTCCACGGGCGGGCGCGGCGGCGCAGCCTCCACCGGCCGAGGGCCGCTGGCCAGCCGGCGCAGGTTGCGCAGGTCCTGGTCGGTCAGGTCCACCCAGACGCCGCGCTTCAGGCCGCGCGGCAACACCACGGAACCGTAGCGGATGCGGATCAGCCGGCTGACCGCATGGCCGACGGTTTCGAAGAGCCGGCGCACTTCACGGTTGCGGCCCTCGGTGATGACGACCCGGTACCAGTGGTTCACGCCTTCGCCACCACCGTCGTCGATGCTCTTGAACGCGGCGCGCTGGCCATCGATCTCCACACCATCGAGCAGCCGTTGCTTGGCTTCGGGTTCCAGCACGCCCAGCGAACGCACGGCGTATTCACGCTCCACGCCAAAACGCGGGTGCATCAGCTGGTTGGCCAGTTCGCCCGAGGTGGTGAACAACAGCAGGCCTTCGGTGTTGATGTCCAGCCGCCCGACGGACTGCCACTTGCCGTGGGCAAGGTGCGGCAGCCGCCGGAAGACGGTGGGCCGCTGTTGCGGGTCGTCATGCGACACCACCTCGCCAGCCGGCTTGTGATACGCCAACACCCGGGGCGGCGGCGGCGCGATGCGGTAGCGAACGGGCTTGCCGTCGAGCTGGATGCGGTCGCCAAAAGAGATGCGCTGGCCCGTGTGCGCCACCTGCCCGTTCACCGTGACCCGGCCTTCGCCGATCATCTGTTCCAGGTCGCGGCGTGAGCCGACGCCCGACTGCGCCAGCACCTTGTGCAGCTTGGGCGCATCGGCTTCTGGGGCCAGCACGCGCTTGGCGGGTTGTGCGGGCGCGGTCGAACCCGTGCCGCCCTGGACGCCAGCGGATGCGGGGGCTTCTTCGGCCTCATCCACTTGGTCGTCGTCAGAAACCTGCTCGGCCGCATCAGGGCCTGCGGTGGCCACTTCGGCCGACAGCACGGCCGGTGCCGGAGTCGCGGCTTCGTCAGCCGCGTCGGCATCAAAGTCGCCTGCCAACACCTGCGCAAAAATCTCAACCGCGTCGGGCTGCTGCACTGGCGCGGGGCCCGGGCCGGGATGGGCACGGCTGTCAGTGCCCGCCGCATCACCGTCAGCGCGCACCCGGTCGGCACCGCGGCGGCCTCGGCGGCGGTTGCGGCTGCGCCGTGGCCCTTCGCCTTCGCCATGCGCAGCCGGTTGGCCTTCAATGCCGTTGGCTTGAACGCCATCGCCGCCTTCCGACGCCACGTTGGTCGGTTTCCCGGGCGTGCCGCCGTCGGCGATCAGCGCCTCTGGATTGCGGCCATGTGTTGCTTCCCCATCGGCGGCGGGCACGCGCGGGGTGCGGGGCCGCTGGGACTTGCGTTCGGCCGCCGCGGCCATGGCCGGCATGGCGCTGTCGGCCGCTGGGGCGGAAGACGGCTGCGGAGCATCAGCGGCAGCCGCTGGTGGGATGCCAAACACTTCGCTGGCGCTGGGCGCCCGCGGTGCGGCGCGGCGCCGGGGCTTGGCTGCGCCGGCGGTGTCGCCGGCATCGGCAGAAGCCGCATCAGCGGAAGCACCGCTCACTGAGTGTTCCGACACATCGGCCGCGTCCGGGACCGCCTTTCGCGGGGCGCGCCGGCGCTTCGGCTTGGCATCCGCCACGTGGCCATCGGGCGACGTTGGACCGGCCTGGGCCAGGTCCTTGGACACGGGGGAATCATCGGATGCGTTCATGCGCGGTTGTCCATGGGTGAATCAGGGTGATGTGGTGGGGTCTGGTCCGCGGGTGCGGCGCCGCTGGCGGGTGGGGTGCCGGCTTCAACGGCAGAGCCCGCAAAAGCCGGCTCGGGTGACGCTTCGGCATCAGAGTCGACGCCAAGGTCGGCGTCGTTGTCGGCGCCGGTGTCGGCGGAAAGTGAAGGTGGCGCTGACGCTGCGGGCTCAGCTGCAGGTTCGGCCGAATGGCCTGTCTCAGGCTCAGGCTCAACCTGCACATCCAGCTCCAGCAGCACCTGCGCTTCATCGGGCAGCAACTGGGGTTCGTTCAGCGCGGCCAGTGCGGCCGCAGCGCGGGCACCGTCGTCGCCGCCGTCAATGGCCGGCAGCTGGTCCAGACTGGCCAGCCCCAGGTCGTCCAGAAATTGCCGGGTGGTGGCGTACAGCGCCGGCCGCCCCGGCGCTTCGCGGTAGCCGATGGCGTCGATCCAGCCGCGGTCTTCAAGCTGCTTCACGATCTGGCTGCTGACCGTGACGCCGCGGATGTCTTCGATGTCGCCGCGCGTCACCGGTTGCCGGTACGCCACGATGGCCAGGGTTTCCATGGCTGCGCGCGAATACTTGGGCGGTTTTTCAGGGTGCAGGCGGTCCAGAAAGACCCGCATCTCGGGCCGGCTCTGGAAGCGCCAGCCGCTGGCCAACGCGACCAGTTCCACACCGCGCGGTTCCCAGTCATTCACCAGTTCGTCCAACAGCCGGCGCAGGGTGTCCACACCCACCTCGCCCTCAAACAGGGCGCGCATCTCGTGGATGGGCATCGGCCCACTGGCGCAAATCAAAGCCGTCTCGAGGACTCGTTTGGCCTCTTCAGTGTTCATGACTGGTGTGGTGGTGCATACGTTGCTGTGCAACGGCGACAGGGCTTCATCCGGGATTGCGGCACGCAGGGCCGCGCGGATCGAGCTACGGGGCCTCGCCCGGCCTTGGGGCCGTGATGGAGCGAGGACTGGGGGCTGCTGCGGGCGGTGCCACAGCAAGCTGGGGGTCAAATGGGCGCGGCACCCCCGGTGCACGTCAAACCCACGAATACCGCATTGTAGAGGCAGGCAGCCTTCAAAGGGCCCAACTCGTGCACGCAGCGTGGCGCGTTGGCATCACAGCTGGCTTCAAACCGGTGTGCCGGCCACCTGCAGCCACGCGGCTGCAAAGTCCGCCGGCGCGGGCGCCAAGAAGTTCAGCAACTGGCCGGAAACCGGGTGCGCCAGACCCAGTTCGGTGGCGTGCAGCGCCTGCCGCTGCAGGCCGAGAGCGGGCCGGCCGCCGTACAACGGGTCGGCCAGCAACGGGTGGCCCACACTCATCAGGTGCACGCGGATCTGATGCGTGCGCCCGGTGTGCAGCGTGCAGCTGAGCGCGGCATAACCGCCGCCCCGGGCCAGGCACTGCACGTCGGTGCGGGCAGCCCGGCCACCGGCACCCACCGAAACCACAGCCATGCGAACGCGGACGCGGGGGTCTCGGCCGACGGGCCTTTCAACGCTGAAGCTGTCCTGGTCGGGCTCACCGTGCGCCAGCGCCAGGTAGCGGCGCTTCACTTCGCGCGCGGCCACCGCACGGGACAGCGCCGTCACCGCCTGCAGCGACTTGCCCACCATCATCACGCCCGAGGTGTCCTTGTCCAGGCGGTGAACAATGCCCGCGCGCGGCAGCGTGGCCGCCAGCGCGTGGTGCGCCAGCAAACCGTTCAGCAGCGTGCCCGACCAGTTGCCCGGTGCGGGATGCACCACCAGACCCGCCGGCTTGTCCAGCACGAGCAGGTGATCGTCTTCGAACAGCACCGACAGCGCCAACGCCTGTGGCGCAAACGCGCGGCTCTCTTCGGTGGGCACGAGTTCAACACGCAACTGCTGCCCGGCCTGCACGCGCTTGGACGACGAAGTGGCGGTCTTGCCGTCCAACAAGACGTGGCCCGACTCCAGCAGGCCCTGCAGGTGGTTGCGCGAAAACTCCGGGGCCAGGCTGACCAGCGCCTTGTCAATGCGTTGCCCATGTTGGCCGGGGGCCACGGGAGAGGTGCGGACTTCGGCCGCACCAGCGGCGTCGTCTTCCGGCTCGTGTTCGGACTCGGGATCGTCGTCGGCCGCCTGCCCGGTGCGGGCATCGGCCGCCAAAGGGGCCTCCCTATAATCCGCGGCTTGTGTATCGCGTGGCAAATTCCGCAATGAGCAATTCCCTGGTGTCTGGCACCGCTGGCGCCCGAATGTGTGTGAAGCCCGTTGCTCCGGCCGCTGCCTGCGGCACTGGAATGGCCGACGAACCGTTGAGCCAAGGTCTGGCCTGGGTTGGCCTTGGGGCCGGGCCTGCGCGCTGGTTGGCGCTGGTGCTGGTGTTGGCGGCGCTGGTGTTGGCTGGGGGTTGCTCTTCAACACCCAAGGACGAAACCCCTGGCGGCACGGCTGAGCGATTGTACAAAGACGCCCGCGAAGACATGGACGCCGGCAGCTTCGAGCGTGCCATCAAGGCACTGGAGCGTGTTGAAGGCCTGGCCGCAGGCACAGTGATGTCCCAGCAGGCGGTGCTGGACATGGCTTACCTGCACTGGAAAACCGACGACCGGGTGCAGGCGCTGTCCACCATCGACCGGTTCATCAAGCTCAACCCTTCAAGCCCGGCGTTGGATTACGCCATGTACTTGAAGGGCGTGATCAACTTCAACGACAACCTGGGCTTGCTCGGGGCCGTGGCCGGGCAAGACCTGTCTGAACGCGACCAGCGTGCTTCGCGCGACTCTTTCCAGGCTTTCAAGCAGTTGCTGGACCAGTTTCCGAATTCCCGCTATGCACCCGATGCGCGGCTGCGCATGGACTACATCGTCAATTCGCTCGCGGCCTATGAAGTGCATGTGGCGCGTTATTACTTCAGGCGCGGTGCCTACGTGGCCGCGGCCGCCCGTGCCCAGCAGGCGGTGGCTGAATTCCAGCGCGCGCCGGCGCTGGAAGAGGCGCTGCACATCATGGTGCAAAGCTACAGCAAGCTGAACCTGCCCGAACTGCGCGACGGCGCTGAAAAGGTGCTGAAACTGAATTTTCCGAACAGCCGCTTCCTGGGCAGCACCACCACAGCCGGCAAGCCGTGGTGGCGCCTGTGGTGAGCAGCCAGCCCGGCTGACCTCCACACTCCTCCACCGTCTGATCAGCACCACCCGCACCGGTGGCGCAGCGGGCTACACGTGGTGGTGGGCCAGTTCGGCCAGCCAGTCCATCGCCTGCCCTTCTGATTCCAGCACCCCCATGGGCGGCAGCGCGGCCAGCAGCCGGCGCCCATAGCGCATCTGGCGCAGGCGCGGGTCGCACAGGACCAGCAGGCCGCGATCGGTTTCGGTTCTGATCAGACGCCCTGCCCCCTGCTTCAGCGACACCGCGGCTTCGGCCACGAAGTAGTCTTCGAACGGGTTGCGCCCCTGCTCACGCAGCTGCTGCACGCGGGCTTCCACCAGCGGGTCGTTCGGCGGCGGAAAAGGCAGCTTGTCGATCAGCACGCACTGGAGGGCATCACCCGGCATGTCGATGCCTTCCCAGAAGCTCTGCGAACCCACCAACACGCAGCCCCGTCCGTCACCGAAGCGCTGCAGCAGGGCCCGGCGTGGGGCCGTGCCCTGCACCAGCGCCGTCAGCGCCTCGGGCGGCAGGCCCATGGCCTGCAGTTCCTGCGCCAAGCTGTCGGCCACCGTGGTCAGCGCGCGCAGCGTGGTGGTCAGCACAAAGGTGCGCCCACCCAGCGCGTGTGCACAGCGCGCCGCCAACGCGCCCACGGCTGCCGGGTGCCCCGCCGCGTTGGGCAGGGACATGTTCTGCGGCACCCACACGCGGGCATGGTTGGGGTAGTCAAACGGGCTGCCCACGCGCAACTTGGCAGCGTCTTCCAGCCCGGTGGCTGCCGTGAACCAGCTCAGTTCGGCGTCGTCACCCAGCGTGGCCGAGGTGAAGATCCAAGTCTTGGGCGCCAGCTGCCGCTGTTCAGACAGCATGTCGCGAATGTCCAGCGGCGATTCCACCAGCCGCGCCTGCTGCGCCGACACGTCCACCCAGCGCACCCGGCCCGACTCTGGCGGCGCAGCGAAGATGCTGGCCAACGACACCAGGCTGCGGGTTCGCTGCACGAGCTTGGCGAAGTCGGGCGCGGCGTCCACCACCACGGCCAGCGCGTCTGCCGCCGCGCTGGCCTGGGCTTGCAATGCCGCCAGGGCTGGCGGCAGGTCGTCAGCACAGTCGTCCCAGCGGCGCTTGACGACACCGCGCACGTCGCGCACAGGGCCTGCACAAGCGATCCGAAGGTCGCGCGCCGCCTTGTCGAGGCCGGCTTGCAATTCGGCCCAGGGTTGCAGCCCACGCGCGTGTTGCAGGCCGGCAGCCAGCATGTCACGCGCCAGTTCCAGGGCCTGCCCAGTGGCCAGCTGCGTGCCCAGGAACTGCACGCCCGCTTCCACCAGCTGGTGCGCTTCGTCGAACACCGCCGCGTCCACAGTCGGCAGCAGTTCGGCCACGCCACTGTCGCGCAGCGCCATGTCGGCAAAGAAGAGGTGGTGGTTCACCACCACCAGGTCGGCCGCCATGGCGTCGCGCCGCGCGTGCATGACGTGGCAATTGCGGTGCTCGGGGCATTCCGTGCCCAGGCAGTTGTCGCGTGTGGATGTGACCAGCGGAATCACGGGCGAGCGTTCGTCCAGCCCGTCCAGTTCGGCCATGTCGCCGCTGCGAGTGGACTGCGCCCACACCACCACCCGCTGCAAGGCGCGCACGGCAAAACGGTCGGGCAGCTGCGAACCCGTCTCGGCCTGTTGCAGCCGCCAGCGGCACAGGTAGCTGGCGCGGCCTTTCAGCAGCGCCAGGCGCGCCGGCACGCCCAGCGCGTCGCGCAGCCGCGGCAGGTCGCGCAGGAACAACTGGTCCTGCAGGCTCTTGGTGGCGGTGCTGACCAGCGCACGGCGGCCCGACAGCAGCAAGGGCACCAGATATGCAAAGGTCTTGCCCACACCGGTGCCGGCTTCGGCCACGAGGCTTTCACGCTGCTCCAAGGCCTGCGCGATGCGCGCGGCCATCTCGTCCTGCGCGGCACGCGGCATGAAGCCCGGCTCGCGGGCGGCCAGGACACCGTCCACCGCGAAGGCGCGGGCCACGGCGGAGGCCAGATCACTCACCGTCGCAACGATCGCTGGTCAAGCCGGTTCGGGCGGTTCAAGCTGGTTCTCCAAGCGGGCGATCTGGTCCCGCAGGGCCAGGCGGCGCTTCTTCAGGCGCCGCAGGGAAAGGTCATCGGCAGCGGCATCGGGTGCAACGTGGTCGATCAGGCCGTCCAAGTCCGCATGGGCCATGCGCAACTCGATCAGTTGTCTTTCCGGGGAATGCAGGTTCTCGTCCACTGCTGCACGGTTGATGGCGAAGACAGGAGTTTATATTTCTTGGCATGCCCGCCCCCTCTGCGACCTTTCGCTTCAGCGGCGCCACCGGTTTGCACCGGGGTGACCGCGCCTACCAACAAGACCAAGTCGACATCATTGCGCACCACCGCACGCCGGGCTGCGTGCTGGGTCTGGTAGCCGACGGCATGGGCGGCAAGAGCGGCGGCCGCAAGGCTTCAGACCAGGTGCAGCTGACCGGGCGGCAAATCTTCGAGCGCTTCGTGCCCCTGGAAGACGACGCCAGCGACCTGCTGCGCCAGCTGGTGCTGGAAGCGCACCTGATGATCAAACTGACGGCCATCACGTCAGAAGAAGAGCCTCACAGCACGGTGGCTGCCTTCCTGCTGAGCCCCAACCTGGAGTGCGACGTGGTGCACGCGGGCGATTCCCGCGTCTATCACTTCAGGGGCGCCGACATGGTCAGGCGCACCATCGACCATTCGTTCGTGCAACGCTTGATCGACGAAGGCAGGCTCACCGAAGAGGCAGCGCAGAACCACCCCCAGTCCAACCTGCTGACCGGCTGCCTGGGCACCCATGCCGACCCGCCCGTCAGCCTGTGGCACATCGACGGGCTGCAGCTGGGCGACACCATGCTGGCCTGCAGCGACGGCCTGTGGCACTACTTCACGCCGAAGGAAATAGGCGCCATCCTGCACGCGCTGCCGCCGCGCGAGGCCAGCGAGATGCTGATCAGCAAGGCCCGCCAGCGGGCCCGTGGCGGTGGCGACAACCTGTCGCTGGCACTGGCCCGGGTGGACTCGCTGCGCTGAACGGCGGCGCCGGGCCTGTCGCCGCCCAATCGCCGCCCAATCACCGCCCAATCGCCGGCCCATCGCAGGCACACAGCCAGCCAGACCGCCGGCTGAGAACACCGCCTCAGGTCAACGAGGTGTCCACATCGCGCCGGGCCAGGGCCAGGAATTCGGCCGACTGCATTTCACGCAGCCGCGACACCGTGCGTGGGAACTCGTGCGACATCGGCCCTTCGGTGTACAGCGCTTCGGGCGGCACCGCGGCCGAGAGGATGAGCTTCACGCGACGGTCGTACAACACGTCCACCAGCCACGTGAAGCGGCGGGCTTCGCTGGCCAGGCGCACCGGCATGTGCGGCACGTTGCTGAGCAGCACGGTGTGGAAGCGAGAGGCGATCTCGAGGTAGTCGTTCTGTGAGCGCGGCCCGCCGCACAAGGTGCGGAAGTCGAACCACACCACGCCGCCGGCGCGGCGCACGGCGCGCAGTTCGCGGTGTTCGATGTTCATCACCGAGGGTTCGTCGCGCGCCTCGGCCAGGCGCTCAAAGGTGGCCTCCATGGCGGCTTCGGCGCTGTCGCCCAAGGGGCAGTGGTACATCTCCACCTGCTGCAGCGTCTGCTGCCGGTAGTCGGTGCCGCCATCGACGTTGATGACCTGCAAGTGGCTCTTCAGCAGTTCGATAGCAGGCAGGATGCGGTCACGGTGCAGGCCGTTGGGGTACAGCGCGTCGGGGTGGAAGTTGCTGGTGGTGACGATGCTGACGCGGTTGTCGAACAGGGCCTGCAGCAAGCGGTGCAGGATCATCGCGTCGGTCACGTCGGCGATGTGGAACTCGTCGAAGCAGATCAGTCGGAAGCGCCGGGCCACCCGCGCGCCCAGTTCGTCCAGCGGGTTCGCAGTGCCTTTGAGTTCCTGCAACTCGCGGTGCACTTCACGCATGAACTCGTGGAAGTGCAGCCGTGTCTTGCGCTGCAAGGGCACGGCCTGGAAGAAGCAGTCCATCAGGAAGCTCTTGCCGCGGCCCACGCCGCCATGCATGTACACGCCGCGTGGAATGGGCGGCCTGCGCAGCAGCTTGGTGATGGCGTTGCGGCGGCGGGCCTTGTAGTCGGCCCATTCCAGCTCGCAGCGCTCCAGCGCGTCCACAGCGGCCAGCTGCGCGCTGTCGCTTGCAAAACCACGCCCGGCCAGCGTGGACTGGTAGATCTCGCGAACGCCCAACTGCGGCTGCCGTGAACTAGAAGTTCAGCGTGCGCTTGTCCACGGCCAGCGCGGCTTCCTTGGTGGCTTCGCTCAACGACGGGTGGGCATGGCAGATGCGCGCGATGTCTTCTGCACTGGCCTTGAATTCCATCGCGACCACGGCTTCCGCAATCAATTCGCTGGCCATGGGGCCGACGATGTGCACGCCCAGGATCTCGTCGGTGGCGGCATCGGCCAGCATCTTGACCATGCCGGTGGTGTCGCCCAGCGCACGCGCACGGCCATTGGCCATGAAGGGGAAGGTGCCGGCCTTGTAGGCCACGCCGCGCGCCTTCAACTGCTTCTCGGTTTCGCCTACCCAGGCGATTTCCGGGCTGGTGTAGATGACCCAGGGAACGGTGTTGAAGTTCACATGCCCGTGCTGACCCGCGATGCGCTCGGCCACCGCCACGCCTTCTTCTTCGGCCTTGTGCGCCAGCATGGGGCCACGCACCACGTCGCCCACAGCCCACACGCCAGGCAGGTTGGTTCGGCATTCGTCGTCCACCGCGATGGCGCCCCGCTCGTCCAGCTTCAGGCCCACGGCCTCGGCATTCAGGCCGGTGGTGTTGGGCACGCGCCCGATGCTGACAATGAGCCGGTCCACCTCGAGCAGCTTGTCTTCACCCGCCGCGCTGGTGTAGGCCACGCTGACGCCCTTCTTCGAGGGCTTGATGTCGCCCACCTTCACGCCCAGCTCGATCTTCAGGCCCTGCTTGACAAAGGCCTTGTGGGCTTCCTTGGCGATCTGGTCGTCCACCGCGCCCAGGAACGTGGGCAGGCCTTCGAGCACGGTGACTTCTGAACCCAGGCGGCGCCAGAC
>JAYSXE010000090.1:0-3883 GCA_043717565.1 Burkholderiales bacterium | reverse complement strand
GGCCGCAACGCTGGTTGCTGCGCAAACTGCAACGCTACGGGGTGTCGATCTACCAGCACCAGGTCAAGCGCTTGCTGGCAGCGGGCGACATCACCGAGGTGGGGTTGTGCCCGGGCTTGTATGTGCAACGCACCGATTGGAATGGTTTCTACGACCCCGTGCTGGGTGCCCGGGTTGATTCGGCGCCGGGGGACCCGGCCAGCTTTGTGGCTTGATGGAATCCATGTCTGAACAACGAAGGGAGACTTGGTGAAACCGTTCTGTTTGGAAGTCCGCGGCGACTACGCCTGCTTCACCCGCCCTGAAATGAAGGTCGAGCGTGTGTCTTACGACCTCATCACGCCGTCTGCGGCGCGCGCGGTGTTCGACGCCATCTTGTGGAAGCCCGGGCTGAAATGGCGCATGCGCCGCATCGAGGTATTGAACCCGCTGCGCTGGATCAGCGTGCGCCGCAACGAAGTGGGCGCCGTGGCGTCGACCCGCAACGCACAAGTGGCGATGGGTGAAGGCCTGGGTCAACTGGCGCTGTACGTGGAAGACGAACGCCAGCAGCGCGCCGGCCTTTTCTTGCGCGATGTGGCCTACCGCCTGCACGCCGACCTGGATCTGCAAGGCGATGAAGCCCGCGCCAACCCCGGCAAGTACCTGGCCATCTTCAGCCGCAGGGCTGAGGCGGGGCAGTGTGTCAACCAGCCCTATCTCGGTTGCCGTGAATTTGCGGCCCGTTTCAGGCTGGTTGAACTGGCCAGCGACGGGCGCGGCGGCTGGCAAGCCGGCCCCGATGAACCGCCCGCGCTGGACACCTGGACAGCCGACCTGGGATGGATGCTGCACGACCTGGACTTCGAAAACCACGCTTCGCCGCAACCCCGGTTTTTCCGCGCCCAGGTGAATAAAGGCGTGGTGGACCTGAGCGGCGTCGAGGTGCGGGGATGATTCTTCAATCCTTGGTCGAGTACTACGACCGTTCAGATGAAGTCGCGCCGCCAGGCTGGGAGCGAAAGCGAATTCCGTTCATCGTTGAAATCACTACGACCGGCGAGTTCATTCAACTGACTCCGATGAAGTTTGGGCCTCGCGCCACTGACGTGCCTGCGCAGCTTGTCCCTGCTTCAGAAATCCGATCTGGAACCAATTCCCACCTGAAGCCCAACCTGCTTTGGGATCACATCGGTTTCGTTTTTGGTCACCCGAAGTCAGACAGCGTGGGCGATGTGAAGAACGCGGAAAAGCAATTGGCTTCTTTTTGTCAGCGAATTGCAGTTGTTTCCGAACGTGCTCACGGCTCGGTGGCGGCGCAGGCGATTCAGCGCTTCTACGAGCAGCAGCAGCACTTGCGCGTTCGAAGTGATCCTCACTGGAAGGACTGCCAGGCCTTGGCTGGTTGCAACGTTACGTTTCGCCTTCAGGGTCACACCGAATTGGCGGTGCACGACCCTGCTCTGCGCGCCATGGTCGTGCAAGGTTCGGGCGCAGAAACTGAGGCACTGCCTGGAATCTGCCTTGTGACCGGCGAGCGCGACTCAATTGCGATGCTCCATCCGAAGATTGCCAGTGTGTCGGACAAGCCCACCGCCCTCGCGGCCGTCAATGATCAGAGTCTCCCGGCGCTGGCCTCGTTCGGCAAGCATCAGGGAGCCAACTTCCCCGTTGGCACAGCGACTGCCTTCAAGTACGCGACGGCACTGAACCATTTGCTTCGCCCGAATTCCCCACAACGTATGCGTTTGGGCGACGCTTCCACCGTGTTCTGGGCCCAGCGCGCCGACCCCATCGAAGACGAGCTGGCCGCACTGCTGGGCGGTGACGACAACCCCGACGCCCACACCCAGCACGTGAAGGCGCTGTTCGAAGCCGTGCGCACGGGCGCCTTTGATGGCGCGCGCGGTGACAACGCGTTTTATGTGTTGGGCTTGGCGCCCAATGCGGCGCGCATTGCCATCCGTTTCTGGCACGCGGCACCGCTGCACCACATCGCACAGCGCATCACCGCATGGTTTGAAGACTTGGCACTGTCCGGCGGCCCCAACGACCCGACTTACCCCAGTCTGTTTCGGCTGATGACCTCGATTGCGCTGCAGAACAAGGCCGACAACATACCGCCTCGCTTGGCTGGTGACTTGATGCGCAGCATCTTGAGCGGCGCACCTTACCCCGCCACCTGGCTGAGCGCCGCGGTGCAGCGCTGCCGCGCCGAGCAGCAGGTGACTTACCTGCGCGCTGCTGCCATCAAGGCGTGCCTGAACCGCCAAAGCCCATCAGCGCCACCAGGCCCAACCACCACACCAGGGGAGATAAAGACCATGCTCGATGTCAACAACCCATCAGCGGCCTACCGGCTGGGCCGCTTGTTTGCCACACTGGAACGCATCCAGGAAACCGCCAGCCCGGGCCTCAACGCCACCATCCGCGAGCGTTACTACGGGGCTGCGTCCAGCACCCCAGTGGTGGTGTTCACCACGCTGATGCGCCTGAAGAACCACCACTTGGCCAAGCTTCCGAGCAAGGGCCAGATGGTGAATTTTGAACGCCTGCTGGCAGAAATCGTGGGCGGCATCGACGACTTCCCGGCGCACATGAACCTGTCCGACCAGGGGCGTTTTGCCATCGGCTACTACCACCAGCGCCAGGACTTCTTCACCAAGCGCGAGCCGGTGGCCGAAGTTGCCATCACACCAACTGAAACTGTCTGAGGAGGCCCCCATGACCACCGCCCTGAACAACCGCCACGACTTTGTCTTGCTATTCGACGTCAAGGACGGCAACCCCAACGGCGACCCCGATGCCGGCAACCTGCCGCGCGTGGACGCCGAAACGGGCCATGGCCTGATGACGGACGTTGCGTTGAAGCGCAAGGTGCGCAACTTCGTGGCGCTGACTCACGACCAGACCGAAAAGGATCCGCAGCCCGGCGAGAAGCGCTGCGAAATCTACGTGCGCGAAAAAGCCATCCTGAACCTGCAACACCAGCGCGCCTACTCGGCGTTGAAGCTGGACGCGCCGGCCGAAGAAGCGGCCGTTGTTGCAGACGCCGAAGACAAGAAACCCAAGAAAGGCGCCAAAGACAAACGCAAGGGCAGTGCCAGCGACGTGGACCTGGCGCGCAGGTGGATGTGCCAGAACTTCTTTGACGTGCGTACCTTTGGCGCCGTCATGTCCACCGGCACCAACGCGGGTCAGGTGCGTGGCCCGGTGCAGATCACCTTTGGGCGCAGCATCGACCCCATTGTGGCGCTGGAACATTCCATCACCCGCATGGCCGTGGCCACCGAGGCCGAAGCTGAAAAGCAACAGGGCGACAACCGCACCATGGGCCGCAAACACACCGTGCCCTACGGCCTGTACATGGCGCACGGCTTTGTGTCGTCGTTCCTGGCCAAACAAACCGGCTTTGGCGAAGACGACCTGGAACTGCTGTGGCAGGCGCTGGAGCAGATGTTCGAGCACGACCGTTCAGCCGCGCGCGGGGAAATGTCCACCCGCGGGCTCTACGTCTTCAAACACGATAGCGAACTGGGCAACGCGCATGCCCATGCGTTATTTGACCGCATCACCGTGAAGAAAACGACCGACGTGCCGCGCGCTTTCAGCGACTACGCGGTGAATGTGGACGAGTCGGGCTTGCCCGCCGCCGTGAAGCTCATCCGCCGCGTCGGCTGACGGGCGCGGCCACGGCCGTCAGCCGCGGTGTACCCAGTAGTCCGGCATGCGGCTTTGATGCATGAAGGCCAGCACATGAACCACGTCTGCATGTACGCGGTAGACCAAAGTGTAGGGGTAGCCTGCCAGTGGCAACCGTTGCGCGCCAGCGGTGGCCGGCGTGCCTACGCCCGGTTCGCGCAGCAGCAACTCACCGGCTTGGCTCACCCGCTGCTGCAGCCGG
>JAYSXE010000089.1:0-1769 GCA_043717565.1 Burkholderiales bacterium | reverse complement strand
CGCAGCTGGCAGAAAGCCGTGCACAAACATTGCGACACCCAGCCGTACGGGATGTAAGCACTTCCGCCGTACCCATACCCATACCCACCCCCATACCCACCCCCATACCCACCGCAGGAGAAGGCGATGAAATCGATCGGAATTGTGGTGCTCGTGCTGGGCATCCTGGCCATGGCTTATGGCGGCTTCAGCTACACGTCGGACTCCACGGCCATGAAGGTCGGCCCCGTCGAGCTGACAGTGAAAGAGAACAAGCGTGTCAACGTGCCGCTATGGGCCGGCATCGCCGCGACCGTGGCGGGCGGGCTGATGCTGGTGCTGGGTACGCGCAAGCCATGAGCGCCACGGTGTATGAACTGCTCGGTGAAAGCCATGACCGGCAGCGAGAATTGTGCGCCCGCTTGACGCGTACCCGGGCGTCCAACGCGCAGGGCAGGGTCGAGACCATGACCGCGCTGCGCATCGAATTGGCTGCGCATGCCGCTGCAGAGGAACGCTACCTGTACGTGCCGATGCTGATGGCGGACATGGGCCTGCAAAGCGCCCGTCACGCGCTGTCCGAACATCACGACATCGACGAACTGGTCGAAGAGCTGCAGTCGCTGGACCCGACGGGTCAAGCGTGGGGCGAGCAGGCCAAGGCCCTGGCGCACAAGGTGCGCCACCACCTGAAGGAAGAAGAAGGCAAGTTCTTCCAGATCTCCGGCAAGATCATGACCGAGGCCCAGAAACTCAGCCTGGCTGGCAAGTACCAGCGTGACTACCGGCGCATGCGCGAAGTCGTCTCCTGAGCGCTGGCCGGCCCCGGAGAAAAGCCGGCATTCAGGCTTGGGCGCGAGCCAACAGTCCCGGCAGGGCTGCTATTCCGTGGTCCGATTCAGCCAGCAGCGCCGGGCTGCTGCACAGGCAAGGACGGGTTGGCGCCGCGTTCACGCCGCGTTCACGCCGCATTCATGCCGTGTGCACCCGCAGCCTGCCGCGCTGATCGGCCAGCGTCTTGCCCAGCAATGCGGTGGCCGCGTAAATGGCGTCGATGGTCGGCGTGGGCGTGTCGGTGATGCGCGCCAGCTCCACCACCGCGCCCACCAGCGCCTGCAGTTCCAGGCCCCGGCCATGCTCCACGTCCTGCAGCATCGAGGTCTTGTGCGCACCCACGCCTTCAGCGCCGGCAATGCGTTGGTCCAGCGAGACCTTGAACTCGACGCCCAGCTTCTCAGCCACCCGCTTGGCCTCGGCCATCATGCGTGCGGCCAGGTCGCGGCTGGCCGGAAAGCGACAGATGTCCTCTAACGTGGCATGGGTCAGCGCGCTGATCGGGTTGAAGCTCAGGTTGCCCCACAGCTTGACCCAGAGCTCGCTGCGGATGTCGCGCGACACCGGCGCCTTGAAGCCTGCGGCCATCAGCGCCTTGCTCAGTGCCTCGACGCGCGGGCTGCGCTGGTTGTCCAGTTCGCCCAAGGAGAATCGGTTGCCCTCGACCAGCCGCACCACACCGGGCGCCACCAGTTCGGCCGCCGGGTAGACGATGCTGCCGATGAGGCGCTCGCTCTCGATGCCCGCGGTCAGCGCACCATCAGGATCCACGCTGCTCAAGGTGCGGCCATCAAAGGCCCCGCCCAGGCGCTGGAAGTACCACCAGGGCAGGCCGTTGACCATGGTCACGACCATGGTCTGCGGCCCGAACAGCGTGCGCAGACCGGGCAGCAGGTCACGCACCTGGTGGGCCTTGGTGGTCAGCAGCACCACGTCCTGCGGGCCGGCGTCGGCCG
>JAYSXE010000088.1:0-1773 GCA_043717565.1 Burkholderiales bacterium | reverse complement strand
TGGCCGGCCATCGCGGCATGGTGGGCTCGGCCATCGTGCGGCACTTGCAGGCACTGGGCTGCAGCAACTTGTTGACGGCCTCGCATGCCGAGCTGGACTTGAAAGACCAGGCCGCCGTGAACCGCTACTTTGCCAGGCACCCCATCGACCACGTGGTGCTGGCCGCTGCCAAGGTGGGTGGCATACACGCCAACAACACCTACCCGGCAGAGTTCCTGTACGACAACCTGATGATGCAGGCCAACGTCATCCAGGCCGCGCACGCAGCCGGTGTGCAGCGCCTGCTGTTCCTGGGCAGCAGCTGCATCTACCCGCGCCTGGCGCCGCAGCCGATGCGCGAAGACGCCTTGCTCACCGGCACGCTGGAAGCCACCAACGAGCCGTATGCCATTGCCAAGATAGCCGGCATCAAGCTGTGCGAAAGCTACAACCGCCAGTACGGGCGCGACTACCGCAGCGTGATGCCCACCAACTTGTACGGGCCGGGCGACAACTACCACCCCGAAAATTCGCATGTGATACCGGCGCTGCTGCGGCGCTTTCACGAAGCGGTGCAGGCTGGCGCGGCTGAGGTGGTGATTTGGGGCAGCGGCACGCCCATGCGCGAATTTCTGCATGTCGACGACATGGCCGCCGCCAGCGTGCACGTCATGAACCTGACTGCAGATGTGTACGGTGCCCAGACGCAGCCGATGCTGAGCCACATCAACGTGGGCACGGGTGTGGACTGCACCATCCGCGAACTGGCTGAAACCATCGCCAAAGTCACCGGCTTCCAGGGCCAGCTGGTGTGGGACGGCACCAAGCCCGACGGCACGCCGCGCAAGCTGATGGACGTGTCGCGCCTGCGTGCTTTGGGCTGGCAGGCCCGCATCGGCCTGGAAGACGGCCTACACGACGCCTACCGTTGGTTTCTGGCCCATCTCTCGCAGGCTCGTTTGTGAAACCCGGTTACAGTAGAGGGGTAGATTTGAGCAAGACATTTGTTTGAGGGTTTTTAGTTCCGCGCGTCCGGCTAGTCTGGTTTCACGGTTTGATTCCCTGGATCGGTGATTTTCTTGGCCGCATCTGCACTGCAGCGGCATGTGCCGCCGCAGCAACCGTGAAAGGAATTTCGATATGACAACGCAAACCGGAACCGTGAAGTGGTTCGACGACGGCAAGGGCTTCGGCTTCATCACCCCCGACGGTGGTGGCAAAGACCTCTTCGCTCACTTCAGCGAAATTCAAAGCACCGGCGGCTTCCGCAGCCTGGCTGAGAACCAGAAGGTTGAATTTGAAGTCAAGCAGGGCCAGAAGGGCCCGCAGGCTTCGAACATCCGCGCAGCGGGCTAATTTTTTAGCCCTGTGCCCGGCAAAAACCGCAGCCTCGGCTGCGGTTTTTTTTCGCCTGGTGCCGGCCTTGATGGCAAGATGCTGTCTTGCCTTTACTTCCTTGACGGAGACACGCCATGGGCGCCCCGGAAAAAGCTGTCGCTTACATCGAGATGGAAGACTACCTGGTGCTGGAACAAGCCAGCCGGTACAAGCATGAGTACCTGCAGGGGGTGGTTTACGCCATTCAAGGCGAGCCAGCACGGGGCATGGCGGGTGGTAGCCAGACCCATTCGCGGCTGATTCGCAATGCGACGCTGGCCTTTCACATGCGATTGCAGGGCACACCTTGTGAAGTGCTGACTTCAGATATGCGCCTTCGGGTGCAAGCTGCTGAGGCCATGTTTTACCCAGATTTGCTGGTGCACTGCACGGCGACAGAAGACCCGACCACAACGC
>JAYSXE010000087.1:0-9035 GCA_043717565.1 Burkholderiales bacterium | reverse complement strand
GCATCGCCGCGCATGCAGGCATCGGCCAGCGCCGGCAGGATGCGCGCCGCGTTGCCCAGCAGGCCGATCGATACCGCGCGCTTCTCGGCGGTGTACTTCGCAATGCGCGCCAGCGCATCGTCGAGGTCGGTCGCCTGCTCGTCGAGGTAACGCGAGCGCAGACGGAAATCGATGCGCGACTGCTGGCATTCGATGTTGAGCGAACACGCGCCGGCAAAGGTCGCGGCCAGCGGCTGTGCGCCGCCCATGCCGCCGAGGCCGGAAGTCAGGATCCAGCGGCCCTTCAGGCTGCCCCCGAAGTGCTGGCGCCCGGCCTCGACAAAGGTTTCGTAGGTGCCCTGCACGATGCCCTGGCTGCCGATGTAGATCCAGCTGCCAGCCGTCATCTGGCCGTACATCATCAGGCCCTTGCGGTCCAGTTCGCTGAAGTGTTCCCACGTCGCCCATTTGGGCACCAGGTTGCTGTTGGCCAGCAACACACGCGGCGCGTCGAGGTGGGTGCGGAACACGCCCACGGGCTTGCCGCTCTGGATGAGCAGCGTCTCGTCGGGCTTCAGCTCGCGCAGGCTTTTCAGGATGGCTTCGTAGCAGTCCCAGTTGCGCGCCGCCTTGCCGATACCGCCATAGACCACCAGCGCGTCGGGGTTCTCGGCCACCTCGGGGTCGAGGTTGTTCTGCAGCATGCGGTAGGCGCCCTCGATCAGCCAGTTGGCGCAGCTGATGGTGCTGCCGCGCGGCGCGCGCACCGGGTGCGGTTGAGCCGGGGTGGTGGTGTTCAGGTGGCGAAGCGTGGAAAGGTCGGTCATGACAGTGCCATTCGATTTTCGAGCGCCCAATATACTTGTCTAGACAACCCTAGGCAAGTAGCATCAACCCCATGGATCCCGAATTCGATGCACCGGCCCGGCGGCCTGCGCCTTCAGTCACAGACACCGCCTTTATGGCAGCCCCGGCAGCCCCGGCCAGCCGCGCAGGCAGGGCGCCCTATGCGCTGGTCAAGCAGTACCTGAAAGAAGGCCTGGCTGCGGGGGTGTGGGCCCCCGGTGCGCTGATGCCCTCCGAGGCCGAGCTGGTGGCCCGCTTCAGCGTCAGCCGCATGACCGTGAGCCGTGCGCTGCGCGAACTGCAGTCAGAAGGCTTGGTGGAACGCACCCAAGGCGTGGGCACCTTCGCCGCCCAGCTGCACAAGGTCAGCAGCACGCTGACCATCCACGACCTGCACGACGACATCGTGGCGCGCGGCCACAGCCACCAGGCTCAGGTGCACCTGCAGCGCGCCGAGCCCGCCACCGCCGCGCTGGCGGCGCAGCTGGGTGTGGAACCCGGCAGCAGCGTGTTCCACACGCTGATCGTGCACCAGGAAAACGGCCTGCCGCTGCAGTGCGAAGACCGCTACGTGAACCCGGCCGCAGCGCCCGGCTATCTGCAGGCCGACTTCACGCGCACCACGCCCACGCGGCAGCTGTTCGAGACCACCGCGCTGTGGCGCGCCCAGTACAGCATCGAAGCGGCCAACCCCACGGCGCAGGAGGCGCGGCTGCTGGGCGTGGCAGCGACCGCGGCCTGCCTGATCATGGTGCGCCGCACCTTCACGCGTGAACGGCCCATCACCATTGCGCGGCTGGTACACCCCGGGGCGCGTTATGCACTGCATGGAGAATTCCAGCCATGAAAACCCGCCTGATGGACCGCGCCCACGCCGCCGTGAGGCCCGAAATCGCAGCCGCCTTTGCCGCCGACGGCGCGGTGTGCCTGCGCCAGTTGCTGCAGCCCGCAGAGGTGGCTCTGCTGACGCGCGGCATCGAAGCCAACCTGGCCCACCCCAGCCCGCGCGCCATCGTGGCCAGCCGGCCTGACGACCCGGGTTTCTTCATCGAAGACTTCTGCAACTGGCAGACCAACGCCGACTACCGGCAGTTCATTGAAAACACGCCGCTGGCACAGGTGACGGCCCTGCTCACCGGCAGCCAGCGCGTGCGCCTGCACCACGACCACATGCTGACCAAAGAGCCGGGCACGCGCACGCCCACGCCCTGGCACCAGGACCAGCCGTACTACAACGTCAGTGGCTTCCGGAACACCAGTTTCTGGATACCGGTGGACCCCGTGCCGCGCGAATCCACGCTGGAATTCGTGGCTGGTTCGCACCGCGGTCCGTGGCTGATGCCGCGCACCTTCATGGACCAGCAGGCCAAGTGGTTCCCCGAAGGCAGCCTGGCCGACCTGCCCGACATCAACAGCAACCGCAGCGCCTTCCCCGTCGTCGGCTGGGCGCTGCAGCCCGGCGACCTGGTGTGCTTCCACATGCTGGCGCTGCATGCAGCGGCCGGCGTGGGTGCAAGCCATCGGCGGCGCGTGTTTTCGGTGCGTTTCCTGGGTGACGACATGCGGCACGCACCGCGCGCCTGGAAAACATCACCCCACTTTCCGGGCCTGGCCGCCGAACTGCCGGCCGGTGCCGAAATGGACCACCCACTGTTCCCCCTGCTGGTGGGTGCGCCCGCATGAGCGCCGCACTGCAGTGCATCAGCCTGGCGCAAACGCCGCCACAGCCCTGGCGCAACGGCGGCGGGTCCACACAGGAATTGCTGGCCTGGCCCGGCACGGGCGACTGGCAATGCCGCATCAGCGTGGCGCGCATTGACAGCAACGGCCCCTTCAGCGCCTTTCCGGGCGTGGAGCGCTGGTTCACCGTGCTCAGCGGCGAAGGCGTGGTGCTGCACCTGAACGGGCAACGCACCCTGCTGACCGAGGGCAGCGAGCCGCTGCGCTTTGAAGGCGCAGCAGCACCCGGCTGCCACCTGCTGGACGGCCCGACCCAAGACCTGAACCTGATGATCCGCAGCGACAGCGGCCGCGGCGCGCTGCGCGTGGCAAGGCCCGGCGAACGTTGGGACAGTGACGCACCATTGCGCGCCGTGTTCGCCTGGGACGCCACCACTTTGCAGGTTGACCAGCAAACCCCACTGGCTTTGCCCGCCGGCACTCTGGCCTGGTGCGAACAGGCGGCGCAGCAAAGCTGGTTGCTGGCCGCCGCTCCACACGCCGACAAATCCGCAGCCCCGCCACCACCGCGCGCCTGGTGGCTGCACTTCAAACCCCTCCGCCCATGAACACGCCCTTGACCCTGTGGCGCAACGCGCGCGTGGCCACCTTTGCAGACCCCAGCGGCTGGGGCTTGGTGGAACGCGGCGCGCTGCTGACCGCGGGCAACGAAATCCGCTGGCTGGGCCGCGACACCGACCTGCCCAGCCGTGCGCAGCTGGGCGTGGACCCACAGGCCGAACACGACCTGGACGGCGCCCTGGTGACACCCGGCCTGGTGGACTGCCACACGCACCTGGTGTACGGCGGCGACCGTGCGGCCGAATTCGAACTGCGGCTGCAAGGCGCCAGCTACGAAGAAATTGCCCGCGCAGGCGGTGGCATCCGCAGCACCGTGGCGGCCACGCGCGCCGCCAGCGACGACAGCCTGTTTGCCAGCGCTGCAGCCCGCGCCCGCACACTGCAGCGCGAGGGCGTGACGACGCTGGAAATCAAGTCGGGCTACGGCCTGAGCGCTGAACACGAAGCACGCTGCCTGGCCGTGGCGCGGCGCATTGGCAACGAGCTGCCGCTGACCGTGCGCACCACGTCGCTGGCGGCGCACGCGCTGCCCGCCGAATTTGCCGGCAGGCCCGACGCCTACATCGACGACGCCTGCGGCTGGCTGGCCGCGCAACAAGCGGCCGGGCTGGTGGATGCGGTGGACGCGTTCTGCGACACCATCGGCTTCACGCCCGCGCAGACCGAGCGCATCTTCCAGGCCGCAAAAGCCCTGGGCCTGCCGGTGAAACTGCACGCCGAACAGCTCAGCGACCAGGGCGGCGCCGCACTGGCCGCCCGTTATGGCGCGCTCAGCTGCGACCACCTGGAGCACCTCAGCCCCAGCGGCGTGGCGGCCTTGCAGGCCGCAGGCACGGTGGCCGTGCTGCTGCCCGGCGCCTACTACTACCTGCGCGACACCAACCTGCCGCCGGTGCAGGCGCTGCGCGAAGCCGGCGTGCCCATGGCCCTGGCCACTGACCACAACCCCGGCTCGTCGCCCTGCCTCAGCCTGCTGCTGATGCTGAACATGGCCTGCACGCTGTTCAGGCTGACCCCCGAAGAGGCGTGGCGCGGTGTCACCGTGAACGGCGCGCGTGCGCTGGGCCTGCAAGACCGCGGGTCGCTGGCGCCCGGGCAGCGCGCCGACTTTGCGGTTTGGAACGCCGAACACCCGCGCGAACTGGCCTATCGCTTTGGCCACAACCCCTGTCGCGCGGTTGTGCGCGGCGGCTCCACCATCCCTTTCTGATGCACACCACCTACACCCTGCTCGAGGGCAGCACGCCGCTGCTCATCAGCATGCCCCATGTGGGTGTGCAGCTGCCGGCCGACCAACGCCACCGCTACACCGCCCGCGCGCTGGACGTGGAAGACACCGACTGGTTTCTCGACCGCCTGTACAGCTTTGCCGGCGAACTGGGCGCGACGCTGCTGGTGCCGCGCCACAGCCGCTACCTGGTGGACCTGAACCGCGCGCCCGACAACGCGCCCATGTACCCCGGCCAGAACAACACCGAGCTGTGCCCCACCCGGCACTTCAGCGGCGACCCCATCTACCTGCCTGGGCAGGCGCCCGACGACGCGGAAGTGCAGCGCCGCGTGGCCGCGTACTGGCGCCCGTACCACGAGACGCTGCAGGCGCAGCTGAAGCGCATCAAGGCCGGGCACGGCCACGCAGTGCTGTTCGACGCGCACAGCATCAAGGGCACGCTGCCCTGGCTGTTTGCAGGCACCCTGCCCGACATGAACCTGGGCACCGCCAGCGGCGCCAGCTGCGCGGCGGAACTGCAGCACGCCGCCCACGGTGTGTTTGCCGCACAAACCGTTTACAGCCACGTGCTGAACGGCCGCTTCAAGGGCGGCTACATCACGCGGCAATACGGCCAGCCTGCGGCCGGCGTGCACGCGCTGCAACTGGAAATGGCCTGGAGCGCCTACATGGCTGAAGCACCCCCCTACCGCTGGCACCCCCAGCGCGCGGCCGCGGTGTTGCCGCTGTTGCAGCGTCTGGTGCAGACCCTGGTGCAGTGGAAGCCGGCACCGTGACGGCGCCCACGGGAACGCCGGTCGGCGCGGGCACGGCCCCAGGCAACCCGCACGCAGCGCGGCTGCTGTGGGCGCCGCGCGCCTGGCTTCACGGCGGCTGGGCCGAACAAGTGGTGCTGTCGGTCAACGACACGGGCTGCTGGGGTGCCATCAGCGCCAACGTGGCCCTCCCGCCCGCAGGCGCGCAGGTGCTGGCTGGCCCGGTGCTGCCCGCGCTGGTGAACGCGCACAGCCACGCTTTCCAGCGCGCCTTCGTGGGGCTGGCCGAACGCCGCGACAGCGCACACGACGACTTCTGGAGCTGGCGCGACCGCATGTACGGCGTGGCGCTGCGCATCACGCCCGAGCAGCTGCACGCGGTGGCCTGCCACCTGTACACCGAACTGCTGCACGGCGGCTACACGCACACCTGCGAATTCCACTACCTGCACCACCAGCCCGACGGCCAGCCCTACGCCGACGAAGCCACGATGAGCCGCGCACTGGCGCAGGCGGCCAGCGACACCGGCATGGGCCTGACGCTGCTGCCGGTGCTGTACGAACGCGCCGGCTTCGCGCAGCCCCAGCTGCGCGCCGACCAGCGCCGCTTCGCCACCAACGTGGCCCGTGTGCTGCGCCTGCGCGACACGGTGCGCGGCTGGCGGCTGCCCGGCGTGGCCGCCGGTGTGGCCGTGCATTCGCTGCGCGCTGCGGCGCCCGCTTCGCTGCACGAACTGGCGCGCCTGTGCGCTGGCGACACCGGCCCCATCCACATCCACATTGCCGAACAGACCGGCGAGGTGGACGACTGCCTGGCCAACACCGGCGCCCGCCCCATCGAATGGCTGGCCCGCGAGCTGCCGCTGGACCGGCGCTGGCAACTGGTGCACGCCACCCACAGCACGCCGCCTGAAATCAACAGCGTGGCCGCCACCGGTGCCGGCGTGGTGCTGTGCCCCAGCACCGAAGGCAACCTGGGCGACGGCCTGTGCGACCTGCCCGGCTGGCTGGCCAGCGGCACGCCGCTGTCGGTGGGCAGCGACAGCCAGGTCACACGGTCATGGCCCGAAGAACTGCGCTGGCTGGAATACGGGCAGCGCCTGCAGCTGCGCCAGCGCAACGTCTCGGCCAACCCTGCCGCCGAGCCCAGCACCGCAGCGCGGCTGTACCAGCGCATGCTGGCGGGCGGCGCGGCCGCGGCCGGCCAGCCCCAGGTGGGCCTGCAGGCCGGCGCACCGGCAGACCTGCTGGTGTTGAACCTGCAAGACCCCGCCCTGTGCGGCACCCCCGCCAGCCACGCGCTGGACAGCCTGGTCTTCGCCACGCCGGTCAGGCCCTTTGCCGCCGTGATGGCACGCGGGCAGTGGGTGGCAGCGGCTGCCGAAGCCGGTGCCGAAACCGACGCAACGGCCCCTTCCACGCAGCGGTTTGGCAACGCCTTCGCCGCGGCCATGAAAGCCCTGCAGTCGGCGGCTTAGCCAGGCCGGCAGCAACCCCGAATTCCAGCCCGGCGGCCCAGTTGGGGGTGGAAATAGACCTGGAAAACCCTTGGTTTTCCCTCTTTCGGCCCCAGAAAGTATGTAGCATCCATACATACCGAACCGCAGCACGCCGCTGCCGGCTGGCCGTTGTATCGCCGCCGCCAGCCGCTGCCGACAACCCCACGCCACAGGACAGCCGACCATGGAAGCCACCGTCGCCGAACGCGGCCAGATCACCCTGCCCAAGGCGGTGCGTGACGCGTTGGGCCTGACCAAGGGCAGCAAGCTCAAGGTTGAACTCATCGACGGCCGCATCGTGCTGCGCAAAGACGTGGACGACGCGTTGTCGCGCCTGCGCGGGCGCTTCAAGCTGGCCGAAGGCTTCAAGTCCACCGACGAGGCCATGCGGGCGCTTCGCGGCCGAGCGCCTGGCGACCCTTACCCGCCACCCGACGACGCAACGCCTTGATCGCCGTCGATTCATCGGTGCTGCTGGACGTGCTGGGGGGCGACCCCCGGTTTGTTGACGCTTCTGAAGCGAGCCTGCGCGACGCGCTGGCCGTGGGCGAGGTGGTGCTGTGCGACGCCGTGGTGGCCGAGGTGCAGGCCATGCTGGACACCCGCGAAACCGCGATGGACGCACTGAACCAGCTGGGCCTGCGCTACCTGGCCACCACCGAAGCGGCGGCCGTGCGCGTCGGCCACATGCAACGCCGCTTTCGCGACCGCGGCGGCCGGCGCGAGCGCGTGGTGGCCGACTTCCTGATCGGCGCCCACGCCCTGCTGCAATGCCAGGGCCTGATCACCCGCGACGCGGGCTTTTTCCGCGACTACTTCAAGGGCCTGAAAGTCATCGTGCCGAAAGGCTGAAGGCCCATTCTTCTTTCACCGACCGAGTTTCCTTTCCCAAGCCAGGAGCACCCTCATGCTGCAAGCCTACCGCCAACACGCCGCCGAACGCACCGCGCTCGGCATTCCCCCGCTGCCGCTGGACGCCAAGCAGGTGGCCGCGCTGATCGAGCTGATCAAGGCCCCGCCGACCGGTGAAGAGGCTTTCCTGCTGGACCTGCTGACCCACCGCGTGCCCCCGGGCGTGGACGACGCAGCCAAGGTCAAGGCCAGCTTCCTGGCCGCCGTGGCGCACGGCGACCTGAGCGTGGGCCTGGTCAGCAAGGGCAAGGCCACTGAACTGCTGGGTACCATGGTGGGCGGCTACAACGTGCACCCGCTGATTGAACTGCTGGACGACGCCGACGTGGCGCCCATCGCCGCCGCAGCGCTGAAGAAGACGCTGCTGATGTTCGACTTCTTCAACGACGTGGCCGTCAAGGCCAAGGCCGGCAACGCGCACGCCACCGACGTGATGCACAGCTGGGCCAGCGCCGAGTGGTTCACCACCCGCCCTGAAGTGCCCAAGACCATCACCGTCTCCGTGTTCAAGGTGCCCGGCGAAACCAACACCGACGACCTGAGCCCCGCGCCCGACGCCTGGAGTCGCCCCGACATTCCGCTGCACTACCTGGCGATGTTGAAGAACACGCGCGAAGGCGCGGCCTTCAAGCCCGAGGAAGATGGCAAGCGCGGGCCCATGAAGTTCATCGACGAGCTGAAGCAAAAGGGCCACCTGGTGGCCTATGTGGGCGACGTGGTGGGCACCGGTTCCAGCCGCAAGAGCGCCACCAACAGCGTGGTCTGGGCCACGGGCCAGGACATTCCCTTCGTGCCCAACAAGCGCTTCGGCGGCGTCACGCTGGGGGGCAAGATCGCGCCCATCTTCTTCAACACGCAGGAAGACAGCGGCTCGCTGCCCATTGAAGTGGACGTGGGCGGCCTGGAGATGGGCGACGTGCTGGACATCCAGCCCTACGACGGCAAGATCCTGAAAAACGGCGCCGTGGTGAAGACCTTCCAGCTGCGCAGCGACGTGCTGTTCGACGAGGTGCGTGCCGGCGGCCGCATCAACCTGATCATCGGCCGCAGCCTCACCGCCAAGGCGCGTGAATACCTGGGCCTGCCGGCTTCCACCGCCTTCCGGCTGCCGGCGCCGCCCACGGCCACCAAGGCCGGCTTCACCGTCGCACAAAAAATGGTGGGCCGCGCCATTGGCCTGCCTGAAGGGCAAGGCGTGCGCCCCGGCACCTATTGCGAACCGCGCATGACCACCGTCGGCAGCCAGGACACCACCGGCCCGATGACACGCGACGAGCTGAAAGACCTGGCCTGCCTGGGCTTCAGCGCCGACCTGGTGATGCAGAGCTTCTGTCACACCAGCGCCTACCCCAAGCCCGTGGACGTGAAGACGCACCGCGAACTGCCGGCCTTCATGGCCAACCGGGGCGGTGTGGCCCTGCGCCCGGGTGACGGCGTCATCCACAGCTGGTTGAACCGCCTGCTGCTGCCCGACACCGTGGGTACCGGCGGCGACAGCCACACGCGTTTCCC
>JAYSXE010000086.1:0-24875 GCA_043717565.1 Burkholderiales bacterium | reverse complement strand
TGACGGCGATCATTTTGTAGAGCACGTAGTCGGGGTAGCCCGCCGGTATGCCCACCCCTGCTGCTTGCAAACCGGCGCGCACCCGCGCCACCGTGCCGGGGTGGTCGGTGCCCTGCACGTTGATGACCTGCGTGTAGCCGCGTTCGAACTTGGCCAGGTGGTAGGCCACGTCGGGCACGAAGTAGGTGTAGCTGCCGTCCTGCTTGCGCATCACCCGGTCTTTGTCGTCACCGTAGTCGGTGGTGCGCAGCCACAGCGCGCCGTCCTGCTCGAAGGTCTTGCCCGAGGCCACCAGCCGCTGCACCGCCGCGTCAACGCGGCCGCTGGTGTACAGGCTGCTTTCCAGGTAGTAGTGGTCGAAGTGCACGCCAAAGGCCTGCAGGTCCAGGTCCTGTTCGTGGCGCAGGTAGGCCACGGCGAACTGCGTGATGGCCGCCAGGTCGTTGACGTCGCCGTTGGCCGTGAAGGCACGGTCGTCGGCGCGCACGGTCTTCTTCGCCAGGAAGTCGGCCGCCACGTCGGCGATGTAGTCGCCGTTGTAGGCGCTTTCCGGCCAGCCGGCGTCGCCGGGCTTGAAGCCCTGCAGCCGGCGCTGCACCGACAGGCCCAGGGTGTTGATCTGCACGCCCGCGTCGTTGTAATAGAACTCGCGCAGCACCTCATGGCCCTGGCTTTGCAGCAGGCTGCAGATGCAGTCGCCCAGCGCGGCGTTGCGGCCATGGCCCACGTGCAAGGGGCCGGTGGGGTTGGCCGACACGAATTCGACCATCACCTTGTTGCCGCTGGGCGGCTGGGTGCCGAAGCGGGCGCCCTCGTGCAGCACCTCGGCCACCACGGCCTGTTTGGCGGCCGGCACCAGTCGCAGGTTGATGAAACCCGGGCCGGCTATTTCCAGCGCCTGCACCCACCGTTGTACGGCGGGTTGCGCCTGCATCGCCTGCACCAGCGCCTGCGCCAGTTCGCGCGGGTTTTTCTTCAGCGGCTTGGCCAGTTGCATGGCCGCCGTGACGGCCAGGTCGCCGTGGCTGGCCACCTTGGGGCTTTCAAATTGGGCCCAGTTGGCCAGCTGGTCGGCGGCTGGTGCCGCCCCCGTTTCATCCACCAGCTGCTGCAGCGCGGTCTGCAGCGCTGCACGCAGGGCTTGTTTGGCTTCGATCATCGGATCATTCTACTTTTCGGGGCCTTGCAGACCCGGGTGCGGTGTTCCGCGGCCACAGCGCAGAACTGGGGGCTTCCTGCCGCGCTATTTCCGCGTGCGCAGTACGGGCTTGCCCGCACCATCGCGGGGGCTGCGCCTTTTGCACAGCCCACTCCGCCGCGGCCTTGCCCAGCCTTGCCCATTTGTCGATGTCCAGCACGCCAGCGCCCACCGCCGAAGCGCCCCTGCAAGGGGCAGGCTGTGGGGTGGGTGCCGCGGGCGCCACGGATGCCGGGTTGCCAGGGCAGATTGGAAAGTACGCCGTCCAGTCCAGGCTGGGCGACGGCGCCACCAGCGAAGTCTTTCTGGCACATGACCCTTTTTTGAACCGCCAGGTGGCCATCAAGCGGGTGCGTGCCGGGTTGGTGGCCGGCAGCCGTGAACTGCACTACCAGCAACGCTTTTTCGCTGCCGAGGCGGCTCTGGTGGGCCAGCTGCAGCACCCCAACGTGGTGCAGATCTACGACGCCGTGGCCGACGCCGAGGCGCCCTACCTGGTGATGGAGGTGGTGACCGGCGGCACGCTGCGCCGCTTCTGCCGGCCCGACAGCCTGTTGCCGCTGGCCGTGGTCATTGAAATCGGCTTCAAGTGCGCCAAGGCACTCGGCTACTGTTACCAGCGCGGCCTGATCCACCGCGACGTGAAGCCGGCCAACCTGCTGGTGGTGATGAAGGGCGAGCATGTGGTGGACGTCAAGGTCACCGACTTCGGCAGCGTGTTCAACCAGGGCTCCGACCACACGCAGGTTTTCCGCGTCGGATCGCTGACCTACATGTCGCCCGAGCAACTGGACGGCGACACGCTGGACTGCCGGGCCGACATCTATTCGCTGGGTGCGGTGCTGTACCACCTGGTGACGGGCCGCCCGCCTTTCGACGCCCAGCAGCAGCCGGCGCTGATGCAGCAGATTTACCACGGCTGCCCGCCGCCGTTGCCAACGCTGCGCGAAGGCGTGCCGCAGGCGCTGCAGGCGCTGATCGAGTCCAGCTTGGCCAAGGACCGCGGCTTGCGCCCGGCCGATTGGGACGAGGTGGCCGCCGCGCTGTCGGCCCTGGTGTCGAAACGGCAGGTGCCGCGGGTGGGGCTGCAGGAAGTGCTGGACTCGGAGCGCTTCATGCTGCTGCGGGCGCTGGAGTTCTTTGCCGACTTTGGCGACGTGGAGCTGTGGGAAGTGGTGCACCGTGCCACCTGGGCGCGCCACCGCTACGGCCATGCGCTGTACCGGCGCGGCGACCGGGGCGACAGCTTCCACATCATCACGCAGGGCGAGATACAGGTGCTGCGCGACGGTGCCATGGTGGCCTCGCTGGGGCCAGGCGCTTCGGTGGGTGAAATGGCGTACCTGGCACCCAACCCCGAACTGCGCTTGCACAGCGTGGACATCCTGGTGTCGCAGGCGGCCACCACGGTGTCGTTCAACCCGCAACGCATGCAGGGGTTGTCGCTCGACACCCGCCACGCCTTTGACAAGGCTTTCATCGGGGTGCTGGTGCGCCGGCTGCATGCGGCGCACGAGGCGCTGGCCCACCCGCGCCGGATCCTGTAACGCCAAGGCGACGGCTGCGTTTGATCACGGGCCCCTGGGCCTGCGCTGCGGCCTGGTGGCCACTGGCTGCCTCAGCTCCGGTGTCTACCGCGGGCGGCGGGAGCGCCGCTCAAGGCGCCGCGGCGGGCGCATCGTCGGCCTTCGCCGCTTCGGCCTTGCGGCCGGTGCGGCGTTCACCGCTGGCCGAGCGCCAGTAACCCGGGTTGCCGTAGGCCTGCTTCACGTGGTCTATCCACAAGCGCACCCGCAGCGGCAAGTGCTTGCGCTGCGCAAACACCGCGAAGATGCCGTTTGGCGGCGCGGCAAAGTCTTCCAGCAGCACCTGCAGCCGGCCGGCGGCCACGTCGGCTTCGACTTCCCAGGTGCTGCGCCACGCGATGCCCAGGCCGCCCAGGCACCACTCGTGCAGCACCTGGCCGTCGCTGCAGTCCAGCCGCCCACTGGGGCGAAGGTGGCTCAGTTCGCCGCTCACCACAAAGGCCCAGCCGCGGGTCTGGCTGGCGTCGCTGCTCAGCGTCAGGCAGGCATGGCGCATCAAATCGGACGGTGTGCTGGGCACGCCGGCGCGCTGCAGGTAGGCCGGTGCGGCCACGCACAGGCGGCGGTTGTCAGCCAGGCGCATGCTGACCAGGCTGCTGTCGGGCAGGTCGCCCACGCGGATGGCGCAGTCCACGCCTTCGTTGACGATGTCGATGACGCGGTCGCTCAGGTTCAGCGACAGGCTCACTTCCGGGTGCTGGGCGACAAAACCCGGCACCAGCGGCGCCACGTGGCGGCGGCCGAAGCCTGCGGGGGCGGTGATGCGCAGGTGGCCGCTGGCTTTCACGCCGCCGGCGCTGACGCTGGCCTCGGCGTTGGCCAGGTCGGTCAGCAGCCGCTGGCAGTTTTCAAGGAAGGCGCTGCCTTCGTGCGTGAGCGTGATGCGCCGCGTCGTGCGCACCAGCAGTTTCACGCCCAGCCGCTCTTCCAGGCCATCGATGCGGCGGCCGATGACGGCCGGTGCCACGCCCTCGGCCTGCGCGGTGGCGGTGAGGCTGCCCTTGGCGGCCACCATGACGAAGGATTCGATCTGCTTGAGCCGGTCCATCGCTACATTGTGCAACTGGAACGCACAAATCAATGGTGTGGGCCGCACTTAATGCTGATGAAGAGACGGAATACAGTTCAAGCATGAGCACACCCCGGGCTGTTTTGTTTGACGCGTACGGCACGCTGTTCGACGTGCACAGCGTGGTGCAGCGGGCCGAGCAGTTGTTCCCCGGCCAGGGCGAGAAGCTGTCGCTGGTCTGGCGCGACAAGCAGATCGAATACACGCGGCTGGTGACGATGAGCACGCTGGCTGGCGCCGAACCGCTGGCGCTGTACCGGCCGTTCTGGGACATCACACGCGCGGCTTTGCGGTTTGCGGCGGCCCGGCTGGGCCAGACCCTGAACGCGGCGGCTGAAGACCAGTTGATGGGCCAGTACCTGCAACTCGCGCCTTTCGCTGAAAACCGCGGCGTGCTGCAGGAACTGCAGCGCCGCGGCGTCACCACCGGCGTGCTGAGCAATGGCGACCCCACCATGCTGGCCGCGGCGGTGGACAGCGCCGGCTTCAACGACTTGCTGCAGCACCAGATCAGCGTGCACAGCGTGCGCCGCTTCAAGACCGACCCGGCGGCCTACGCCCTGGGCCCGCAGACGCTGGGCGTGCAGGCCCGCGACATCCTGTTTGTCAGCAGCAACGCCTGGGACGCGCTGGGCGCCACCTGGTTTGGCTACACCACGCTGTGGGTCAACCGCAGCGGCGCGCCGCGTGAGCAGCTTGAACCCGAACCCCATCACATGGGCAGCAGCCTGGCCGATGTGCTGACCCTGTTTCCCGCCTCTTCCTGATCTGCCCTTTACCTGAAAGACACCATGCGTACCCAAGAACACGGCCTGCAAGTGGCCACCGAACTGCACCGCTTCATCAACGAGCAGGTGCTGCCGGGCACGGGCGTTGACACCGCTGCCTTCTGGGCCGGCTTTGACGCCATCGTGGCCGACCTGGCGCCCAAGAACGCCGCCTTGCTGGCCGAGCGCGACCGCCTGCAGGCCGAGATGGACGCCTGGCACCAGAAGCACCCGGGCCCGATCAAGAACATGAAGAAGTACCGCGCCTTCCTGGAAAAGACCGGCTACCTGGTGCCGGTGCCCCAGAAGCTGAAGGTGAGCACGAACAACGTCGACGCCGAACTGGCGCTGCAGGCCGGCCCGCAGCTGGTGGTGCCCATCACCAACGCCCGCTATGCGCTGAACGCCGCCAACGCGCGCTGGGGCAGCCTGTACGACGCGCTGTACGGCACCGACGCGCTGTCCGAAGAGGGCGGCGCCACGCGCGCCGGCACCTACAACCCGGTGCGCGGCGCCAAGGTCATCGAATACGCGCGCCATGTGCTGGACCGCACCGCGCCGCTGGCCGGTGGTTCGCACGTCGGCTCGCAGGGCTACCGCATCGTGGCCGGTGCCTTGCAGGTGACGCTGGCCAATGGCAAGACGGCAGGGCTGAAGAAGCCGGCGCAGTTCGTCGGCTTCCAGGGCAGCGCCGACGCGCCCAGCGCCGTGCTGCTGCAGCACAACGGGCTGCACCTGGACATCCGCGTCGACCGCAACACCGCCATCGGCGCCAGTGACCCGGCCGGCGTGTGCGACCTGGTGCTGGAATCGGCGCTGTCCACCATCCTGGATCTGGAAGACTCGGTGGCCGTGGTTGACGCGGCCGACAAGGTGCAGGCCTACGCCAACTGGCTGGGCATCCTGAAGGCCACGCTGACCGAGCAGGTCAGCAAGGGCGGCAAGACCTTCACCCGCGGCCTGAACCCCGACCGCGTCTACACCGGCCCGAAAGGTGAGGCCGTGAAGCTGCACGGTCGTTCGCTGCTGTTCGTGCGCAACGTGGGCCACCTGATGAACAACCCGGCGGTGCTGTGGGGCGCCCAGGGCCAGGAGATTCCCGAAGGCATCCTGGACGCCGTGGTTTCCACTGCCATTGCGCTGCACGATCTGCAGGGCCACGGTGCGAACGGCATCCGCAACAGCCGCAAGGGCAGCGTCTACATCGTCAAGCCCAAGATGCACGGCCCCGCCGAAGTGGCCTTTGCCAGTGAACTGTTCGGCCGCGTTGAAAAGCTGCTGGGCCTGCCGCAGGCCACGGTGAAACTGGGCATCATGGACGAAGAGCGTCGCACCAGCGTGAACTTGAAGGCTTGCATCGCGGCCGCTGCCGACCGCGTGGCCTTCATCAACACCGGCTTCCTGGACCGCACCGGCGACGAGATGCACACCGCCATGCAGGCCGGCCCCATGCTGCGCAAGGGCGACATGAAAGCCACGCCGTGGATTGCCGCCTACGAGCGCAGCAACGTGCTGGTGGGCCTGGAATGCGGGCTGCGCGGCAAGGCGCAGATCGGCAAGGGCATGTGGGCCATGCCCGACCTGATGGCGGCCATGCTGCAGCAGAAGATCGGCCACCCGCGTGCCGGCGCCAACACCGCCTGGGTGCCCAGCCCCACCGCGGCCACGCTCCACGCGCTGCACTACCACCAGGTGGACGTGTTCAAGGTGCAGCGTGAATTGGAGAAGACCGACTTCGACGCCGAGCGCGACGCGCTGCTGGAAGGCCTGCTGACCATTCCGGTGGCGAAAAAGCCCAAGTGGAGCGACGCCGACAAGCAGCAGGAACTTGACAACAACGCGCAGGGCATCCTGGGTTACGTGGTGCGCTGGGTCGACCAGGGCGTGGGCTGCTCGAAGGTGCCCGACATCCACAACGTGGGCCTGATGGAAGACCGCGCCACGCTGCGCATCAGCAGCCAGCACATGGCCAACTGGCTGCAGCACGGCGTGGTCAGCAAGGCGCAGGTGAAGGCCACGCTCAAGCGCATGGCCAAGGTGGTGGACAAGCAAAACGCCGGCGACGCGGCCTACCAGAACATGGCCGGCCGCTTCGACGCCAGTGCCGCCTTCCAGGCCGCCAGTGACCTGGTGTTCAAGGGCCGGGCCCAGCCCAGCGGCTACACCGAACCGCTGCTGCACGCCTGGCGCCTGAAGGTAAAGGCAGGGCAGGCCTGAAGCGGCGAGCCGGCGCCTTTGGTGGCGCCGGTCTTCCCGCCACCGGCGTTGGCGGGATTGCAGGGGTGCTGCCGCCGCCAGCCCGCTTCTAGAATCTTCCGCCATGGTTGAGCCTTCAGACCCGGGTGGGCAGCAGCGCCGCTGCGACGTGCTGGTGGTGGGCGCCGGCCCCGCAGGCAGCGCCTGCGCACAGCTGCTGGCTTCCGGTGGCCGTTCGGTGCTGCTGGTGGACCAGCACGACTTTCCCCGCGACAAGGTCTGCGGCGACGGCCTGATCCCCGACAGCCACGCCGCGCTGCGCCGCCTGGGTGTGGCCGAAGAAGTGGCGAGCTTGGCCACGCCGGTCACGCACGTGCGCTGCGTAGGGCCGCGCGGCGGGCAGGTGGACGTGCCGGGCACCCTGTCGGTGCTGCCGCGCAAGACGCTCGACCACGTGCTGGTGCGCGCTGCGCAGCGTGCCGGCGCCACCCTGCTGACGCCGTGGCGGTTTGAAGCGCCCGTGGTGGACAGTGGCCGGGTGGTGGGCGGCTGCTTCAAGGGCCCGGCGGGCACCATCGCGCGCCTGCACGTCCAGGCCCGCTGGGTGGTGCTGGCCACCGGTGCCGTGCCGCAGGCGCTGCAGGCGGCCGAATTGTGCGAACGCCAGACGCCCAGCGGCGTGGCCCTGCGCGGCTATGTGCGCAACGACTCGATGGTGGGCCGCATCACCCAGCTGCAGATGGTGTGGCACCAGCGGCTGCGCGGCGGCTACGGCTGGATCTTTCCGGCGCCGGGCGGCGTGTTCAACATCGGCGCCGGCCTGACCGGCAGCCACATCCGCCAGCGCGACGGCAAGGGCCGCATGCAGGACGTGAACCTGCGCACCATGTTCGACGCCTTTTGCGAGCTGTACGCCCCCGCGCGCGAGCTGATGGCCAGCGGCACGCTCATCGGTGCGGTGAAGGGCGCCCCGCTGCGCTGTTCAATGCTGGGCGCGCGCTGGTCGCGCCCGGGCCTGCTGGTTACCGGTGAAGCCGCGGGCAGCACCTATGCCTTCAGCGGCGAAGGCATCGGCAAGGCCATGGAGACCGGCATGCTCGCGGCCGAGGCGCTGCTGCGTTCCGCCTGGCTGGACGACGGCATGACGCGCCAGGCCTATGAAAACAGCCTGGCGCTGCTGAAGCCCCGCTTTGACCTTTACGAAACCGCCAGCCGCGTCAACCACCACCCCTGGCTGGCCGACGTGGTGGTGTGGCGCGCACAGCGCAGCGCACGAATTCGTAACCGTTTGTCCAGCATGCTCGAGGAGAAGCAGAATCCCGGGCGGCTTTTCACCCTGCGTGGCATGGCCAAGCTCATGTTGGAATAGGTTGTTCGCTTGATAGATCCGCTTGATAGATCCGCCACATAGATCTGCTCCGAACACCCGCCCCAAACACCCGCCCCAAACACCCGCCCACCGCGATCACCTCAAAGGCCCATCTGATGAACCACCCCCTGCCGCCGGCCGACCGTTCGGTGCTGTTCCCCTTGTTCGCTGCCGTTGCCGCACTGCCGGTGCTGGTGGCCTGCGGCGGTGGTGGTGGCGGTGCCGCAAGCCCGGCGCCTGCCCCAGCCCCCGTGGCTGCGGTGACCTCTGCCAGCGCCAGCACCGCACCGATCGGCCAGCAGGTGGTGTTGACTGTGAACGGCAGCAACCTGGACCAGGCCCTGGTGGTCACATCAGCCGGCTGCACCGGCATTGCGCGCAGCACCACCGCACCCAACATCAGCACGTCCGCCACGGCCTACTACACCTGCACCGCCGCGGCCTATGGCGCGCAGCAGTTCAGTGTGGCCCAAAGCGGCTCGGCCACGGCGCTGGCCACCGCCGCCTACACCGTGCCGGCACCCCAGGTGACGACTTCCACCGCCGCTGCCACGGCCTTTGGCCAGAACGTGCTGCTCACCCTGACCGGTACCGGCCTGGATCTGCCCCTGACCGTGGCCTCCGCAGGCTGCGCCGGCATTGCGCGCAGCACCACGGCGCCCAACGTCAGCACGGCCACCACCGCGTACTACACGTGCACGGCGGACGGCTACGGCGCGCAGCAGTTCACCATCACGCGCAATGGTGACAACCAGGCTTTGGGCAATGCGGCCTATGTCGTGCCGGCACAAGTGGCGGCGGCCAGCACGGGTGCGCCGGTTTACGGCCAGAACCTGCTGCTGACGCTGACCGGCGCAGGCCTTGACATGCCGTTGACGGTGACCTCCCCGGGATGCAGCGGCATCACGCGCAGCACCGTGGCGCCCAACATCAGCACCGCCACCACCGCGTACTACAACTGCACGGTGGCCGGCTACGGCGCGCAGCTGTTCACGGTGAACCAAACCGGCATTGCAGCGCCCTTGCGCACGGCGGCCTACACCGTGCCGGCGCCGCAGGTTGCAACGGTCAGCACCAGTGCAGCAGCGTTCGGCCAGCCCCTGCTGTTGACGCTGACCGGCACCGGCCTGGACCTGCCGCTGACCGTGAGCTCGCCCGGCTGCACGGGCATTGCGCGAAGCACCACCGCGCCCAACATCAGCACGGCCACCACCGCGTACTACACCTGCACCGCTGCGGTGCTTGGGGCGCAGCAGTTCTCGGTCACCCGCGTGGGTGACAACCTCTCTTTGTCGGTGGTCAACTACACCGTCACGCAGCCCGTGGTGGCCTCGGCAAGCACAGGAACGCCGCGCTACAGCCAGCAACTGGTGCTGACGCTCACCGGCAGCAATCTGGACCAACCAATGACTGTGACGTCAACGGGCTGCGTCAACATCGTCCGCAGCACGACAGCGCCGAACATCAGCTCGGCCACAACGGCTTACTACACCTGCACGGTCAACGCGGTGGGTACCCAGCAGTTTGCTGTCTTGCGCACTGCGGGCAACGCCAGTCTGGCCACGCCCAGCTACACGGTGCCGGTGCCCCAGGTGACGATGACCGTCAGCAACGGCGCCGCCGTCAGTGGCAGCTACGTCATCACCCTCACGCCGCAGCAGACACCCATCACGGTGACGAACTTCCTGAACTACGTCAACGCCGGTTTCTACAACAACAGCGTCTTTCACCGCCGCGTAACGAACTTCGTGTTGCAGGGCGGTGGTTATGACGCCCCGGTGGTGGCCAACGCCGTGCCCACCCACAAGATCACGAACGCGCCCATCGTGCTGGAAGACAACGCGGGGCTTTCCAACGTGCGGCTGTCGGTGGCGATGGCGCGCACCGGTGACCCCGACTCGGCGACATCGGAATTTTTCATCAACCTCGTCGACAACCTGTTCCTGAACCGTAATGGCACGACGCGGGGCTATGCGGTCTTCGGCAATGTGACGGCCGGCGCCAGCGTGGTGACCGCCATGGCCACAGCCCCTTGCACCTCCCCGAACCTGATCAGCGAATGCCTGCCCATTCCCAACCTGGTCGTCACCAGCGCGGTGCAAACCCAGTGAGGGTGCGTCGAAAGGCGCGCGCGCCGCACGTCGGCGCGCGTTTGCATGGGGGTAGGGGCCGCTGATGCCCGTTTAGCATCGGTTGAGGCATTTTCAGGCCGCAGGCCCCGCAGCAGCACCATGTCCGACATTCCGATTCCGCGCTTTGACCAGTTCTACCGCTACCCCGAGCTGACCCGGCTGCTGCAGGACTACGCCGCCGCAGCGCCGCAACTGGTGAACCTGCGCAGCATCGGCAAAAGCTTTGAAGGCCGCGACATCTGGCTGCTGGCCGTCACCAACCGCGCCACCGGACCTGACGAGGACAAGCCCGCCATCTGGGTGGACGGCAACATCCACGCGGCCGAACTGACGGCCTGCACCGCCTGCCTGTACTGGCTGCACCAGCTGGTGCAGGGGTTTGGCAGCAGCACCCCCGTGACCGAGCTGCTGAACACGCGCGCGGTGTACATCGTGCCGCGCCTGAACCCCGACGGTGCCGAGCTGGCCCTGGCCGACAAGCCGCGGCACATCCGGTCCAGCACCCGGCCCTACCCGTTCGACGAATCGCCGGTGGACGGCTTGACGGTGGAAGACGTGGACGGCGACGGCCGCATGCTCAGCATGCGCATCCCCGACCCGCACGGCACCTGGAAAAAACATGCCTCTGAGCCGCGCCTGATGGTGGCGCGCGAACCCGGTGAATTCGGCGGCGAGTACTTCCGCATCATTCCCGAGGGCACGCTGAAAAATTTCGACGGTCTGCAGGTCACGGTGAACCCTGACCGCGAGGGCCTGGACCTGAACCGCAACTTCCCTTCGATGTGGCGGCAGGAATTCGAGCAAACCGGGGCCGGGCCCTACCCCACCAGCGAACCCGAAGTGCGTGCAATGGTGGACTTCATCACCGGCCACGGCAACATCGGTGCGGCCATCAGCTTCCACACGCACAGCGGCGTCATCCTGCGGCCCATGGGCACGCAAAGCGACGACGACATGATCCCCGAGGACCTGTGGATGATCAAGCGCCTGTCCGAGCTGGGCGCGCGGCTGACCGGCTACCCGGCCATCAGCATCTGGCACGACTTCAAGTACCACCCGAAGGACACCATTTCCGGCACCCAGGACTGGGTGTATGAACACCTGGGGGCGCTGTTCTGGACGGTCGAGATCTGGGCGCCCAACCAGGAAGCCGGCATCACCGACTACAAGTGGATCGAGTGGTACCGCAACCACCCGGTGGAAGACGACCTGAAGCTGCTGAAGTGGAGCGACGAACAGTGCGGCGGCAACGCCCACGTGACCTGGTACCCCTTCCGCCACCCACAACTGGGCATGGTGGAACTGGGCGGCTGGGACCGCATGAACTACTGGCGCAACCCGCCGCCGGCGCTGCGCGAGCGTGAAGCGGCGCGCTTCCCGGCCTGGCTGACGCAACTGGGCCTGAGCCTGCCCAAGCTGGAAGTGCTGCGCACCGAGGTGCGCGCCCTGGGTGCCGACACCTGGCGCGTGCGCATGGCGGTGGCCAACAGCGGCTACCTGCCGGCCTATGTGACCAAGCGCGCGCTGCAGCGCAAGACGGTGCGCGGCACGGTGTTTGAAATCCACCTGCCACCGGCGGCCAGCCTGGCCAGCGGGCGCCACCGCGTGGTGGCGCCGCACCTGGAAGGCCATGCGCCGAAGTCCAGCCTGCAGGCCTTTCTGCCCAACCGCGAGATCACGGCCGACCGCGCGGTGGTGGAGTGGGTGGTGCGCGGGCCCCGCGGCACGGTGATCGCACTCAGCGCCAGCGCTGACCGCGCGGGCACCGTGCGCAGCGAAGTCACGTTCGACTGAGCACACCCGCCGCAGCGCACAGCATGTCCGCCGCCGCCGACAATTTTTCGTCGCTCTTCGAATTCCTGCCGGTGGGGGCCTACCGCTCGGCGCCCGATGGCCGCCTGGTGCATGCCAACCCGGCGCTGGCCCGGCTGAATGGCTATGAGCGGCCCGACGACTTGGCAGTCGCCGTCACCGACGTCGCCACCGAGTGGTATGTCGACCCGCACCGCCGGGCCGACTTCGTGGCCCTGTTGCAGCGCGACGGCCGGGTGGTGGCCTTCGAGTCGGAGGTGCGGCGCTACAAGACCCGCGAGCGCATCTGGGTGCGTGAGCATGCACACGCCGTGCGTGACGCCCACGGCAACATGCTGTACTTCGAGGGCACGGTGGAAGACATCACGGCCGAGCGTGCCGAGCAGGCGGCCCTGCGAGCACACCGCGACCAGCTGGAACAGATGGTGCAGATCATTCCGGGCGTGGTGTACCGCTTGCTGCTGCACCCCAGCGGTGAACGCAAACTCAGTTATGTCAGCCCGCAGCTCGAACACCTCTTCGGCATCCGGCCGCAAGACTTGTTCGCCAACCCGGACCTGCTGCCTTCGATGCGCCACCCGGACGACGCCGGCCGTGTGGTTGCCGCCGCCGCGCAGGCCGTGGGCGAGGGCACGTCGCTGCAGATCGAGTACCGCTTGGTGTTGCCTTCGGGTGAGGTTCGCGTGGTGCAGATGCACAGCGCCGCCATGACGCCGGTGGACGGCTGGGCGGTGCGCATCGGCCTTATCTTCGACGTGACCGAAACGCGCCGGGTGGAAGAGGCGCTGCGTTCCAGCAGCCAGGTCTGGAAACGCGCCCTGATGAGCATGGGCGACGGGGTGTGGGACTGGTACGTGCGCGACGGTGTGGAGTTTCTGTCCCCAGGTGGCAAGGCACTGCTCGGTTACGGAAACGACGAGCTGAGCGACAGCCCGCAGGCACTCGACGAACTGACCCACCCTGACGACCGCGCGGCCATGCTGGCCGACCGCCAGGGACACCTGGACGGGCTCACGCCGTCGTACGTCAACGAACACCGGCTGCTGCACAAGGACGGCCACTGGGTGACGGTGCTGTCGCGCGGGGTGATCCTGCAGCGGGACCACCAGGGCCGCGCGCTGCGCATGATCGGCACGCTGACCGACGTCTCGCAAGCCCGTCAGGCCGAGCGGCTGCGCGTCGAACGCGACCGTGCGGCTGCGGCCGACCTGTCCAAGTCACAGTTCCTGTCGCGGGTCAGCCACGAACTGCGCACGCCGCTGAATGCCATCCTGGGCTTCGCGCAGTTGCTGGACATGGACAACAACCTGCCAGAACGGCAGCAGGGCTGGATACGCCATGTGCTGGACAGCGGGCAGCACCTGCTGGCGCTGGTGGACGACGTGCTGGACTTGTCCAGCGTGCAGACGGGGCAGTTGTCGTTCGCGATCGAACCGGTGCCGCTGTGGAAATTGGTGGATGAAGTGCTCACCATGCTGGCCGCCACCGCTGCACCGCGCAACATCAGTCTGCACCAGGACCGCACCGCGGGGCTGGCGGCCTTGGTGGTGCTGGCCGATCGCCGCCGCCTGAAGCAGATCCTGACCAACCTGGTGTCCAACGCCATCAAGTACAACCGGCCCGACGGCTGGGTGCGGGTGGCCGTCCTGCAGCACGGCGGTGTCGCAGAGATCAACGTCATCGACAGCGGGCCGGGGCTTCACCCGGATCAGATCGCGCGTCTTTTCAACCCTTTCGAGCGGGTGGGTGCGCAGTACACCGGTGTGGCCGGTACCGGGCTGGGCCTGGCCTTGTGCCGCCAATTGGCTGAAGCCATGGGCGGCGCCATGGGCGTGACCAGCGCGCCGGGCGAAGGGGCGCGCTTTTCTGTGCGTGTGCCCGCTGACCTGAAGGCCGGCTCGGCCCAGCGGCTGGCAGAAAACCCGGCGGCCTGAAGGCGGCCGCCGGCCACAGCGCGGCTCTGCGCTGCCCGGCCCTCAGGCCTTCTCGAACCGGAACACGGCCACGCTGGCGCGCGCGTTGGGCCAGCGGCGAATGGTGTTGCCGCCCTGCAGGCCGAAGCTGTCGGTCACCGAAAGGCCACAGCGGCGCGCCAGCACCTCGAAGTCGGCATAGGTGCCGACTCGGATGTTGGGCGTGTCGTACCACTGGTACGGCAGCGTGCGTGTCACCGGCATGCGGCCGGTCAGCACGTGCAGCCGGTTGCGCCAATGGGCGAAGTTGGGAAAAGCCACGATGCCGATGCGCCCCACGCGCGCGGTTTCGCGCAGCATGCGCTCGGTGTTGCGCAGGTGTTGCAGCGTGTCGACCTGCAGCACCACGTCAAAACTGTGGTCGTCAAACAGCGCCAGGCCTTCTTCCAGGTTCAGCTGGATGACGTTCACGCCGCGCTGCACGCACGACAACACGTTGCTGTCGTCGATCTCGATGCCGTAGCCGCTGCACCCCTTGTGCTGCTGCAACCAGGCCAGCAGTTCGCCATTGCCGCAACCCAGGTCCAGCACGCGGCTGCCGGCCGGCACCAGGCTGGCGATGGTCTCCAGGTCCTTGCGTTCAGACATCGGTGGCAAGCCCGGCAAACGTGGCGCGCATCAGTGCGTGGTAGCGCGGGTCGTCGAGCAGGAACGCGTCGTGTCCGTGTGGCGCGTCGATCTCGGCATAGGCCACGGCGCTGCGGTTGTCGACCAGCGCTTTCACGATCTCGCGGCTGCGCGCCGGTGAAAAACGCCAGTCGGTGGTGAAGCTGATCAGCGTGAAATTCGGCATGGCCCCGTCTGCACCCTGCCGTCCCTGCGCAGCTGCAAACGTTGCCGACAGGCTGCCGCCGTGCGCCCGCGCGGGGTCGAAGTAGTCCAGCGCGCGGGTGATCAGCAGGTAGGTGTTGGCGTCAAAGTATTCGCTGAACTTGTCGCCCTGGTGGCGCAGGTAGCCTTCGATCTGGAATTCGATGGCTTGCGTGCTGTACCCGGGCTCTGCGCCCTTCATCTCGCGGCCGAACTTGGCCTCCATCGCGTCGTCGCTCAGGTAGGTGATGTGGCCAATCATGCGCGCCACGCGCAGGCCCCGTTTGGGCACCGTGCCGTGCGCGATGTAGTGGCCGCCGTGGAAGTCGGGGTCGGTGACGATGGCGCGGCGCGCCACTTCATTGAAGGCGATGTTCTGCGCACTCAGGTTGGGCGCCGTGGCCACCGCAACGCAGTGGCGCAGGCGGCCGGGATACTGCAGCGCCCAGGCCAGGGCCTGCATGCCACCCAGGCTGCCGCCCAGCACGGCCGCCAGCTGCTCGATGCCCATGCGTTGCACCAGGCGGGCCTGGGCCTCCACCCAGTCTTCCACCGTCACCACCGGAAAGTCGGCGCCGTAGACGCGGCCATCGGCCGGGTTGACCGACGTGGGGCCTGTGGAGCCGAAACAGGAGCCCAGGTTGTTGACGCCGATGACAAAGAACCGGTTGGTGTCCAGAGGCTTCCCGGGGCCCACCAGGTTGTCCCACCAGCCCACGCTGCCGTTGGCGTGCGTGCCGGCCACATGGTGGCTGGCGTTCAGCGCGTGGCAAACCAGCACCGCATTGCTGCGCGCCGCGTTCAGGGCGCCATAGGTTTCGTAGCGCAGGTCATAGCCGGCCAGCACGGCGCCGCTCTTCAGCGCGAGCGGCTCGCTGAAGTGCATGTCCTGTGGAGCTGTCAAACCCAAAGAAGCCATGAAGTGCAAAAACCCGGGGGCCGCCTTTGCAAGCGGCCCCCGGGTTTGGACGAACTTCCCAGGCGGCCCCTGTTTAGCGGCATTTGTTAAGCGCCCGCAAGCCGGAGCAAATCAGCGCTGAGCAAAAAGTATACACAGGGGCTTGCGCTCGGGCGGCTGCGGTGGCGGCTGCGCCTGCGGGCCCGCAGGCGCCTGAGTGGCCAGCTGAATTGCCAGCGGAAGAGCGGGCTGTTCGAGGGCGTGAAAAGACGGGGTGGCCACTAGCATGCAAGCCCAGCGGCATGGCGCATGCCGCCAGCCTTGGAGCGCCCATGCACAACTGGTTGAATCGCCTGGACCAGCACTTTCCGGTGCGCTACGCGGCATGGATGCTCTGCGGCGTGCTGGCTTTTCTGTTTGGCCTGGCCTGGGTGGTGGCCGGTACCGGCGGGCTGCCGGCACTGGTGTGCCTGGGGCTGGTGGCCCTGGGCTTGCGCGACACGCGCCAGCGCCGTCATTCCGTGCTGCGCAACTACCCGGTCATCGGGCACCTGCGCTTCCTGCTCGAATTCATCCGCCCGGAGATCCGCCAATACTTCATCGAGAGCGACCACGAGGCCTCACCCTTTTCCCGCCAGCAGCGCAGCCTGGTGTACCAGCGCGCCAAGGGCGACGCCGACAAAAGGCCCTTCGGCACCCAGTTGGACGTCTCCCAGACTGGCTACGAGTGGATCAACCACTCACTGGCGCCCACCGCGCTTTCTTCGCACGATTTCCGCATCAGCATCGGCGGTGGCGGCAGTTGCACGCAGCCCTACAGCGCCAGCGTCTTCAACATCTCGGCCATGAGCTTTGGTGCGCTCAGTGCCAACGCCATCCGGGCGCTGAACGGCGGCGCAGCCAAGGGCCGCTTTGCGCACGACACCGGAGAGGGGTCGATCAGCCAGCACCACCGTGCGCATGGCGGTGACCTGATCTGGGAAATCGGCAGCGGCTACTTCGGTTGCCGAAACGACGACGGCAGCTTCAGCGACGAGCGCTTCACGCAAAACGCGCGCGACCCGCAGGTGAAGATGATCGAGATCAAGCTCAGCCAGGGCGCCAAACCGGGCCACGGCGGGGTTTTGCCGGGCCCGAAGGTGACACCCGAGATCGCTGCAGCGCGGGGCGTTCCGGAGGGTGTGGACTGCGTCAGCCCCGCCTGCCACACGGCGTTTTCCACACCCGCGGAGCTGCTGCATTTTGTCGAGCGGCTGCGCGTGTTGTCGGGCGGCAAGCCCACGGGCTTCAAGCTGTGCATCGGCCACCCCTGGGAGTGGTTTGCGCTGGCCAAGGCCATGCTGGACACCGACATCCTGCCCGACTTCATCGTCGTGGACGGTGGTGAGGGCGGCACCGGCGCCGCGCCGCTGGAATTCACCGACCACGTGGGCGCGCCCATGCAGGAAGGGCTGCTGCTGGTGCACAACACGCTGAACGGGCTGGGCTTGCGCCACCGCGTGAAGATCGGCTGCGCGGGCAAGATCGTCAGCGCCTTCGACATCGCCCGCGCCATGGCCCTGGGCGCCGACTGGTGCAACTCTGCGCGTGGATTCATGTTCGCGCTGGGTTGCCTGCAGGCGCAGACCTGCCACACCGGGCATTGCCCCACGGGTGTGGCCACGCAAGACCCGTTGCGCCAGCAGGCGCTGGTGGTGCCTGACAAGACCGAGCGTGTGTGGCGCTTCCATCAGAACACCCTGAAGGCGCTGCAGGAACTGGTGCAGGCCTGTGGCCTGGACCACCCCAGCCAGATCAACGCCTCGCACATCGTGCGCCGCTCGGCCAACCACGACGTGCGCCTGCTGGCGAATCAGCTGCCCTTTGTGAAACCGGGCGCGCTCAGAGCTGCCATCGACGGCCGCGCCGAATGGCCCCACAACGTCTTCAAGCTGTACTGGCCGCTGGCCCAGCCGGGCAGCTTCATGCCGGCTGAAGAGACCTGTTGAACAAACTTGTTGAACAGGCCAGCCAAATCAGGCCGGCCAAAACAGGCCGGTGGTGCAGCCCGGTCAGCCCGCCGGCGGCGCGCTGTCGATGAAGCTCTGCCGCGTGGCCAGCTTGTCGTGCAGGCGCACCAGGTTGGGGTGGTCAGAGCGCCAGTCGATGTGCGGGAACCGGTAGTCCAGGTAACCCAGGGCTGTGCCCACAGCCACATCCGACAGCGAAAAATAGGTGCCTGAACAGTACGGCTTGTCGCCCAGCCCCTGCGACATCGCTTTCAGCGCCGCCATCACGCGCGTCATCTGGCGGTCTATCCAGGCTTGCGAGCGCTGCTCGGGCGAACGGCCGCCCCAGGTGGCTTCAAGACGCGCCGCGATGCTGGCGTCCAGCAGGCCGTCTGCCAGGGCCTCCCAGGTCCGCACTTCAATGCGTTCGCGCCCCATCGGTGGAATCAGCTTTCCCACCGGCGACAGGGTGTCCAGGTACTCGACGATCACCCGCGAGTCGAACACCGCCTCGCCGCCTTCCATGACCAGGCAGGGCACCTTGCCCAGCGGGTTGCTTTTCAGAATGTCGTCAGCAGCCCATACGTCCTCCAGCACCAACTGCGAGTCGAGTTTCTTTTCAGCCATCACGATGCGCACTTTGCGCACGTAGGGGCTGGTGAGCGAGCCAATCAGTTTCATGGGAGGATGGTGTGCCAGCGGGTGCCGCAGCGCCATGGGAACACAAGCGGGTTGCGGGTCATTCTAGCGATCAGGTTGTTGCGTACAGGCCGCGCCGGAACGTGCTAATTGCACGCTTTCGCCACCCCCAAAGACCCCGGCCAGCGTGCTGGGCGGGCCGTTGCATGGGCGGCTACGCGGTCGGCCGGAACGCTCTTGCGCCGTAAGCCCGCAAACCGCATGTCTTTTCGCAGTTTCGCGCTTGTCAGCCTGCTGCTTCAGTAGCACACTGATCTCGCGGTTCTCCAGCCGCTTCCCAGCATCACAACGGTACTCACCCCCAACCCAAAACTGTTCTCCCCGTTCTTTCGTGACCGGTGGTTCCGGCTGCCGGTATCTGTGTCCCACTCCCCGTAAAGGAGGTTTTGATGAACTTGACGATCAGCGGCCATCACCTTGAAGTCTCACCCGCATTGCGAGAGTACGTGCTTACAAAACTGGATCGCGTGAAACGACATTTCGACCAGGTGGTCGACGTCACGGTGCTGCTGACAGTGGAAAACCTGAAGGAGAAGGAACGAAGGCAAAAAGCCGAAGTCACGCTGCATGTGAAGGGCCGTGACATCTTCGTGGAGCAGTCCCACGAGGACATGTACGCCGCCATCGACCAGTTGATGGACAAGCTTGACCGCCAGGTGATGCGGCACAAGGACCGCGTGCAGGATCATCACCACACCTCGCCCAAGCGCGCGGCCATGCCCGCGGCCTGAACGCAGGCCCTTTTCGGGCACGGTCAACGCACGGCCCTTCGGGGCCGTTTTGCATGGTGAATGCACTGTTGCTGCGGCGCCGCAAATATTGGGCAGAACCGTCCAATTCCACCTGTTTCGGGGCCCATCGGTGGGGTTTGCACGGTCGGGCCGTTGCTATGATGAAAAGTGCCCCCAGGTGCCCGTTGTCGTGGCCCAGGGGCGCCGACAGTGAAGTTGGCGCCCGGCAGATTCACCCCTGAGGAATGGTCAGATGAACCGACTCGCAGCGATACTGCCGTCCGCCAATGTCTTGCTGGAAGTGGAAGCCACCAGCAAGAAGCGCGCTTTCGAGCAGGCCGGCCTGTTGTTCGAGAACCAGCACGCCATTGCGCGTGGCCTGGTCACAGACAACCTGTTTGCACGCGAGCGGCTGGGCTCTACAGGTCTGGGTCACGGTGTGGCCATTCCGCACGGCCGCATCAAGGGGCTGAAGAACCCGTTGGCCGCCGTGGTGCGTGTCAGCCAGCCCATTGGTTTTGACGCGCCCGACGACGAGCCGGTGAAACTGCTGATCTTCCTGCTGGTTCCTGAAGCCGCCACGCAGCGGCACCTGGAAATCCTGTCGGAGATCGCCGAGATGCTGTCAGACCGTGAACTGCGGGAACGGCTGCTCACCGAGGCCGACGCCGGCAAGTTGCACCAGATGATTGCCGACTGGCAACCGCTGAAGTCCGTGGCTTGATGCACCGGCGTTCATGCGCTGACCCGAAGTCTCGGCCCGCTGTTGCTGGGCACCACTGCCGCCAGCCATGAAGCCCACCTCCATCAGCGCCGAGGCACTGTTCGAAGCGCACAGCAAGTCGCTGCGCTGGTCGTGGGTAGCTGGGCAGGGTCATCCCGAACGCCGATTTGACGACGCCGCCGTGCGCGACGCCCGCTCGGCAGCCGACCTGGTGGGCTACCTGAACTACATCCACCCCTACCGCGTGCAGATCGTGGGTGTGCGGGAGGTGAATTACCTGCTGGAAGCCGACCCCGACGACCAGGAGCGCCGCATCTCCCGCATCGTCACGCTCGAGCCGCCGGTGCTGATCGTGGCCGACGCGCAGACGCCGCCGCCGCGCCTGGTGGCCATGTGCGACCGCGCCGAGATACCGCTGTTCGTGACCTCCGAATCGGCAGGCCACGTCATCGACGTGGTCCGGGGCTACCTGGGCCAGTTGTTTGCCGAACGGACCACGCGCCACGGGGTGTTCATGGACATCCTGGGCCTGGGCGTGCTGCTGACCGGTGAATCGGGCCTGGGCAAGAGCGAGCTGGGCCTGGAACTGGTGTCGCGCGGCCACGGCCTGGTGGCTGACGACGCGGTGGACATCTATCGCATCTCGCAAACGGCGCTGGAAGGCCGCTGCCCTGAACTGCTGCAGAACCTGCTGGAAGTGCGGGGCATCGGCCTGCTGGACATCAAGGCCATCTTTGGCGAAACGGCGGTGCGCCGCAAGATGCGCGTGAAGCTCATCGTGCACCTGGTGCGCAAGGAAACGATGGAACGCGATTTCGACCGCCTGCCGCACGAGCCGCTGTACGAAGACGTGCTGGACCTGCCGGTGCGCAAGGTGGTTATCGCCGTGGATGCGGGCCGCAACCTGGCCGTGCTGGTCGAGGCGGCGGTGCGCAACACCGTGCTGCAGCTGCGCGGCATCGACACGTACCAGGAATTCATCAAGCGCCACCAGCGCGCCATGGACGCCGGTTCGGCCGAAGACACGTAAGAACCCGCGGACGCAAGGCGCGCCCGCCCCATTCAAGCGGCGGCGGCGCCCTTCATCCGGTGCGGGCACACGGGCTTGCTGCAACGTGCGTACAGCGACAGCGAATGCTCCTGCAGTTCAAAGCCGCGCGCCAGCGCCACGGTCCGTTGGCGGGACTCGATCTCAGGGTCGAAGAATTCCTCCACGCGGCCACAGTCCAGGCACACCAGGTGGTCGTGGTGGTCGCCGGCGTTCAGCTCGAACACCGACTTGCCGGATTCAAAATTGCTGCGCGTCAGCAGGCCGGCCTGTTCAAACTGCATCAACACGCGGTACACCGTGGCCAGGCCAACATCGGAATCGTCGGCCAGCAGGGCCTTGTAGACATCTTCGGCCGTCATGTGGCGGCGCTCGGTGCGCTGGAAGACTTCCAGGATCCTGATGCGCGGCAGCGTGGCTTTGAGGCCGCTGCTCTTCAATTCATCGGCGTGCTTCAATCGCTTGCCCTCGCCTTGCTGGTCAACGGGTTGCGCGGCACCCGGGGGCACCTGTCAACCGGGGCAGCGTGCCGCAACAAGCCGCCGATAGAATGCCAATCATAGCCAGCCCGTACCGGGCGCTCTGTGGGCCCTTGGCGCAGGCGGCCGGCGCACCTCAACGGGTGCTGCTGATCGCCGCGGCCGCGCCCCGCAGCCAACCGTCGCCAACGGGCCGCCGCCCAACCCGGTCTCAACCCATGCACCCACTCCTTCGACTCACCGCTGTTGTCGGCACGCTCACTGCGCTGCTGGGCCTGGCGGGCTGCGAATCGCTGCAACGCACCGACAGCTTCCTGGGCTTCATCACGCCCTACCGCATCGACATCGTGCAGGGCAACGTCATTTCCAAAGAGCAGGCGGCCTTGCTCAAGCCGGGCCTGACACGTCTGCAGGTGCGGGACTTGCTGGGCACACCGCTGGTCACCGACCCCTTTCACGCCAGTCGCTGGGATTACATCTTCACGCTTCGGCGGCCCGGGGCCGAGGAGCAGCGGCGCAGCGTGGTGGTGCAGTTCGACGGTGACGTCGTGAAGGCGGTCACCGTGCCCGACCTGCCCTCGGAACGCGACTTTGTCGCCTCCATCAGCCGCATCAAGGACCCGCGCGCGCCGAAGCTGGAACTCAGCGACGATGAACGCAAGGCGCTGCCGCCGCCCGCCAAGCGCGAGGCGGTGGTGCCCGAGCCCGTGGGCCCGGTGCGCAGCTACCCGCCGCTGGAAAAGAGCTGACACCCGCTGCCGCGGCAGGCCCCGAACCCAGGCCCACGCGCGCTGAATCCTGCAGCCCTCATTCCGAAAACCCCACCGTGCACCGGAGCCCCTTTTGACGACACCGCTGAACATCGCCATCGCGGGCGCCGGCGGGCGCATGGGCCGTGAACTGATACAGGCCGTGATGGCCGCCAGTGACCTGCGCCTGTCGGGCGCGCTGGACGTGGCTGGCAGCCCGGCATTGGGGCAGGACGCCGGCGCCACCTTGGGCCGCCGGGCCGGTGTGAACGTCACCGCTGACATCGACGCGGGGCTGCAGGGCGCCCAGGTGCTGATTGACTTCACGCGCCCGCAAGGCACGCTGGCCCACCTGACCGCCTGCGCCCGCCAGGGTGTGCGCGCGGTGGTGGGCACCACGGGCTTCAGCGCCGCCGAAAAGCAGTCCATCGCTGCCACGGCCGCCCTGGTGCCGGTGGTGTTCGCGGCCAACATGAGCGTGGGCGTGAACGTGATGCTGCGGCTGCTGGAACAGGCGGCGCGGCAGTTGGGCGACGGCTACGACATCGAGGTGCTGGAAGCCCACCACCGCCACAAGGTCGACGCCCCCAGCGGCACTGCGCTGGCCATGGGCGAGGTGCTGGCCCGCGCGCGCAACGTCACGCTGGAAGGACAGGGCGTGTTCACGCGCCACGGTCACACTGGCGAACGCGTCCCGGGCAGCATCGGCTTTGCCACCGTGCGGGGTGGCGACATCATTGGCGAGCACAAGGTCCTGTTCGCCGGTGCTGGCGAGTGCATCGAGATCGTGCACAAGAGCAGCAGCCGCGCCAACTACGTCGAAGGCAGCCTGCGCGCCGCGCGCTTCCTGGCCGGGCGCAGCCAGCCCGGCTTGTTCGACATGCAGGACGTGCTGGGCCTGCGCTAGCGCGGCGCCGGCAACACCCACCCCAACCGGCCCACACCCATGCAAAACCACGGCTTGCTGCAGTTCTGGGCTGCCAGCGACGGCATCGGGCGCGCCGTGGCGCTGCTGCTGCTGGCCATGAGCGTGGCCGCCTGGGTGCTGATCATCTGGAAGACCTGGATGCTGCGCCGGGCGGCGGCCGACATCGAGCGTACGGTGCCGGCGTTCTGGGCTGCGGCAGACCTGCAAGAAGGGCGCACCCGGCTGTCGGCGCTGGACCGTGAGCGGGTGCTGGTGCCGCTGCTGGACGCGGCGCTGGCCCGGCCCGGCGCGGGAACGCTGGAAGGTGGCGGGCAGGTGGCCGCACAGCTCACGCGGCGCCTGCGCGACGCGCTGCACCGCGGGCTGGCGCACCTGCAGTGGGGCCAGGTGCTGCTGGCGTCCATTGGCAGCACGGCACCCTTTGTGGGTTTGTTCGGCACCGTCTGGGGCATCTACGGCGCGCTGGCCGGCATGGCGGCCGCGGGCAGCATCACCATCGACAAGGTGTCAGGCCCCATTGGCGAGGCCCTGATCATGACCGCCGCCGGCATCGCCGTGGCTGTACCTGCCGTGCTGGCCTACAACGTGTTCGGCAAATGGGTGGCCGCCTGCGAGGGCGAACTGGAAGGTTTTGCGCACGACCTGCGCGACATGGTGCTGGACGGCCCAGGGCCTGCGCAGCGCCCCGGGCAGGCCGCCTGACATGGCCTTCGGCAGGCTGGAGCGCAACCCGGGCTCGCGCCCGATGAGCGACATCAACATGACGCCGCTGATCGACGTGATGCTGGTGCTGCTGGTGATCTTCATCATCACCGCGCCGCTGATGAATGCCCGCCTGGCGCTGGACCTGCCCAAGGCCGAAGGCGCAGCGGCGGCCACCGACCTGCCGGCCGTGCTGCTGGTGGCCGTGGACGCCAGTGGCCAGCTGTACCTGGGCGATGTACCCAGCACGCGCGAAGAGGTGGTGCAGCGCGCACGCGCGGCCGCCGCCCGCCAGCCGCTGACCGAGGTGCAGCTGCGGGCCGACGAACGCGTGCCCTACGGCCGTGTGGCCGAGCTGATCGGCGCCGTGCAGGCCGCCGGCCTGTCGCGCATCGGCTTTGTGACCGAAGTGCCGGCGCGCTGAGTTCCGCCAGCGGGCATGCTGCCCGCCCGCCCTGGGGCGGCCCACCGCTTCCCAGCAGCGCCGCTACCTACAATCGGCGCCATGAAAGACACCTACACCCCGGCCGACGTCGAAACTTCGGCACAGGCGCACTGGGCGGCCACCGACGCCTACCGCGTGCACGAGCGCAGCGACGCCCCCAAGTTCTACGCCTGCAGCATGCTGCCCTACCCCAGCGGCAAGCTGCACATGGGCCATGTGCGCAACTACACCATCAACGACATGATGGCGCGCTACCTGCGCATGAAGGGCATGAACGTGCTCATGCCCATGGGCTGGGACGCATTCGGCCTGCCGGCCGAGAACGCGGCCATCGACAACAAGGTGGCGCCCGAGAAGTGGACACGCGCCAACATCGCCGACATGAAGAGCCAGATGCAGCCGCTGGGCCTGGCCTTCGACTGGAGCCGCGAGGTCGCCACCTGCGACCCCAGCTACTACAAGTGGAACCAGTGGTTCTTCCTGAAGATGCTGGAAAAGGGCATCGCCTACAAGAAGACGCAGATTGTCAACTGGGACCCGGTGGACCAGACCGTGCTGGCCAACGAACAGGT
>JAYSXE010000085.1:0-3923 GCA_043717565.1 Burkholderiales bacterium | reverse complement strand
AGCCCACCCCCCTGAAGACCCACCAGCCCCCCGCGGCGCTGGTGGCTGCAGCCCGTGTGTCGGGCATGCCGGCCTACCATGCCTTGTGCGAAGAAGCCGAGCGCGACTTCGAGGGTTACTGGGCCCGTCTGGCCCGCGAGTTCATCAGCTGGAAGACGCCGTTCACCAAGGTGCTGGACAGCAGCCAGGCGCCATTTTTCAAATGGTTTGAAGACGGCACGCTCAACGCCAGCTACAACTGTCTGGACCGCAACGTCGAGCGCGGCCTGGGCGGCAAAACGGCGTTGATTTTCGAAGCCGACGACGGCGCTGTCACCAAGGTCACCTACAGCGAACTGCTGGCCATGGTGTGTCAGTTCGCCAACGCGCTGAAGGCGCGCGGCGTCAACAAGGGCGACCGCGTCATCATCTACATGAGCATGGGCGTCGAAGGCGTCGCCGCCATGCAAGCCTGCGCCCGCATCGGCGCCACGCATTCGGTGGTGTTCGGCGGCTTCAGTGCGCAAAGCCTTCGCGACCGCATCCAGGACACGGGCGCGGTGATGGTGATTACCGCCGACGAACAGGTCCGTGGGGGCAAGCACCTGCCGTTGAAGAACATCGCCGACGAAGCGCTGGCGATGGCCGGCTGTGAAACGGTGAAGAACGTCATCGTCTTCAAGCGCACCGGCGGCACCGTGGCCTGGAACGCGGCCCGGGACCACTGGCTGCATGACGAACTGAACGGCACGGCCACCACCTGCGAACCTGAATGGGTGGGTGCTGAACACCCGCTGTTCCTGCTGTACACCAGCGGCAGCACCGGCAAGCCCAAGGGCGTGCAGCACAGCACCGGCGGCTACCTGCTGCATGCGGCGGTGACGACCGCCTGGACCTTCGACCTGAAACCCGATGACGTGTTCTGGTGCACCGCCGACATTGGCTGGGTCACCGGCCACAGCTACATCACCTACGGCCCGCTGGCGCTGGGCGGCACCGAGATCGTGTTTGAAGGCGTGCCCACCTTCCCAGACGCCGCCCGCTTCTGGAAGACGATCGAAAGGCACAAGGTCAGCATCTTCTACACCGCGCCCACCGCCATCCGTTCGCTCATCAAGGCGGCTGAAAGCAACGAAGCGGTGCACCCCAAGCACAGCGACCTGAGCAGCCTGCGCATCCTGGGCAGCGTCGGCGAGCCCATCAATCCCGCGGCCTGGGAGTGGTACTACGAGAACATCGGCGGCAGCCGCTGCCCCATCGTCGACACCTTCTGGCAGACCGAGACAGGCGGCCACGTGATCACGCCGCTACCCGGCGCCACGCCGATGGTGCCGGGTTCGTGCACGCTGCCCTTCCCGGGCATCGCGGCGGCCATCGTTGACGAAACGGGTGCCGACGTGCCCAACGGCAGTGGCGGCATCCTCGTCATCAAGAAGCCGTGGCCCAGCATGATTCGCACCATCTGGGGCGACCCCGAGCGCTTCAAGAAAAGCTACTACCCGGCTGAATTGAAGGGCTACTACTTGGCAGGCGACGGCGCCATCCGCGACAAGGACACCGGCAACTTCACCATCACCGGCCGCATCGACGACGTGCTCAACGTGTCGGGCCACCGCATGGGCACGATGGAAATCGAGTCGGCGCTGGTCAGCCACACTGGCCTGGTGGCCGAAGCCGCGGTGGTAGGGCGCCCCGACGACACCACGGGCGAAGCCATCTGCGCCTTTGTGGTGCTGAAGCGTGGGCGGCCCACGGGCGACGAAGCCAAGAAACTGGCGGTGGAACTGCGCAACTGGGTGGGCAAGGAAATCGGCCCCATCGCCAAGCCCAAGGACATCCGCTTTGGCGACAACCTGCCCAAGACGCGCAGCGGCAAGATCATGCGCCGGTTGCTGCGCAGCATCGCCAAGGGCGAGGCCATCACCCAGGACACCAGCACGCTGGAGAATCCGGCCATCCTGGAGCAGCTGGGCCAGGCCTATTGAGGGCTCAGCAGGGCTCTGACGGCCCCTGAGTCGCTTGCAGGCCTTGGCGGCTGGCTCGGGGCGCCAACCACTCCCGATGCTGAAGCAGGGGCCCGGGGATCCGGGCCCTCTTCATTTGACGCGGCCCGCCCGTGCTGCGCTACAGTGCCCTCAGGAGACTGTGACCATGTACCTCGTGATCGTGGGTGTGCTGCTGCTGGCCGGCAAGATGGCGGAATGGGGCCCCACGGCCAACTGGTCGTGGTGGGCGGTGCTGGCGCCTTTTGTCGGTGCCATGCTGTGGTGGCACTTTGCTGACACCTCGGGCTGGACCAAGCGGCGCCAGATGGACAAGATGGAAGAGCGCAAGAAGCAGCGCCGCCAACGTGCGATGGCCGCACTGGGCCTGGACGTCGCCCGTGACAAGCAGGCCAGCGCCACACGGGCCGACGTGGCCAGAAGGGAGACTTCGGGCACCGCGCCCGTGTCGAAAGCCGACGCCGCCGCCGACCTGGAACGCAAGCGCCGCAGCGCCGACCCGACGCTGTAGCGCTGTTTTCGCCGGGCCATTGGCAGCCGGCGTGAAAAAGGCACTGGCCGCGCAATTGTCACGGCGGTCGTTCCATCGCTGCAGGGATCAGGCCCTTCCGGGCCCTCTGGCCCCGCTCAGTCAGCGTCGAGAACAGCCCCGGCACTGGCGCTTGAGGCATTGCGCGAAAACTTGGCCAGCACGCCGCGCGTGTAGCGCGCAGAGGGTTGTTTCCACAGCGCCCGGCGGCGCGTCAGCTCGGCAGTGTCAACGTTCAACTCCAGCTTCAGCTGGAGCGAATCGATGGTGATGCTGTCGCCTTCCTGCACCAGCGCAATCACGCCACCGGCGTAGGCTTCCGGCGCCACGTGGCCCACCACCATGCCCCAGGTGCCGCCCGAGAAGCGGCCGTCGGTGATCAGGCCCACGCTCTCACCCAGGCCCTGGCCGATCAGAGCCCCGGTGGGCGCCAGCATTTCAGGCATGCCGGGGCCGCCCTTCGGGCCCAGATAGCGCAGCACCATCACGTCACCGGCGACGATCTTGCCGGCCATGATGGCCGCCAGAGCGCTTTGCTCGTCCTCAAAGACGCGGGCCGGGCCCGTCATCACCGGGTTCTTCAGCCCAGTGATCTTGGCCACGCAGCCCTCGGGGCTGAGGTTGCCCTTCAGGATGGCCAGGTGGCCCTGTTCGTACATCGGGTTGCCGATGGGGCGGATGACGTCCTGGTCGGTGCGCAGCGGCGGCAGGTCAGCCAGGTTCTGCGCCACGGTCTTGCCGGTGATGGTCATGCAGTCGCCGTGCAGCAGCCCGGCGTCCAGCAGCACCTTCATCACCGCCGGTATGCCGCCGGCGCGGTGCAGGTCGATGGCCAGGTACTTGCCGCTGGGCTTCAGGTCGCACAGCACCGGCACCTTGCGGCGCACGCGTTCAAAGTCGTCGATGGTCCAGGCCACTTCGGCCGCGTGGGCGATGGCCAGGAAGTGCAGCACGGCGTTGGTGCTGCCGCCGGTGGCCATGATCACGGCCACGGCGTTTTCGATTGATTCCTTGGTCACGATGTCGCGCGGCTTCAGGTTGGCCTTCACCGCTTCCACCAGCGCCCGCGCGGCAGCTTCGGTGTGGGCGACGATGGGGTCTTCCACGTTGGCCATGGTGCTGGCAAAAGGCAGGCTCATGCCCAATGCCTCGAAGGCCGAGCTCATGGTGTTGGCGGTGTACATGCCGCCGCAGCTGCCGCTGCCGGGAATGGCGCGGCGCTCGATCTGGCAGAAGTCCTCTTCGCTCATCTTGCCGGCGCTGAACTGGCCCACGGCCTCGAACACGCTGACGATGTTCAGGTCCTGGCCCTTGTAGCGGCCCGGCAGGATGGTGCCGCCGTAGACGTAGATGGCCGGCACGTTGGCGCGCAGCATGCCCATCATGCCGCCGGGCATGTTCTTGTCGCAGCC
>JAYSXE010000084.1:0-3929 GCA_043717565.1 Burkholderiales bacterium | reverse complement strand
TGTTCGCGTCAGTCATGGGAATTCTTCCTCAAACAAATGGATGAACCGTTGCAGGGTGCAGCCACAACGCCCGGCCCGGGCGGGTGCAGCAGCAGGCTGCGATGCCTTTTGAACAGGTCGCAGAGCAACCTGTCAGAAAAGCCCTCAATCGTGCTTGATGGCCACCGTCTTCAGCGACGAAAAACCATACAGCGCCTCAAAACCCTTTTCGCGCCCGTGCCCTGAGTGCTTGACGCCGCCAAACGGCAGTTCGATGCCACCGCCGGCCCCGTAGTTGTTGATGAACACCTGCCCGCAGTGCAGTTTGCGCGCCAGCCGCAGCGCGCGGCTGCCGTCACGCGTCCACACGCCGGCCACCAGGCCGAAGGCCGTGCCGTTGGCAATGGCCAGCGCCTGCGCTTCGTCGTCAAAGGGAATCACCACCTGCACCGGGCCGAAGATCTCCTCCTGCGCCAGCCGGTGCTGCGGGCCCACGCCAGCCACCAGCGTGGGCGCCACGTAGCAGCCACCCGCGGGCAGGTCGGCCGCCAGTGGTGCACGGGCGGCCACGTCCAGGCCGCTGCCCTCGATCAGGGACAGGAAGCCGTTGATCAGTTCCAGCTGGCGGTGGCTGATGACGGGGCCCACGTCGGGGTCGGTCAGCGCCGGGCCCACGCGCAGTGTGCGGTAGCGCTCGGCCATGCGGCGCACCACTTCGTCAAACACCGGCCGCTGCACCAGGATGCGCGACGCGGCCGAACAGGTCTGGCCGGCGTTCTGGATGCCGGCGTTCACCAGGAAGGGCAGCGCGGCGTCCAGGTCGGCGTCGGCAAATACCAGCTGCGGGCTCTTGCCGCCCAGTTCCAGCGTCACCGGCACGGCATTGCGCGCCGCTGCGGCCTGGATCAAGCCGCCCACCATCACCGAGCCGGTGAAAGAGATGTGGCGCACGCCGGGGTGTGCCGACAGCGCCGCACCGGCCTCTTCACCCAGCCCCGTCACCAGGTTCAGCGCACCGTCGGGCAGCCCCGCTTGCTGCGCAATGCGTGCAAAGGCCAGCGCCGTCAGACAGGCTTCCTCGGCGGGCTTCAGCACGCAGGCGTTGCCCATGGCCAGCGCCGCGCCCACGCTGCGGCCGATGATCTGCATCGGGTAGTTCCAGGGCACGATGTGCGCGGTGACGCCGTGGGGCTCGCGCAGCGTCAGGGCCGTGTAGCCGTTGGCAAAGGGAATGGTTTCGCCCATCACCTTGTCGGCTGCGCCGCCGTAAAACTCCAGATAGCGCGCCAGAGCCACGGCATCGGCGCGCGCCTGCTTCAGCGGCTTGCCCACGTCCAGCGCTTCCAGCCGCGCCAGTTCATCGGCCTGCTCCAGCACCAAGTTGCCCATGCGCATCAGGATGCGGCCGCGCTCGGTGGCCGTCAGCACGCCCCAGGGGCCTTCCAGCGCGGCTTGCGCGGCGCGCACGGCGGCGTCGATGTCGGCCGCGCCACCGCGGCCGATGTGCGCCAGCACGCTGCCGTCAGAAGGGTTCAGCAGCGGCAGCGTCTGCGCGCCAGCGGCAGGTTGCCAGCGGCCGCCTATGAGCTGCAGGCAGGCGTCGAAAGGGACGGTGGTGTTCATCGCGGGCGGGCGGGTCTTCAGTGGGCTTGGGGCATCATAGCCAGCGATGGGACCCTATCTGCTGAAACGCCTGGCCGCGCTGGCACTGACGCTGGTGGTGGCTTCGATGCTGGTTTTTGCGGTGCTGGAACTGCTGCCGGGCAACGCCGCCGAGGTGATTCTGGGTGACACCGCCACGCCCGAATCGCTGGCCGCGCTGCAGGCCAAGCTGGGGCTGGACCGGCCGCCGCTGGAACGCTACCTGGCCTGGACCGGCGGCTTGCTGCAGGGCCAGACGGCCACCAGCACCAGCTACGACACACCCACCGCAGAACTGATTGCGCAGCGGCTGCACGTGACGCTGCCGCTGGCCTTGATGGCCATGGCCTTGACGGTGGTGCTGGCGCTGGGCCTGGGCGTGTTCGCCGCCAGCCGCCACAACCAGCTGGGCGACGTGGGCGTGATGGCGGCCAGCCAGGTGGGCATTGCCATCCCCAATTTCTGGTTCGCCATTCTGCTGATCCTCGTGTTTGCGGTGCAGCTGCAATGGGTCAGCGCCGGCGGCTTTCCGGGCTGGACCGAAGACGATGGCGGCGGCGTGTTCGAAGGCCTGAAAGCGCTGCTGCTGCCCGCCGTGGCACTGGCCCTGGTGCAAGCCGCCATCCTGGCGCGCGTGACACGCTCGGCGGTGCTGGACGTGATGCGCGAAGACTTTGTGCGCACCGCGCGCGCCAAGGGCCTGAGCCGCCGCCAGGCGCTGTGGCGGCACGTGCTGCGCAACGCCATGATCCCGGTGCTGACGGTGGCCGGCCTGCAGTTCGCCAACCTGATCACCGGCACCATCGTGGTGGAAAACGTGTTTGTGCTGCCCGGCGTGGGGCGGTTGGTGTTCCAGGCCACCAGCAACCGCGACCTGGTGGTGGTGCGCGACGTGGTGATGCTGCTGGCCGCCGTGGTGGTGGTGGTGAATTTCGTGGTCGACCTGCTGTACGCGTGGGTGGACCCGCGGTTGCGCCATGGCTGACGGCACGCTGGCAACGCGCGCGTTGCGCCACAAGAGCTTCATGGTGGGCGGCGTGCTGACGCTGCTGCTGGCCGCGGCCGCGCTGCTGTCGCTGCTGTGGACGCCCTACCCGGTGGCCGACATCAACATCCCCGCCAAGCTGCAGCCCCCCAGTGCCAGCCACTGGCTGGGCACCGACAGCCTGGGCCGCGACATCGCCAGCCAGCTGCTGGTGGGGGCGCAGAACAGCATCGTGGTGGGCGTCATCGCAGTGGGCATCGGCCTGCTGCTGGGCGTGGCGCTGGGCTGCCTGGCGTCGGCCAGCCGCGCCGCTGGCCGGGCCTGGGTGGACGAGTTGATCATGCGCGGCAGCGACTTCACCTTCGCCTTCCCGGCGCTGCTGACGGCGATCATGCTGACCGCCATCTACGGGCCCGGGCTGGTGCTCAGCATCGTGGCCATCGGCATCTTCAACATCCCGGTGTTTGCGCGCATCACGCGCGGCGCGGCCAACGCCGTGTGGGCGCGCGACTTCATCACCGCCGCGCGCGCCGCCGGCAAGGGGCCGCTGGCCATCACCATCGACCACGTGCTGCCGAACATCGCCAGCCAGCTCATCGTGCAGGCCACCATCAGCTTTGCCACCGCCATCCTGGCCGAGGCGGCGCTGTCGTACCTGGGCCTGGGCACGCAGCCGCCGCAGCCCAGCTGGGGCCGCATGCTGAACGAAGCGCAGACGCAGATGTTCCAGGCCCCGCTGCTGGCCGTGTACCCCGGCGTGGCCATCATGCTGGCGGTGCTGGGCCTGAACCTGATGGGCGACGGCCTGCGCGACCTGATGGACCCCAAGCTGGCAAGGCAGCGATGAGCACACGTAAGCATTCCGCCAAACCAGCCCCCCACCTGCCCGGCCCGACGCGCCCGGTGCTGGTGGTGGGCGCCAGCGGCCAGCTGGGTTCACGCGTGGTGCACCAGCTGGTGGCCCTGCGGCGGCCCGTCCGTGCGCTGGTGCGGCGCACGTCGAAGGTTGACCACCTGCGCCTGACCGGTGTTGAACTGGTCTGGGGCGACCTGACCGACCCCGCCACCATCGACGACGCGTGCCGCGGCGCGGGTGCCGTCATTGCCACCGCCAACGCCGCAGCACCGCTGCACGGCAGCACGTTTCAGAAGGTGGACGACCGTGGCTATGCCACGCTGATAGACGCTTGCCAGCGGCACCAGTGCGGCCGCTTCGTGCTGGTGTCGGTGCCCGTGACGCCACGCGACGCGGCGGTGCCGCTGTTCCGCTGCAAGCGCCTGATCGAACAGCGCCTGAAGGCCAGCGGGCTGGAACACGCCGTGC
>JAYSXE010000083.1:0-9092 GCA_043717565.1 Burkholderiales bacterium | reverse complement strand
TTGGCGACTCTGGCCGCAGTTTGCCCACATAGTTATCCACAGAAATGGTGGATAGCTTGGAAAGGCCAGTCCAATCAAGCACTTGCACCACTTTTGTGATGTTGAACCTGCTTTTCGTGCGCAAGTTCACAAAGGTTTCACATGATTGAGGCACCCGCAGCCCCGCCTTCTTGCCGCCTGGCCGTGGCCGTGGAGTCGCCGCGCCACACCGGGCTGGGCCCGCTGGACTACTTGAACGACCAGCCCCTGCCGGCGGGCACGCTGGTGCTGGCGCCTTTGGGCAAACGCGAGGTGCCGGGGCTGGTGTGGGACGCCGACCCCGAAGCCACCCCCACGGCGGCCGCGCTGCGCCCGCTGAGCAGCGTGCTGACCGCGCTGCCCCCGCTGCCGGCCGCCTGGCGGGCGCTGGTGGCCTTTGCGGCGGCCTATTACCAGCGTGGCATTGGTGAACTGGCGCTGGCCGTGCTGCCGCCCGAGTTGCGCAAGATCGACAACACCCGCTTGGCGCGACGGGTGGCCAAGCTGATGGCCCCTGGCGCGGCGCTGCGCGCGGCCGACGTGTACGAGGCCGCCGCCCCCGACGGCGAGGTGTTGCCCCCGCCTTTGCTGAGCGACGAGCAACAGGCCGCGCTGGCCGCGCTGGCCGACCCCGCCCGCGCCGCGCGCCCGGTGCTGTTGCATGGCGTGACGGGCAGCGGCAAGACCGAGGTCTATCTGCACGCTGCCGAGACTGCGTTGCACAGCGGCCACCAGGTGCTGGTGCTGGTGCCCGAGATCAACCTGACGCCGCAGCTGGAAGCGCGCTTCGCAGCCCGCTTCCCCGGCCGGGTGCTGGCCAGCCTGCACAGCGGCCTGACACCGGTGCAGCGCCTGCGCAATTGGCTGCTGGCGCACCTGGGCGTGGCCGACCTGGTGCTGGGCACGCGGCTGGCCATCTTTGCGCCCATGCCGCGGCTGGGGTTGATCGTGGTGGACGAAGAGCACGACCCATCGTTCAAGCAGCAGGAGGGCGCCCGCTACTCGGCGCGCGACCTGGCGGTGTGGCGCGCGCACCAGCTGAAGATTCCCGTGGTGCTGGGCTCGGCCACGCCGTCGCTTGAAACCTGGCAGCGCGTGCAAGAGGGCCGCTACCAGCGCCTGCCGCTGGCGCTGCGCATTGGTGGCGGCGTGATGCCGCAGGTGCGCATGGTGGACATGGGGCGCGCTTTCCAGCACGCCGGGGTGCAGGCCGAAAAAGACCGCGTGCTGGCGCCGGTGCTGCTGGACGCCATTGCCCAGCGGCTGCAAAGGGGCGAGCAGAGCCTGCTGCTGCTGAACCGCCGCGGCTATGCGCCCGTGCTGCACTGCGCCGCCTGCGGCTGGAAAAGCGGTTGCCCGCACTGCAGCGCCTGGCGGGTGTTCCACAAGAACGACCGCACGCTGCGCTGCCACCACTGCGGCCTGAGCGAACGTGTGCCGCGCGCCTGCCCCGACTGCGGCAACCTGGACATATCGCCCATCGGCCGCGGCACCGAAAAGCTGCAGGAACAACTGGCGGTGCTGCTGCCGCAGGCGCGCATAGGCCGCATCGACGCCGACAGCACACGCGCCGTGGGCAGCCTGCAGCAGCAGTTGAAAGCGGTGCACGACGGCGAGGTGGACGTCATCGTGGGCACGCAGATGATCGCCAAGGGCCATGACTTCCGGCGTGTCACGCTGGTGGCTGCGGTGAACCCCGACAGTGCGCTGTTCAGTAGCGACTTCCGTGCCCCCGAGCGGCTGTTTGCGCTGCTGATGCAGGCCGCCGGCCGCGCCGGCCGCGACGCCGAAGTGGCCGCCAGCAGCGAGATGTGGGTGCAAAGCAGCAACTGCGGCCACCCGCTTTTTGCAGCGCTGGTGGCGCACGACTACGCGTCGTTCGCCCAGCAGCAACTGGCCGAGCGCCGTGCCGCTGGCCTGCCGCCCTTTGGCGCGCTGGCGCTGGTGCGTGCCGACGCGCGCACCGCGCTGGTGGCGCAGCAGTTTCTGCAACAGGCGCGGGCGGCGGCCCAGGCCTACGAAGGCATCACCGTGTACCCGCCCGTGCCGCCGCCCGTGGCCAAGGTGGCCGACGTGGAGCGCATGCAGATGCTGCTGGAATGCCCGTCACGCACCGTGCTGCAACGCGTGCTGGCGTCATGGCTGCCCGAGCTGGACGCCCTGCGCCCCCGGCACAAGGGCCTGCTGCGCTGGGCGGTGGACGTCGACCCCCTGGCCATCTGACCCCCACCGACCAAAAAGACAAGGGCGACCGCAAGGTCGCCCTCAGGGCAAGTTGAGCTGCAGGCCGCAGGCCTGTCAGCGCGAACACGCCCAGAAACGCCCGCCGGGCAAAGCCCGTTCCAGGCGTTTCACTTGTTGTACGCGGTCTCGCCGTGGTAGCTGATGTCGAGGCCTTCGCGTTCTTCTTCTTCGGTCACGCGCAGGCCAATCGTCAGGTCGACGATCTTGAAGGCGATGAACGACACCACGCCCGACCACACCACCGTGATCAGCACCGCCTTCAGCTGTATCCACACCTGTGCACCCACGCCGTTGGAGCCCACGCTGGTCGTCACCCAGTCGGTCACCAGCCCCGGCCCGCCCAGCGCCTGCGTGTTGAACACACCGGTCAGCAGCGCGCCGACGATGCCGCATACACCGTGCACGCCGAACACGTCCAGCGAGTCGTCAGCGCCCAGCAGCTTCTTCAGCTTGCTGACGCCCCACAGCCCGGCCAGCCCAGCCACCGAACCGATCACAAGCGCACCGACGATGCCCACGTTGCCGGCAGCCGGCGTGATGGCCACCAGGCCCGCCACCGCGCCCGAAGCCGCACCCAGCATCGAAGCCTTGCCCCGCGACAGCGCTTCTGCGCCGCACCAGGCCAGCACGGCGCAGGCGGTGGCGGTGAAGGTGTTCAGGAAGGCCAGCGCAGCGCTGTTGCCTGCCTCCAACGCCGAGCCGGCGTTGAAGCCGAACCAGCCCACCCACAGCATCGCGGCGCCCACCATGGTCAGCGGCAGGTTGTGCGGCGCCATCGCTTCGCGGCCATAGCCCACGCGCTTGCCCAGGAAGTAGGCGCCCACCAGGCCGGCAACGGCTGCATTGATGTGCACCACGGTGCCGCCGGCAAAGTCCAGCGCACCCATCTGCCACAGGTAGCCGGCCTTGGCGTTCATCGCCTCAACCACGTCCTTGCTGGTGTAGGCGTCAGGGCCCATCCAGTACCACACCATGTGCGCCACCGGGGTGTAGCTGAAGGTGAACCACAGCACCATGAACATCAGCACCGCCGAGAACTTCATGCGCTCGGCGAAGGCGCCGACGATCAGCCCGCAGGTGATGGCGGCAAACGTCGCCTGGAAAGCCACGAACACGATCTCGGGAATGACCACGCCCTTGCTGAACGTGGCGGCCATCGCATATTCGCCCTTGGCGGGGTCGAACACGCCCTTCAGGAACATGCGGTCCAGGCCCCCGATGAAGGCGTTGCCCTCGGTAAAGGCCAGGCTGTAGCCGTAGACGACCCACAGCACGGTGATCAGCGAGAAGGTGACGAACACCTGCATCAGCACCGACAACATGTTCTTGCTGCGCACCAGGCCGCCGTAGAACAGCGCCAGGCCCGGGATGGCCATCATGATGACCAGCAGCGTGGACAGCAGCATCCAGCTCACGTCGCCCTTGTTGGGCACGGGGGCCGAGGGCGCCGACGCGGCTGCTGCCGGTGCCGGGGCGGCGGCTGCAGCCGCGGCAGGTGCGGGCGCCGGTGCTGGCGCAGCGGCGGCCGGGGCCTGAGCCACCAAAGTGATCTCGACCCTGCGGCTTTGTTCAGCCTGGCCGGCCGTGATGTCGTCGGGCTTTTGCAGCACGATGCGTTCTTCGGCCACGCCCAGGGTCTTCAGCGCGTCGCGGACGCTCAGCGCCCGCTCTTTGGCAAGGGCCTTGTTCACATCGGCAGGGCCTGTGGCATCGACAAAGCCTGACAGCTGCACCTTGGCGGCGGGGTTGGCCACCAGGAATTCAGACACGGCCTTCAGCTCGGCAGCAGCCGAGGCCGGCACCGCGTTCGAGCCCGTTTCAAAGAGCAGCTTGGTGCCTGGAAAGTCGGCTGCGAAGGCCGCAGAACCGCAGAGCGCGGCCACCCACAGCAGGGCGATTTGAAGTATTTTTTTCATGATCGTTCAGCGTGTTGTTTGTGCGTGTTCACAGCGCTTCGGGGCCGGTTTCACCGGTGCGGATGCGCATCACCTGTTCCAGCGAGGTGACGAAGATCTTGCCGTCGCCGATCTTGCCGGTGCGGGCCGAGGTCTCGATGGCTTCGATCACCCGTTCCACCAGCGCTTCGTCCACGGCGGCTTCGATCTTCACCTTGGGCAGGAAGTCGACCACGTACTCGGCACCGCGGTATAGCTCGGTGTGCCCTTTTTGTCTGCCGAAGCCCTTGACTTCGGTCACCGTGATGCCCTTGACGCCAATGGCGCTCAAGGCCTCACGCACTTCATCAAGCTTGAATGGCTTGACGACGGCGGTCACCATCTTCATGGTCGTTTCTCCTGCTCAGTGATCAAAAGTTGTATTTCAGGCCAACGACAGCGCCGGCCTTGCCCAGTTCCTTGCCGCCAACGGGGGATGTGTAGAAGGCCTTCTTGGCGTTGGTGTCCACCAGCGCCAGGCTGACGACAAGACCGCTGAAGTCTTTCGACAGGGTAAGTGAGTAGTCGGTGTAGGTGGCGTCGGCAGCCAGTGGCCCCTTGAACTTCTGGTAGCCCACGTGCGGCACGACGGAGATGCCACCCACGTCGAAGGTGGCCGACACGTCCAGGTAATAGCTGTTCTTGCTGTCCGGCACGCCAAAGGTGTTCGTGGTGGCGTGCGAGTACTTCGCCGTGGCCGGCCCGAAGGTCAGCGCGCCATAGACCTCGGTGGTGTTGGCGCTGGGGTTGAGCTTGTTCTTCGGGTACTGATAGCGCAGCACACCCACGTCGTAGCTCAACGAGTCCTTGACGATGTCGCCCTTGTAGCCACCGTACAGGTCGAGTTCCACACTGGCGTCGCCGCCCAGGTCCTTGACCCATTTGATGCTGGATGCCCAGGCGCCCAGGTAGAAGCCGCTCTGGCTGAAATCCACACCGGCCTGCACGGCCGGCTTCAGGCGCGTCTGGCTGATGCCGCGGTAGCGGTAGTCGGAAAACACCCCCGCGTTGAATGCCAGGTCGGCCTGGGCCAGTGTCGGCAGGGCCCCCAGGGCGACAGTACAGGAAACGGCGAGCAGGGTCTTTTTCATGCGGAAACTCCTTGGAAGGTTGGGGCTGAAGTCCCTGCAGCTACTGCAGGTTCCATGCCAAACCTGCCGGCGCCGCCCGCGCAGCCGGTTGAGCAGGTGTAGAAGGCCTTCCGCAGCGCCAGGGCAACTCCCCCCAAAGGGTGCACCAAATTGGGGTCCCGCCTACGAGTGCACGCTTGTGGTGCGTTTTCATGCGAGTGAACCGTTCCCAGAATGCGCAGCCATGGTCAGGGGGAACCGATGTCGTTTGCAGTCGTGATGAGCAGGGCGCTGGACGGCTTGGAAGCGCCGGTGGTGCACGTCGAGGTGCAACTGGCCAACGGCCTGCCCAGCTTCACGCTGGTGGGCCTGGCCGACACCGAGGTGAAGGAAGCGCGCGAAAGGGTGCGCGCCGCTTTACAGCAAAGTGGCTTTGCCTTCCCGCACAACAAGCGCATCACCGTCAACCTGGCGCCCGCCGACCTGCCCAAGGAGGGCGGCCGCTTTGACCTGCCCATCGCGCTGGGCATCCTGGCCGCCGACGGGCAGCTGTGCCCGCAGCGGCTGGCGCAGCATGAATTTGCCGGCGAGCTGAGCCTGGCCGGCGAGTTGCGGCCAGTGCGCGGGGCGGTGGCGCAAGCCCTGGCGATGCGCCGTGATGCGCGGGCCGGGCCGGTGACGCCGCCTGCGGCTGATGCAGCGCCAAACATGACGGCCAATGAAGCGGTGGCCCCAACCGACGCGGCGGCCACGGCCCCGTCGCCCCGACCCCTGCGCAGCCTGGTGCTGCCCATGGACAGCGCCCGGCTGGCCGCCGCAGTCCCTGGCCTTCAGGTACTGGCCGCCACGAATCTGACCCAGGTGGTCGACGCCCTGTTGCCCGCGGGCGCCCATCAGCCGCTGCCGGCCGCGCAACCGAGGCCGCCCACGCCGTCGCGGGGCCCGGTGCCCGACTTGCGGGAAGTCAAGGGCCAGGCCGGCGTGAAGCGCGCGCTGGAGATTGCTGCAGCCGGTGCGCACAGCCTGTTGATGGTGGGGCCGCCGGGCAGCGGCAAGTCGATGCTGGCGCAGCGGCTGCCGGGCCTGTTGCCCCCGCTGGACGAAGAGCATGCGCTGGCGCAACAGGCGCTGCGCGGGCTGGCGCGCACCGCCCCTGTGGGCGACCCCTCAGCACACCCTGCGCAAGTCACCTTCCGGGCGCCGCACCACACGGCCAGCGCGGTGGCGCTGGTGGGCGGCGGTTCACCGCCCAGGCCAGGCGAAATCAGTCTGGCACATGGGGGCGTGCTGTTCCTGGACGAGTTGCCGGAATTTCCGCGCAGCGCGCTAGAGGCCCTGCGCGAGCCGCTGGAAACGGGCTGCATCACCATCTCGCGCGCCGCGCATTCGGCCACTTTTCCCGCTGGTTTCCAGTTGGTGGCGGCCATGAACCCCTGCCCTTGCGGCTGGCTGGGTGCGGCGCCCAACCTGGGGCGCAGTTGCCGCTGTGGCCCCGACGCGGTGGCCCGCTACCAGGGCAAGCTGTCGGGCCCGCTGCTGGACCGCATCGACCTGCAGGTGGAAGTGCAGGCCGCCACTCCGCAGGCCCTGCTGGCCGCGCCCGACGGCGAGCCCAGTGCGCTGGTGGCCGAGCGTGTGGCCGCCGCCCGGCGGCGGCAGTGGCAGCGGCAGGGTTGCACCAACGCGGCGCTGGGCCCGGCCGACATCGACCTTCATTGCGCCCTGCACACGGCCGCTGCGGCCTTTCTGCGTTCGGCTTCTGAACGGCTGGGGTGGAGCGGCCGCCGCCTGCACCGCACGCTGAAAGTGGCGCGCACCCTCGCCGACCTGGCGGCCAGTGAACACATCCACACGGCGCACTTGGCCGAAGCGTTGCAGCTGCAACGCGTGTTGCCGTCTTGAAGCGACGGCCAGCGCGGCAGCCGGCTGTCAGACCGGCAGCAGGCTGCTGTTCTTCACCTCTTCCATCACCGCGTAGGTGCGCGTCTCGCGCACGCCGGGCAATGTCCAGATCACGCTGCCGATGAACTGCCGGTAGGCGGTCATATCGGCCACGCGGGTCTTCAGCAGGTAGTCGAAGCCACCGGCCACCAAGTGCGCTTCCAGGATTTCAGGCCGCACCTGCACGGCCGCCTTGAAGGTGTCCATCACGTCATGCACCGTGCGGTCGAGCAGGATTTCCACAAACACCAGCAGCCCGGCCCCGAGCTTCAGGGGGTTCAGCCGGGCTTCGTAACCCAGGATGTAACCCTCGCGGTGCAACCGCTTCACCCGCTCCAGCACCGCGGTAGGCGACAGATGCACTTCCTCAGCCAGCTTCAGGTTGCTGATGCGGCCGTCGGCCTGCAGCACGCGCAGGATGCGGCGGTCGATCTTGTCCAGGCTGCGTGGGTTGTTTCCCGTGTCGGGTTCTGCGGTGCTGTCCATGGCCCGGGATTTTGACGTCAATACGCCCGGCAAAGACCCCGCCGGCACCGGCGGCGCCGGGGCGCTGCTGATTTGGGCCCCTTCTGCCAAAATGCTATCCCGCTATCTTCTGCAGCCTGCCGCCCCCATGGTTCCGCACCTCACCACCGCACTGACCGGCCCGATCAACGAACTGGAGCAGCGCATCCTGGAATCCATGCCGGCCATCGAACGCTGGTTCAGGCTGGAATGGATGGAACACACGCCGCCGTTTTACTCGTCGGTGGACTTGCGCAACGCCGGCTTCAAGCTGGCGCCGGTGGGCACCGACCTGTTCCCCAGTGGCTTCAATCACCTAACGCCCGAGATGTTGCCGCTGGCGGTGCAGGCGGCCATGGCCGCGATCGAAAAGATCTGCCCCGAAGCCAAGAACCTGCTGCTGCTGCCCAGCGCACGCACGCAGGACAGCTTCTATCTGGCTTCCATGCAGCAGCTTGTGCAGGTGTTCACGCAGGCTGGCCTGAACGTGCGCCTGGGCACGCTGGACCCGGCGGTGGAAGCACCGGTGACGGTGTCGGTGCCTGAGGGGGGTGAACTGGTGCTGGAACCGGTGCAGCGCAACCGCGGCCGGCTGGGGCTGAAGAACTTCGACCCCTGCACCATCTTGCTGAACAACGACCTGTCCGGCGGCGTGCCGCGTTCGCTGCAGCACTTGCACGAACAGTATCTGCTGCCACCGCTGCATGCCGGCTGGACGGTGCGCCGCAAGAGCCAGCACTTCCAGAATTACGAAGAGGTGGCCAAGAAGTTTGCCAAGCTGCTGGGCATGGACGCATGGCTCATCAACCCGATGTTTGCCAACTGCGGTGCGGTTGATGCCAGCACGCCCGCAGGGCTGGAAACGGTGCGCGGCCACGCCGATGCGCTGATCACCAAGGTGCGCCGCAAATACAAGGAATACGGCATCAACGAAAGACCTTTCGTGGTGGTGAAGGCCGACAACGCCGGCGACGGACAGGGCATGCTGGTGCTGCGGGACGCCAAGGACCTGGACAACCTGGGCGCGCGCCTGGCCGAGCGCATGCTGGCCGCTGGCGGTGGCCACGCGCCGGCCGGCATCGTGGTGCAGGAAGGCGTGCCCACCATGGAACGCATGCACAGCGCGGTGGCCGAACCGGTGGTGTGCATGATCGACCGCTACGTGGTGGGCGGCTACTACCGCGTGCACGCCGAACGCAACCCCGACGAAGACCTGTGCGGCCCGGGCAGCAGCTATGTGCCGTTGGCCTTTGCGCAAAGCAACCAATTGCCTCGCCCGGGTGCCAAGCCCGGCGCCAGCGCACCCAACCGCTTCTACATGTACGGCGTGATCGCGCGGCTGGCCATGTTGGCGGCGTCCTATGAACTGGAAGCCACCGAC
>JAYSXE010000082.1:0-9118 GCA_043717565.1 Burkholderiales bacterium | reverse complement strand
TTGCCAAGCTGTCGGTCATCCAGGCCCTGGTCACCACCAACGTGCCGCTGTACATCGGCCTGGCCGTGGTTTCGGTGCTGCTGTCGCTGGTGGGTGCCTTCTACTACCTGCGCGTGGTGAAGGTGATGTGGTTCGACAGCCCTGTGCACACCCATGCGCTGGACCGTGCGCATGGCGTGACCGCGCTGCTGGCCATCAACGGCGCTGCGGTGCTGCTGTTCGGCCCGTTCTCCGGTGGTCTGATGGCGGTGTGCAGAGACGCCATCGTCAAGGCGCTGGCCAGCTAGCCGTGCCTTGAAGACCGCTGCCGCGCCCGACCAGCATCTGCTGGAGACCCGCCTCGGAGGCACCACCTTGCTCAGCGGCGGCTTTCTGGAGGTGTGCCGCGACGATGTCGGCCTGCCCGATGGCAGCCGCGCCACGCGTGATTTCATCAAGCACCCCGGGGCTGCCGCCGTGGTGCCGCTGACAGACGACGGGCGTGTGGTGCTGGTGCGCCAGTACCGCTACCCGCTGGGCAAGGTACTGCTGGAATGGCCGGCGGGCAAACTTGACCGCGGCGAGAGCACGCTGGCGTGTGCCATGCGTGAACTGCGCGAAGAAACCGGCTACACCGCCCAGGAATGGGCCTACGGCGGCGAGTTCCACAACGCGGCGGCCTATTCGACAGAAAGCATCTGGATCTGGTTTGCGCGCGGCCTGGTGGCAGGCGCGTCGAAACTCGATGTGGGCGAGTTCGTCGAAACGGTGGTGATGGCGCCGCACGAACTGCTGGCGCTGGACGCGCAAGACCAGTTGCCCGACGCCAAGACGCTGATCGGCCTGCATTGGCTGGGCCAGTGCCAGGCCGGGTCTCGGCCCTGGCAGTGGCACCCCGCAGACCAAGCCCGCGACCCCGACTCGGTGCAGCGGCGCCGGAACGCAACACCGGCGGCATGAAGGTCCTGGACCTGCGCTGCGCCAACGGCCACGGTTTCGAGGGCTGGTTTGCTTCCGAAGACGATTTTCTGGGGCAGAACGGCCGCTCGGCGATCGAATGCCCCTTGTGCGGCGACCGCGTGATCGGCCGCATGCCTTCGGCCCCGCGGCTGAACCTGAGCACCGCGCGTGGCAGTGCTGAATCCCCGGCGCCCGCAGCCGCTGCGCCGGCCGTGCCGCAAAAAGCCGGAACCGAGGTGCAGGCCGCCTTGCCGGCCGACCTGCAAGCCGCGTGGCTGCGGACCGTGCGCCACTTGATGGAAAACACCGAAGACGTGGGCGAGCGTTTTGCCGAGAAAGCGCGCCGCATCCACTACGGTGAAGAGCCCAACCGCGGCATCCGCGGCGCTGCCTCACAGGAAGAGCGCGAGGCGCTGCGCGAAGAGGGCATCGAGACGATGTCGATCCCGGTTCCGGTCGCGCTCAAGGGCCCGCTGCAGTAGCGCTGCGCGAGGGACACCACAAGACCGAAACAGGGCCCCGAGGGGCCCTTCCCATGCGGGGCAGCATTCCCAAGCGGGCAGAGGCTGTGGCATCAAGCCTACTGCGAAGCGGGCTGGGTCCGAAGGGTGATGTGCGGCTCACCTCCAGCGGGCGCCGGTTCGGGCTTTCAGAGTTGCCCTTGGTGCTGTAGTCGCGGTCGGTGTCGCCCACGTGTTCGGGCAGCGCCATCACATCAGCCGCGCGCACCAGCGCCCGCGCCAGGGCGGCGTGCACAGCGGGTGAACCGCCGGTGCCGTGCGACACCACCACCAGCCTGCCATTGCCGCGCGCAGGCAGCCCGTTGTGGGCCAGGTTGAACAGAAAGGGGCCACGCCGCATGGGCAGCGCCGGACTGCTGCTGGGGTAACGCAGCGTCACCGGCCCCAGATCGGCTGTCGCCGGCAGGCCCATCACGCCCACCGTGATGGCCCCCGCAGGTTTCGGTGTTGCAGTCACGCCGTCAGCCGCTGTGCCGAAAGCCGCCCAGTACCAGGGTATTTCCGAGGCCCCATCTCCAGCCGCTGGTTGATCAGACACGCTGCTGCTCCATCGCATGCAACAGCGTGGCGCCAGCCACAATCCCACCTGTTCCAGCGCCAGGCGGCGCGGCAGGCGCCACAGGCTTGCAGCCAGCAAGAGCAGCAGCGCCAGCAGGGTGCCGCGCAAAGCGGCGTCGAGCAGCGGCAGGGCGGCTTGCGGTATCAAGGGCCCGTGAGGTGCGCGCAGCTCATCGGGCCTTGTCGCCCTTCCACCATTGCGCCGGGGCCAGCCGCTTTCCGTGGCCCCAGCGCTGGTCCCACCACAGCGCCAGGCGGCGCCAGCGTGTGCCGGCCAGCCAGCGCCACAGGCGTGCGGCGGGCCGCGTGAAGTCGCGGTTGTAGGGGCACACGCGGATGCAGATGGCGCAGTCGGTGTTCTGTTGCGCCCAGTAGCCGAAGCATTTGTGCGCATCCACGGTCCACTTCACCACGCCCAAGATGTACGAAGGACCGGGTGGCGGTGGGCCGGGCGGACCGCTGGGAATGGCCTTCACAGGGCAGCCGTCGCTGCAGGCGCGGCAGATGTCGCAGAAGGCCTTGACGCCGAAGCCGGTGGGCGCGTCGTGTGCCAGCGGCAGGTTGGTGAAGATCTTGCCCAGGCGTATGCGGGGGCCGAACTCGGGTGTGATCAACAAGCCCAGCCGGCCGTATTCGCCCAGGCCCGCCTTGATGGCCAGCGGCACGGCCAGCGCGCTGTCGTTGGCGCTGGCCGTGGCGTCGTAGCCCAGGTTGCGGATGTACTGCGTCAGGGCCAGCAGCGTGGCCGTGTCGTTGGAGTAGCCCAGGCCGGTGGCGGCCCCTGAAAGCGCAGAGGGCACGGTGGCCAGCAGGCTGCGGTCCATCGGCATCACCACCACGATCACATGGCAAAGCGTGGCGGCGATGTCCACTGGCCGCTCGATGCCGCTCATGTCGCTCATCTTGGCGCTGTACATCCAGCGCTCGTCGCGCGCGGTGATGCCCGCCGCCCCGGCGCCGAAGGCCAGCGCCACGCGCTTGATCTCGGCGGCCGCCGCCTGTGGCGAATCGAAGGCCAGCTTCTCAGCCGCCGGCGGCTGCTGCTGCGTGTAGGGGTCCGAGAAGCCTTCGCGCCGGTCTTCAGCACGCCGTGCTTCGGTGAACAGGTCGCTCACATGCCAGGCGGCGTTGCGCAGCGCGTAGTCGCGTTGCGTGAAGCCATCGGCCTTGCGCCACTGCGCCAGCGGTTCGCGGTAGGTGCTGTAGAAGCGTTCGGTCTTGGCAGTGCGCACCGTCGGGTCCCAGAAGGAACGCCGGTAGATGTCGTTGCGCTGGGCAAAGGGTTCGAAGTCAGGGCCGATCTCGAAGCCTGCGGCGGCGTCGGACTGTGCGGGGTCGTTCGGCATCGGGGGCGGGCTGCGGTGAGCTGCTGGGTTTGGCGCCTGCATGCTACCGCCGCAGGGTCAGCCCACGTTGAATGACCAGAGTCACACCCCGGCGCTCGGTGGCCTTCCTGCGCGCCGAACTGTTCGACGCCGGCGCTGAACTGGTGGCCACCGCCACGTCTGGTGGCTGCCTGCTGCGCGCGGCAGCGCCGGGCTGAAAGGGCCCTATCTCGTCATCAGGCTGGGCAGCCACAGCGAGATGATGGGAAAGGCGATCAGGATGCACAGCCGCACGATGTCGGCCGTGACGAACGGCCACACACCGCGGTACATGGTGTTCATCGGCACGTTGGGCAGCAGCGCGTTCAGCACGAACAGGTTCATGCCCACCGGCGGCGAGATCATGCCGATCTCGACGATGCAGACGATCAGGATGCCGAACCACACGGGGTCGAAACCCAGCGCCGTGATGACCGGGAAGAACACCGGAATGGTCAACAGCACCATCGACAGCTCTTCCATCACCGTGCCCAGCAGCACGTAGATGGCCATCATCACCACCACCACCATCACGGGGTGGGGGCTGAACTGCTGGATAAAGTTGCGCAGGTCCAGCGGCATGCTGGTGAAATTGATGAAGCTGGTGAAGACCATCGCGCCGATGAGGATGGCAAACAGCATTGCCGTGGTGCGCGCGCTTTCCAACAGGACGTCCAGCAGCAGCCGCCACGTCAGCGTGCGCCTGAAGAATGCGAACAGGAATGCACCTGCAGCGCCCACGCCGGCGCCTTCGGTGGCCGTGAACACACCGCCGTAGATGCCGCCAATGACCAACGCAAAAAGCACCACCACCCCCCAGATGCCGCGCAGTGCGGCGAAGCGCTGTGCCCAGTCCAGGCGTGCGGCGGGCGGCCCGGATGCGGGGTCGCGCCAGGTCACGTAGACCACCGCCAGGCACAGGCAGACGATGGCCACGATGCCGGGCAGGATGCCGGCGACAAACAGCTTGCCGATGTCGGTTTCCGTCATCACACCGTAGATCACCATGATGGTCGACGGCGGAATCAGGATGCCCAGCGTGCCGCCCGATGCGATGGCGCCGGTGGACAAGCTGTCCTTGTAACCGTGCCGCTTCATTTCCGGGTAAGCCACACGCGACATGGTGGCGGCGGTGGCAATGGACGAGCCGCAAATGGCGCCAAAGCCGCCAGAAGCGATGATGCTGGCCATCGCCAGACCGCCCTTGCGGTGGCCGACAAAAGCGTTGGCGGCGGCAAACAGTTCACGGGCCATGCCGGCGCGGGCGACGAAATTGCCCATCAGCACAAACAGCGGAATCACCGACAGCACGTACTGGAAGCCGGTCTCGAACACCACTTGGCTGGTGCTGGCAAACACAGCCGGCCAGCCGCGCATCAGGCCCAGGCCCACGATGCCGGCGATGCACATCGCAATGGCCAAAGGGATGCGCAGAAAGGCGAGCGCAAAAACGCCCAGGAAGCCCAGCGCGGCTTCAGTCACAGCGCACCTGCCGTGGGTTCGGGGTCGGCTGTGGCCGCGTTGGCAGCGGCTTGCGGAACGAACACCAGTACCAGGTGCACCAGCGCCGTCAACGCCAGCAGTGCCGCCATCAGCCATGCCACGGGCGCCATCGGCAATTGCAGGTGCACGGTGACTTCGGTGTACTCGGCAAAGCGCTCGGCGCGTTGCGTCAGCAGCCAGGCCAGCAGGCCGAACAGGCCAAAGCACACGCCGTGCACCAGCCGCATCTGAAGCCGCTTGAGGGCCGGCGGCACCAGGTGGTCAAAAGAATCGAACACCACATGTTCCTGGCGCATGCTCACCAGTGGCAGCGCGCCGAAGATGACCAGCACCATCAGTATCTCGGTCATCTCCAGCCCGCCCGGAACGGAGTGGTCGAAGAACTTGCGGCCCGTCACGTCCACCAGCGTCAGCCACATGATGACGAACAGGGCCACAGCGGCCAGCAGGCCGCAGCTCCAGGCCAGCCCCCGCTCCAGCTTCTTCAGCACAAGCCGCTTACTTGGCTTTGGCGATCTCGGCGCGGAAAGCGGCCAGCACGGCCTTCGGGTCTTTCAGACCACGCACCTGGGCCTGGGCGGCCCAGCGGGTTTCGAGGTAGTCCTGCTTGTCGGCCACAGCCTTGACGAATTCCTTGTTGGCTTGCACTCGCGTGACGCCCTGCGTCTTCTGCGCACCTTCACGCGACGCCGCGTCGACCTTGTCCCAACCTTCGCCGAACAGGCGCGCCACACGTTCACCCGACAGCTTGTCGATCACGGCCTTGTCCTGCGCCGACAGGCTGTTGTACTTGGCCGGGTTCATCATGAAGACGAAGCTGGTGTTGTAGAGGCCACCAGGGAAGGTGGTGGCGTGCTTGATCATGCCCAGCTTGAAAGCGGCGATGGACTCGTCTGGGAAGAAGGTGCCGTCCATGACGCCGGTGGACAACAGTTCGAACGATTCCGGCGCGGGCTTGAGCGTGGTGTTCCAGCCCATGGCCTTGGACAGTTCGTTGATGTTGCCGCCGCCGACGCGAAACTTCAGCGAGGCGGCTTCGGCCGCGCTGGTGACCGGCTTCTTGCTGTTGAAGATGATGCCCGGGCCGTGCGTGAACACGGCGATGACCTTCACGCCACGGTGTTCGCCGAGCGGCGCAAAGTACTTGCTGTAGACGCGCTGGTAGGCCACCGAAGTTGCGGTGGCGCTTTCGCCCAGGAAGGGGAACTCGGCCACCTGCGTGTTGATGAAGCGGCCCGGCGTGTAGCCGTCCACCGTCATCGACACATCGGCCAGGCCGTCGCGTATGGCGTCGAAGGTGCCCGGCGCCGCCACCACTGCCTTGGGCAGGATGTTGCACTTGATGCGGCCGGCGCTTTCTTTTTCCACCTCGTCGCACCACAGCTTCTGCGAGCTGCTGAGCGTGTGCGTGGGCGGCAACCAGCTGGAAACGGTAAGCACGGTCTGCGCCTGCGCGCCAGCCGCGCACAGCAGCGCGGCAACGACGGTGGAGATGGCGAGGAATCGGGTTTGCATGAACGGTCTCCTGAAGGAACAGCCAAGGGTGTGATTGGGCCACCAAAGCGACGGCCGCCCATGAAGGCGGCCGTCGGGGGATACCCGCCCCGCAGGCAGGGGTGGCGTTAGCTGAGGTTCAGCTGAAGCTTGAAGTTTAAACGACCCCCTCGCGGCCCCCGGGTGGCCGGCAGCACCGGCCAGCAGCGCGTGCGCTGCAGTGAACCCGTCTAGAGCACGCGGCCCGGGTTCATGATGCCCAGCGGGTCCAGCGCTGCCTTGATGCTGCGCATCATCTGCAAGGCCACCGGCGACTTGCGCGCTGCCAGCTCGTCGCGCTTCAGCGCGCCGATGCCGTGCTCGGCGGAAAACGAGCCGCGGAAACGCGCCACGGCGTCGAACACCAGCGTGTTCACCGCGTGCTCCTGTTCGGCCAGGAAGCACTTGCCGTCTTCACCCGGCGCGGCCTGCACGTTGTAGTGCAGGTTGCCGTCGCCCAGGTGGCCAAAGTTGCAGATGCGCACGCCGGGATATTGGCGCTGCAGTTCGGCGTCGGTGCTGGCCACGAAGTCGGCAATGGCGGAAACCGGCACCGAGATGTCATGCTTGATGTTCAGGCCTTCTTCGGCCTGCGCCAGCGGAATGGATTCACGCAGCTGCCACAGGTTCTGGCTTTGCGCGATGCTTTCGGCCACCACCGCGTCGCCAATCAGGCCGGCTTCCAGCGCCGCGCCCAGCAGCGATTCAAAACGAACGCGGGCCTGCTGCAGGCCTTGGGTGTCGCTGGCTTCCAGCAACACCGTCCACGGCGCACCGGGCAGAGGCTGGGGCAGGGCGGGGAAGTGCTTGGCCACCAGACCCAGCGCCAACGCGCCCATGGCCTCGAAACCGGTCAGGCCGGCGCCCAACCGGTTCTGCGCCAGGCGCAGCAGCGCCACCGCCTGATGCAGGTTTTCGCATCGGGCCAGCGCCGTGGTGGTGGCGGCGGGCAGTGGCGCCAGCTTCAGCGTGGCGGCGGTGATGACGCCCAGCGTGCCTTCGCTGCCAATGAACAGGTGGCGCAGGTCGTAACCGGTGTTGTCCTTGCGCAAGCCGGTCAGGCCGTCCCAGATTTCGCCCTGGGCGGTGACGACTTCAAGCCCCAGGCAGAGTTCGCGCGTGTTGCCCCAGCGCAGCACCTGCGTGCCGCCGGCATTGGTGCCCAGGTTGCCGCCGATGGTGCAACTGCCCTGCGCGGCCAGCGCCAGCGGCAGCAGCAGGCCGCGCGCCTGTGCCGCCTGTTGCAGCGCTTGCAGCACACAGCCGGCTTCGGCCGTGATGGTGAGGTTGGCGTCGTCAACGGCGCGCACGCGGTTCATGCGCTGCAGGCTCAGCAACACCTGTGTGCCCGTGTTGTCGGGCACTCCGCCGCCCACCAACCCGGTGTTGCCACCTTGCGGCACCACGGCCGTGCGGTGCTGCGCGCAGGCGCGCACCACGGCTGCCACTTCTTCGGTGCTGCCGGGCCGCACCACGGCCAGGGCCTTGCCGCGCCAGCGCTTGCGCCAGTCCAGTTCCCAGGCCGACAGGTCGCCCTCGGTCAGCACCTGGGCCGGGCCCACCGCTTCGCGCAAAGCGGCCAGCAGGCCGGTCATGGGGCGGCTTCCGTTTCACGCGGTGCAGAGCGCAGACGCCAGCGTATGTACACCGTGCTGGCTGTGAACAGCACCAGGCACAACACCAGCTCCAACGCCGCCAGCACCTGCGAGATGCCGCCTTCGGTGGTGACGCGCACCAACCCTTCCAGCACGTACAGCCACAGCAGCAGCGCCAGCCAGCGGAAGATGACCATGCGGTGGCGCATCAGGCCCGCCAGGCACAGCACCAAGGGCACCACCTTCAGCGCCAGCGTGCCGCTGCCGGTGGGCGCCAGCCACAGTTCCCAGGCCAGGCCCAGTGCAATCAGGGCCACCAGCGCGGCCAACGCCACGGCACGCGCGCGGCGCACAGCGGGCCCGGGCGTGTTGGCCATGGCCGGCGGAAGGGTCTCGTCCAGGGTGCTCATGCGGCATCATAGCCAGCATGGAACATTCCATTCAGCCTGCTGACGCCGCAGGGTCTTCAGGGTTGGCCGCAGCACCGTTGCCGCTGCTGCAGCGCGTGGCGGCGCAGCTTGCAGCGTTGCCGCCGGTGTTGCGCAGCTGGCCTTGGCTGGACACCGTGCGCACGCTGCGCCATCGCTTCCGTGAAGACAGGCTGGGCGTGACGGCCAGCAGCCTGACCTTCACGACGCTGATCTCCCTGGTGCCACTGGTCACGGTGATGCTGGCCGTGTTCTCGGCCTTCCCGATGTTCGCCGGGTTGGAGCCGGCATTGCAGAAGTACCTGTTGCAGAACCTGGTGCCTGACGGCATTGCCAAGCCGGTGCTGCAGTCGCTGACGCAGTTTGCAGGCAAGGCGCGCAGCATGGGCACGGCGGGCCTGGCCGTGCTGGTGGTGTCGGCACTGGCGCTGGTGCTGACCATCGACCGCACGCTGAACGCCATCTGGCGCGTGCGCCGGCCGCGGGCGCTGGGCCAGCGCGTGCTGGTTTATTGGTCGGCAATGACGCTGGGGCCTTTGGCACTGGGCCTGAGCCTGACGCTGACGGGTGCTGCCCTGTCGCTGTCGGGCATGGCCACCGGGCCGGGTGTGCTGACCTTTGTGATTGATGTGGTGCAGTTCATCATCCTGGCCGGCGCGATGGCGGGGTTGTTCCAC
>JAYSXE010000081.1:0-25113 GCA_043717565.1 Burkholderiales bacterium | reverse complement strand
CCGCTTCAAGCCCCCACCGACGCCGACGGCCGGCCCGAGCAGCGCTTCTTCAGCCTGAGTCGGCCGCACCGCCACCTGCGCGTGCAGGCCAGCAGCCGGGTGCGCGTGGTGCCGCGGTTCACGGGCCTGGTGCCCGAGCAGGCACCAGCCTGGGACACGCTGGCGCAAAGCCTGTGCTACCAGCCCGGTGCAGCCTATGAACCGGCCGTGCAGTTCAGGTTTCCTTCGCCTTTCGTACCCCGGGCAACCGGCCTGCGCACGCTGGCCGAGCCGCACTTTCCCGCCGGCCTGCCGGTGGCGCAGGGCGCGCTGGCGCTGATGCAGCACATCCACCGCAGCTTCAAGTACGAAACCGACAGCACCCGCATCGACACACCCTTGACCCAGGTGCTGACGGACCGGCGGGGCGTGTGCCAGGACTTCGCGCACTTGATGATCGGGGCGCTGCGCATGCTGGGCCTGCCGGCCCGCTACGTCAGCGGCTACCTGCTGACGCAGCCGCCCGAGGGTGGGCCGGCGCTGGTGGGTGCCGACGCCACGCACGCCTGGGTGCAGTTGTGGTGCCCGGGCACGCCCGGCGTGGCGGCCACGGGCAGCGGCGCGGGATGGCTGGACCTGGACCCCACCAACAACCGCGTGCCCGCCGCAGGCCACGTGCGGCTGGCCCTGGGGCGAGATTTTGGCGACGTCACGCCGCTGAGTGGCGTCATCCGCGGCGGCGGCCAGCACACACTGACCGTGGGCGTCAGCACGCTGGCCTTGGACAGGGCCTGATCCCCGGCGGCACCAGGAACGCAGCTTGCTTTACCGGACCACAGGAGCTTTGCAGAACATGAAGTCGCCCTTTGACGAGATGCACGCCGCCGGTGCGGCGGTGCGCAGCCACTACAGCACTTATGCCGGCTGGCTGCAGCGCCAGGCCGACAGCGCCATGCAGGCGCGGCGCGCCGAGGCCGAGATGATTTTCAGGCGCGTGGGCATCACCTTCGCCGTCTATGGCGCCAAGGACGAAGACGGCGCGGGCACCGAGCGGCTGATTCCCTTTGACCTGATTCCGCGCGTGATTCCGCGCCACGAATGGGTGGAGATGGAAGCCGGGCTGCGCCAGCGTGTGCAGGCGCTCAATGCCTTCATCCACGACGTTTATCACGGCCAGCGCATCCTGAAAGCCGGCATCGTGCCGGCCGAACAGGTGCTGAACAACCAGCAGTTCCGCAAGGAGATGATGGGCGTGAAAGTGCCCGGCGACGTGTATTCGCACATCGCCGGCATCGACATCGTGCGCGCCGGCAATGCCGACGGCACGGGCGAGTACTACGTGCTGGAAGACAACCTGCGCGTGCCCAGCGGCGTGAGCTACATGCTGGAAAACCGCAAGATGATGATGCGGTTGTTCCCCGACCTGTTTGCCATGCACCGCGTGGCCCCGGTGGCGCACTACCCCGACCTGCTGCTGGAAACGCTGCGCGCCGTGGCGCCTGCGGGCGTGAATGAACCCATGGTCGTGGTGCTGACCCCCGGCATGTACAACAGCGCCTACTTCGAGCACGCCTTCCTGGCGCAGCAGATGGGCGTGGAACTGGTTGAGGGCCAGGACCTCTTCGTGCGCAACAACTTCATCTACATGCGCACCACGCAGGGCCCCAAGCGGGTGGACGTGATCTACCGCCGCGTGGACGACGACTTCCTCGACCCCAAGGTCTTCCGGCCCGACAGCACGCTGGGCTGTGCCGGCCTGCTGGACGTGGTGCGCGCCGGCAACGTGACGCTCAGCAACGCCATCGGCACCGGCATTGCCGACGACAAGAGCATCTACCCCTACGTGCCGAAGATGGTGGAGTTCTACCTGGGCGAAAAGCCCATCCTCAACAACGTGCCCACCTACCAGTGCCGCGACCAGGCTGACCTGTCGTACGTGCTGGCGCACCTGGGTGAACTGGTGGTGAAAGAAGTGCACGGCGCCGGCGGCTACGGCATGCTGGTGGGCCCGGCCGCCACCCGGGCCGAGATCGCCGACTTCGCCGCCGTGCTGAAGGCCAACCCCGCCAACTACATCGCGCAGCCCACGCTGGCCTTGTCCACCTGCCCCACCTATGTGGACAGCGGCATCGCGCCGCGCCACATCGACCTGCGGCCTTTTGTGCTGTCGGGCAAGGACATCCAGATGGTGCCGGGCGGCTTGACGCGGGTGGCGCTGAAGGAAGGTTCGCTGGTGGTCAATTCGTCGCAGGGCGGTGGCACCAAGGACACCTGGGTACTGGAAGACTGATCGGGAGACAGGCAGATGCTTTCAAGAACTGCAGACCACCTTTTCTGGATGGCGCGCTACATGGAACGCGCGGAGAACACCGCCCGCATGCTGGACGTGAACTACCAGACGTCCCTGCTGCCGCAGAGCGCCGCCACGGCCGAGCAGGGGTGGCGCGGGCTGCTGTCCATCAGCGAGCTGACCTGGGGCTTTTCGCAGAAGCACCAGCAGGTCAGCGCGCCTTCGGTGATGGACTTCATGGTGCGCGACCAGACCAACCCCAGCAGCATCGTCAGCTGCCTGCACGCCGCGCGTGAAAACGCGCGTGCCGTGCGCGGCGCGCTGACCACCGAAGTGTGGGAAACGCAGAACCAGACCTGGCTGGAATTCAACCGCATGCTGTCTGAAGGCCGGTTCGAAGCCGACCCGGGCGCGTTCTTCGAGTGGGTGAAGTTCCGCAGCCACCTCAGCCGCGGCGTGACCGTGGGCACCATGCTGCAGGACGAGGCCTTGCACTTTCTGCGTGTGGGCACTTTCCTGGAACGCGCCGACAACACCGCACGGCTGCTGGACGTGAAGTTCCAGGCCCTGGGCGGCGGCGACTACTTCGGCCCCGAAGCCAGCAAGGACAACCAGGAAATCGACTTCTACCACTGGAGCGCCATCCTGCGTTCGGTCTCGGGCTTCGAGATTTACCGCAAGGTGTACCGCAACGTCATCCACCCCGAAAAGGTGGCCGAATTGCTGATCCTGCGCCCCGACATGCCGCGTTCACTGGCCGCCTGCATGAACGAAGCGGTGGCCAACCTGAATCTCGTGGCCAACGAGCAGAGCAGCGAGACCTTGCGACGCGCCGGCCGTCTGCAAAGCGACCTGCGTTACGGCCGCATCGACGAGATACTGGCCACCGGCCTGCACGCCTACCTGACGCAGTTCCTGGACCGCGTCGGTGACCTGGGCGTCGGCATCAGCCGCGACTTCCTGGTTCCGATGTCAGCCTGACGGCACCGCTTCGCCGCTGCGGGCGAAGCTGTGCTTCACGTTCATGCCTGCGCTTGGAACCCCAAGCCACGCAGAAGGGTCTGTACCCAGCCCTCAGCGAAGGCCGTTCGCCCGCTGCTGCGCCACGGCCGCGGCCAGGTCGATCACGGCCATCGCGTAGTAGCTGCTCCAGTTGTAGCGCGTCACGGTATAGAAATTCTGCGTGCCGGCCACGTAGCTGGGCGCGGCGTCGCCGTTCTGCAGTTCCACCAGCGCCAGCGGCCCGCTGTGCGCGCGTGCGGTGTCTTCAAGAACGGCGCCGCGCTGCGCCAGCTGTTCCGCGCTGAAGCTGGGCAGGATGTCAGGCGCCAGCAGTGCAGCCCGGTCGGCACCCGCCGGTGGTGGTGCAACAGCGTAGTGCGTGGGCATGCCCTGCTGCCAGCCGAAGCTGGCCAGATAGTGCGCCACGCTGCCCACCACGTCGGCCAGGCTGTTGCTCAGGTCGATGCGGCCGTCGCCGTCCATGTCCACCGCCCAGCGGGTGCGGCTGCTGGGCATGAACTGTGGCAGTCCCGCGGCGCCGGCAAAGCTGCCTTTCAAATGGTGTGGCACCACCTGCTCGCGGTGGCTGCTGACCAGCAGCGCTTCCAGCTCGGCCTTGAAGAACTCGCTGCGGTCGCGGCGGCCGGGTGGAAAGTCAAAAGCCAGCGTGGCGAGCGCGTCGATGATGCGGAAGTTGCCCATCACGCGGCCATAGAAGGTTTCCACGCCGATGATGCCCACCACGATCTCTGCCGGCACCCCCCACCGTTGCTCGGCGCGCGTCAGCCAGGGTTCGGCGCTCTTCCAGAAGGCCACACCGGCGGTGATGCGCGCCGGTTCGATGAAACGCGCGCGGTAGGCGGCCCAGTTCTTGGCCGTGCCGGTGGGCGGTGGCAGCACCAGTTCACGCACCACCTGGATGCGGCGCGCCTGGCTCAGCTGTTGCAGCACCCAGGGGCCTGGCAGGCCGTTGCGTTGCGCCACGTCTTCGGCAAAGTTGCGCACCACCTCCGGTGCACCCCAGGCCGGGCCGGCGACGGTGCCGTCCTTGGCAGGCCGGGCGGTGCCACCGCCTGCAGCGGCCTTTTGCTTGGCGCCTGCGGGTTTGCCCATCTGGCCTTTCGAGGGGTTTTTCTGGGCTGCGCGTGCGGTGGTGGGGGCGTCGGCCGACTTGGCTGCCTGGGCCGGGTGGGCCAGCGCGAAAGCGACAAGGCCTGCGCCCAGCATCCCAGCCAACCGCAAAGTCGCCGGCGGCAGCGCGGCGTCGGTAACGCCCAGCCTTGAAGATTGGTTCATGTGGGGATTATCGGGACGCAGCGCGGCGTGCTGTCTCGCCGCGGTCACAGCCACTGCGCCGCTGCTCCAGGCCGCGACCAACGGCGGCGCGCTGCCGGCTCAGGCTTTCAGGGCCCCAGGGGCCGGAGCCCGTGCCCGCGCCTGCTGTTCCTGCCGCAGCGCTTCCAGGTCGCTGGCCGTGTCGATGTCGAGCAACACGCCGGGGTCGGGCACCTCCAGCCCATGCGCCGGGTAGCGCGCGGCGATGCGGCGCGCGCCTTCGTCGCCCTGCAACTTCACGAGCTCAGAATACAGCTCGGCTGAAAAACCCACCGGGTGGCCGCGACGGCCCCGGTGTTCGGCGTGCACCACGGCGTGCAGTTCCAGCGCCGTGGCCACCGCCAGCATGCTGCCAGGCTGCACCAGCGGCATGTCGCCCGGCATCAACAGCCAGCCCGGCGCGCCCGAGCGTTCGGCCACGCCCGCCGCGATGGACTCACCCATGCCGCGCGCGGCTTCGCCGTCCGACAGCAACAGGATGTCGCGCGTGGCCAGATGCCCGGCCACCAGCGGCAGCAGCGCCGGCGTGGTGACCACCAGCACTGGCAACTGCGTTTGCACCGCATGCGCCACGGTGCTGCCCAGCACTGTGCTGTCGCCAAACTTCTGCGCCAGCTTGTGCGTGGGCCCGCCAAAACGGCTGCCGCGGCCCGCGGCAAGCACGATGATGTTGGGGCGGTAGCGCATGGGGTGGACGTGGAGTGCCTGCGTGTGACCCGCACCGGACGTGTATCCGGATGTTGTGGCCAGGGGCCTGAGAATGCGGCCAATGCTGCAATGCAGTAACTGGGAGCTTCACTTACGGCCAACTACCTAAGGGATGACCTTGGTGAAGCGCGCCACGGCCCAGCGACGGCTGACGCCGCCGCCGCCGATCACTGGGGCGAGGTGCCTTCTGGCACCCTCCTGTCAGGGATACCCCGCGTTCCTATACTGACGCCATGAACATCGCCGATCTTCGCAAGAGCTACGAACGTGACGAACTGGACGAGTCGGCCAGCGCCGCCGACCCCCTGGTGCAATTCCAGACCTGGCTGCAGCAGGCCATCGACGCCCAGCTTCCAGAACCCAACGCCATGACCCTGGCCACCGTGGGTGCCGACGGCCGGCCGTCGACCCGCGTGGTCCTGATCAAGGGCTGTGATGCACGCGGCATCGTCTGGTACACCAACTACGACAGCCGCAAGGGCCGCGAACTGGCCGTGCACCCCCACGCCGCGCTGCAGTTCCACTGGGTGGAACTCGAACGGGTGGTGCGCGTCGAAGGTGTGGTGGAAAAGGTCAGCGCCGAAGAATCCGACGCCTACTACCGGTCGCGCCCGCTGGACTCGCGCCTGGGGGCCTGGGCTTCGCCGCAAAGCCAGGTCATCGGCTCGCGCGCCGTGCTGGTGGCCGCGGCTGCCAAGGCGGCTGCATTGCATGCGCTGCAGCCGCCGCGCCCGCCGCACTGGGGCGGCTACCGGCTGCAGTCGCAGGCCTGGGAGTTCTGGCAGGGGCGCAAGAGCCGCTTGCACGACCGCTTGCGCTACCGCCAAAGTGGTGCTGACTGGGTGCGGGAACGCCTGGCACCCTGAAAGCCCGGGGCAGGGCGCTGGCACGTGTGCGACCGGCTCAGCCGGGCAGGCTGCGGTCGGCGCTTCCACGCGGCTTGTCGTGCGGGGTGCCGTGCGGGGTGCCGTGCGGGGTGCTGGGTGTGGTGCCAGACACGGCGCCGGCAAGGCGTGTGCTGCCCAGCTGGCGGGCCATGTCGTCGATGTGCTTCAGGAATCTGTTGAACTGGATGGGCTTGGTCCAGTAGTCGTCAAAGCCAGCTGCACGCGCCGCCTCGATGCTCTCGGGCATGGCGTCGGCCGACAGGGCCACGAACCGGCAGCCCGCCAGCGTGGGTTGGCCGCGCAGGCTCCTGAGCACTTCAAGGCCCGAGATGTCGGGCAGTTGAAGGTCCAGCAGCATCAGGTCGGGGGCGGCCTGCAGGGCCGCGGCGATGCCGCTGAGCCCGTCTTCTGCACAGCGCAAGCGCACATTGGGCCGCATCGCCAGCACCTCCCGCACCAGCAGCAGGTTGACTGGGTTGTCTTCCACGCACAGCACGTTCAGCGCCCCGGCCATTGCCGGCGCTGCGGGTGGCGCACCGCCCGCAGCGGTTGCACCCAGCGCGCCGTGGGTGGCGCTTTCCGGCATCGGCACGGTCGAGCCCGGTGTTTGCCTTGCAGCGGTGGTGTTGTCGCCGTCAATCTGCTGCGCGGTTTGCAGCAGGTTGTCGATGAGCGACAACAGCTTGTACCCAGCCGATTCGATCAGCGACAGCCGCTGCAACTGCTGGGTGGACAGAGGCTCCGCCGCTTCGTCGCGCATCAGCTGGGCAAAACCGAGCACCGCGTTCATGGGCGTGCGCAGTTCGTGGCTCATGCGGGCCATGAAGGCCGACTTGTCGCGGCTGGCCTGCTCGGCCCATTGTTTTTCCTGCTGCAGCAGCGCAGTTTCTTTCTGCGCCGTGATGTCCAGGTTGATGCCGGCCATGCCCACCACGCTGCGTTCCAGGTTGCGCATCGGCCGCCCATGCGCCAGGATCCAGCGCTGGCTGCCGTCGGGTAACAGCAGCCGCAATTCCCGGCGCTGGGGTTCACCGTTGGCGATGTGCTGATGGAACAGATCGTCCAGCACCTGCCGGTCATCAGGGTGCGTGGTGTCCTGCATGATCTGGTCGGGGTGGCGCGGGTCGGCGCTGGTGCATCCCCGCTGGCGGTACATGGCTTCGTTCCAGTACAGCACGTGCCCCTGCAGGTCACGTTCCCAGATGCCCACGGCGCTGGCTTCGATGGCGAACTGCTGGCGTTGCCGTTCACGCTGCCTTTCGTGCAGCGCCTGCTGGCTTTCCGTGACGTCCAGTTCCATGCCGAAGATGGCCAGCCGCCCACCCTGCATCGACCGGTGCGACCAGCTGTTCACCCAGCGTTCGCGGCCATCGCCGTCGATGATGCGGTAGCGCACTTCGGTCAGCGGCTCGCACTGGTCGTCGGCCTGCAACCAGCGTTGACGCAGCCACGCGCGGTCGTCGGGGTGCACAAAGCGTTGCTGCCAGGCGGCCAGGTCTTGCGGCGCCTGATCGGGTGTGCAGGCATAAATGCGCCGCAGCTTTTCGTCGCACTGCCACACGTGGTTGCCGAACAGGTCGGGCTGGTGGCTCCAGAAACCCACGCCCAGGGCGGTGGCGGCGAGGCCGGTATGCTCGTGCAGCTGCTGCACGAGCTGCCGTTCGAGGTGCAGGTCGGTCACGTCCATGGCCACACCCGAGAAGCCCACCGGCTGGCCGGTGGCGTCTCGCTCGACCACGCGGCGGGTCATCTGGTGGCGCCACTCGCCGTTGGCGAAGCGGTAGCGCACCACGATGTCCACCACCTCATTGGAGGCTGTGGCCTTCTCGTTGGCCTGCGCTATCAGCGGCAGGTCTTCGGGGTGCGTCAGGCCACGCAGGATTTGCAGGCTGATGCCGTCGGGGGTTTCGGGCTGGCCCAGCGCCTTGAACCCGGCCGGGTTGAAGAACGCCCGCTTCTGCAGCAGGTCGACGCGCCAAACCACCACGTTGGCCAACACCAGCGCGCGGTCCAGCAGCGCTGTTGCACGACGGTCGTGCCTCAGCTGATCGGTGCTTGGAACCGCAGCTTGATCCATTCCCGCAGCATCGCATGCGACACCGGGGAAAGCAAACGCTGGTCGGCGCCGGGAGCCCCCCTCAATCGCGCGTGGGTGGCAAATGCACCACACGTTGCGGGAACGGTATTTCCACGTTCGCCGCTTTGATGGCGGCCAACAGCGCCAGATTCACGTCGGATCGCACATTCAGCTGGCCATGTTCAGCATCGGCGATCCAGAAGGCCACCGTCAGTTCCAGACCGTCTGGGGCAAAGTTGCTCAGCATCACCGCCGCGCCGGGCTTGGCCAGCACGCGCGGCACCTTCGCCACCGCCTGTTCCAACACGGGAAACAGGTCGGTTAGGTCGGTCCCGTAGGCCACCTGCACGGTGGTCGTCAGCAGCACGTTAGGGTCGGCCAGCGAATTGTTTTCCACCCGCTGCGTGATCATCATCTCGTTCGGCACGATGGCCTCGCGGCCGGTGTTGGAGCGGATAACGGTGAAGCGCGTGGTGATGTCGGTGATGCGGCCTTCGAAGTTGTCGATCTTCACCATGTCGCCAATGCGCATGCTGCGTTCGGCCAGGATGACGAAACCGCTGATGTAGTTGGCGGCCAGCTTCTGCAGGCCAAAGCCGATGCCCACGCCCAGCGCGCCACCCACCACACCCAGTGCGGTGAGGTCGATGCCCGCGGCCGACAGCGCGAACATCAGCCCGATGAACAGCAACACCGCCCGCACCGCGTTGGCGGCCATCTTGCGGATGGACAGGTTGTCGGTGGCGCCCTTGAGCAGCCGCGCCTCCAGGGCCGCAGAAACCCAAAGCGCGCCCATCAGCACCACCACGGCAGTGACAAAACCTTCCAGCAGGTTGAGCACCGAGATGTGGGTGGCGCCCACCTTCCAGCTGATGCCGTCCAGTTCCTTCAACAGCAAGGGCATCACACCGGTGATCCACAGCACCACCCCCACCCAGGCCAGCCACGACACGCTGCGTTCCACCACCCGCATCAGCCGCGACTGCGGGAAGGTGTTGTGCAGCACACGCACGGTGACGCGTATCACCACCAGCGACAGCAGCACCGGCACCACCAGCTTGAACAGGGCCAGCGGCACGTCGACATCGAACAGTTCTGCGGCCAGCGCCCAGCGCGCCAGCAGGGCCAGCAGCAGCGCCACCACCGGGAACAGCACGCCGTCAACCACCGTCTTGCCGAACCAGATGGAATCCTGCGGCCCCTGCGGCCCGCGCCACAGGCGCACCAGCAGCCAGGCGCCGCCCAGGCAGGCGGCGAAAACCCCCAGTTCCACCAGCGTGCTGGGGCGCGTCAACGCCTGCAACAGCTGCGCGAGGTCGCTGATGCCGGCCGAGGCGCTACCGGCCGTGGCACTGGCGGCCGCGGCGGCGGGTGGGGCGGCGTTCAAACCCCGGCCAGCACGCGCAGGTGCACGGCCACGCTGCGTGCCAGTGCACCCAGGTGGTAGCCGCCTTCCAGGCACGACACGATGCGGCCCTGCGCGTGTCTGTCAGCCACGGCCACCAGTTGCCGCGTGATCCATTCGTAGTCGGCTTCCACCAGCCCCATCTGGCCCAGGTCGTCTTCGCGGTGCGCGTCAAAGCCGGCAGATATGAAGATCATCTGCGGCTCAAACCGGTGCAGCGCCGGCAGCCACATCTGTTCGATGGTCTCGCGCACGGCCGGGCCGCGGGTGTAGGGCGCCACCGGCACGTTGACCATATTCGTGCCCTTGGGCACGGCGCCGCTGTAGGGGTACAGCGGGTGCTGGAAGAAGCTGCACATCAGCACGCGGTCGTCGCCAGCGATGATGTCTTCGGTGCCGTTGCCGTGGTGCACGTCGAAGTCGATGATGGCCACGCGCGACAGGCCGTGCACGTCCAGCGCGTGGCGCGCGCCCACTGCCACGTTGTTGAAGAAGCAGAAGCCCATGGCCTGGTCGCGCGTGGCGTGGTGGCCGGGCGGGCGCACCGAGCAGAAGGCGTTGCTGGCGCGGCCGGCGATCACGTCGTCGGTGGCAGCCACGGCAGCACCGGCGGCGCGCAGCGCGGCATTCAGCGTCGCGGCGCAGGCGATGGTGTCGGGGTCCAGGGCCTGGGTGCCGCCGTTCAGGGCCAGTTGCTGCAGCATGTCCTGCAGCTGCAGCACGTAGCCGCTGGTGTGCGCGCGGTCGATCTGCGCCAGCGTGGCCAGCGGTGCGTCGCGGTAGGTCAGCGCCACGTCCAAGCCGGTGGCCAGCAGGTGGTCGGCAATGGCGTCCAGCCGTTGTGGGCATTCCGGGTGGCCGGCACCCATATCGTGTGCGCGGCAGTCGGCATGGCTGTAGAAGACGGTATTCATAGGTTATTCGTTGCGTTCATCCGCGGCTTGACACCGGCCAGTTGCGGTAAGGTGCCGCGCATGGAATCAAGCCTTACGCGCCAGTTGTCCGTGCTGGTGGACCAGATTAGCACGATCGTTGTGGGCAAACGCCCGCAAATCGAAGATGCCGTCGCCTGCCTGCTGGCTGGCGGCCACCTCTTGATCGAAGACGTTCCGGGTGTCGGCAAGACCACGCTGGCGCATGCGCTGGCGGTGTCGCTGGGGCTGGACTTCCGGCGCGTGCAGTTCACCGCCGACCTGATGCCCAGCGACCTGATCGGCGTCAGCGTCTTCGAACGCGCCAAGGACGCCTTTGTCTTCCACCAGGGGCCCGTGTTTGCGCAGGTCCTGCTGGCTGACGAGATCAACCGCGCCGGCCCGAAGACGCAAAGCGCGCTGCTCGAGGCCATGGAAGAGCAGCAGGTGTCGGTGGAAAACGAGACCCGGCCGCTGCCGCAGCCCTTTTTCGTGATCGCCACGCAGAACCCCAGCGACCAGCTGGGTACCTACCCGCTGCCTGAGAGCCAGCTCGACCGTTTCCTGCTGCGCATCACGCTGGGCTACCCCGACCGCCAGGCCGAACGTGAGCTGCTGTCTGGCGGCGACCGCCGCGCCGCCGCCATGCAGTTGCAACCGGTGCTGCGCCCGGCCGAACTGGTGCTGGCGCAGCAGGAGGTGCTGAAGGTGCGCGTTGCCGACACGCTGCTGGACTACCTGCAGGCCCTGATCATGGCCACCCGTTCCGGCACCTGGTTTCGCGAGGGCATCTCGCCGCGCGCCGGCATTGCCGTGCTCCGCGTGGCACGCGCACGTGCGTTGATGGCCGGCCGCGACTACGTGGCGCCCGACGACATCCAGGCCATCCTGCCGCAGGCCATCGCGCACCGCCTGGTGCCAGTGGCCGCCGCCGGCCGCGGGCCGGTGGAGCAGGTGCGGGCGCTGATCGAGGCCACGCCGATACCGTGAGCGTGCTGCGCCCCGCCGCAGAGGCCCCACCCAGCGGCGAAGCGGGGGCCGCGCAGCCCGGCTGGTCGCCACGGGCCCAGTTCCGCCGCTGGTGGCAGTCGCGCCTGCCGCGCACCGACACCTGGCACCTGGGCCAGCGCAACATCTACATCCTGCCGACCAAGGCCGGGCTGACCTTCGCGATGACGCTGCTGGTGATGCTGCTGGCGGCCATCAACTATCAGCTGAACCTGGGCTATGCGCTGACCTTCTTGCTGACCGGCGCCGCGCTGGTGTCGATGCACATGACGCACAGCAACCTGCGCGGCCTGACGCTACACCTGCGCCCCGGCCAGCCCGACCATGCCGGCCGGCCGGCCCTGTTGGAGGTGGTGATCACCAACCCGGGCCGCGAACGTTATGGCCTGATGCTGATGTTCGAAGACCGCGTGCTGCACGGCAAGGCCAGCGCCTGGTGCGACGTCACTGCTGGCGGGCAGGCGCGCGCCATGCTCAGCTTCGTGCCGCAGCGCCGGGGCTGGCACGACACGCCCACGCTGGTGCTGGCCACCGTGTTTCCCTTCGGCCTGTTCAGGGCCTGGACCATCTGGCGCCCGGCGATGCGCGTGCTGGCTTGGCCCCGGCCCGAAGACCCGCCGCAAGCCCTGCCGCCTTCGGCCAGCCGCTCTGACGATGAACGCAACGCGCGCCAGGGCGCGGGCAGCGAACTGGACGGCGTGCGGCCCTGGCGGCGCGGCGACAGCATGCGTCAGGTGGCCTGGAAGAAGGTGGCGCGCAGCGGTGAACTGGTGAGCCGTGAAACCGCCGGCTCCGCCACGCGTGAACTGTGGCTGGACTGGACCGAAACAGCCGGCGCCGACGCCGAGCAGCGCCTGTCGCGCATCACCGCCTGGGTGTTGCTGGCCGACCGCGAAGGCCTGGACCTGGGCTTGCGCCTGCCCAAGGCCTCGCTGCCGCTTGGGCAGGGTGATGCGCACCGCCTGGCGGCCTTGAAAGCGCTGGCCGAATTTCCATGAACGACCCGCGCGCCCCCGCCGCCCCCGCCGCCACCGCTGCCACCGCTGCCACCGCGTCACCCTGGCGCGCCGCCACGCCGCTGGCTGCGCTGCGCGAGCGCTTGGCCCACCTGCCGCGCGACGCGCGCGACACGCTGTTTCAGCTGACCGTCATCGCCTGGACCATCGCGCCGCACCTGCTGCACCTGCCGGTGTGGTGCGGCCCGCTGGCTGTGCTGTTGCTGCTGTGGCGCGCGCGCCTGGCCCTGACGGCTGCCGCGCTGCCCAGCCGCTGGACGGTGACCGCGGTGCTGGTGCTGGCCAGCGCGCTGACGCTGTGGGGCGAAAAGACGCTGCTGGGCAAGGAAGCCGGCATCACGCTGCTGGTGGTGCTGATGTCGCTGAAAACACTGGAACTGCGCGCCAAGCGGGACGCGCTGGTGGTGTTCTTCCTCGGCTTCTTCCTGGTGCTGACGCAATTCCTGTATTCACAGTCGTTGGGCACCGGCCTGTGGTTGCTGATGGCCGTGTGGGGCCTGTTGACGGCGCTGGTGCTGGCGCACATGCCGGTTGGCCGGCCGGCGCTGTGGCGCGTGGCGGGCATTGCCGCGCGCACGGCGGCGCTGGGGCTGCCGCTGATGCTGGTGCTGTTCCTGCTGTTTCCGCGCATGGGGCCCTTGTGGGGCCTGCCGCAAGACGCTGCCGGCCGCACCGGCCTTTCCGGCAGCATGCGCCTGGGCGGCGTGGCCACCTTGGCCGAAGACGAGTCCATCGCCTTTCGCATCCGGTTTCTGGGCCCGGTGCCGACGCCCAACCAGATGTACTTCCGCGGCCCCGTGCTCAGCACCTTTGACGGCCGCGACTGGACGCGGCTGGTGCCCAACTTCCCGGCCGAGCAGCGCGCGCGGCTGAACCTGCGGCTGCAGGGGACACCGCTGCCCTACGAGATGACGCTGGAGGGCAGCCGCCTGAACCTGCTGCCGCTGCTGGAGATGACGCCCGACACGCCCGAGGCGGCACCCCAGGTGGACAACGTACTGCTGAGCCTGCGGCCCGACGGCCAGTGGCAGACCGACCGCCCCCTGGCCGACCGCGTGCGCATCAAGGCCAGCGCCTGGCTCGACCATGCCCATGGCCCGACACAGCCCGTGCTGGGCCTGCGCGACCTGGTGTCCCTGCCGCCCAACGCCAACCCGCGCACCCTGGAGTGGGCCGCCGCGCTGCGCCAGCGTGCCGACATGCGCGAAGCCGACGCGGCCACCCTGTCGGCAGCGGTGCTGCAGCACATCCGCAGCGCCGGCTTCACCTACACCATGGAACCCGGCCCCTACAGCGGCGACGCCATCGACGATTTCTGGTTCGACCGCAAGCTGGGCTTTTGCGAACACTTTGCCAGCGCCTACGTGGTGGTGATGCGCGCGATGGACGTGCCTTCGCGCGTGGTCACCGGCTACCAGGGCGCCGACGAAAAGGCGCAGGACGGCTATTACGTGGTGCGCCAGCGCAATGCCCACGCCTGGGCCGAGTACTGGCAGGCCGGCCTGGGCTGGGTGCGCGTGGACCCCACGGCTTCGGTGGCGCCCGACCGCGTGCGCCTGGGCCGCAGCCTGCGTCCGCCACCGGGCCTGGTCGGCGGCGCCTTCAACACCATCAACCCGGCCTTGGCCGCCGAGCTGCGCAGCCTGTGGGAGGGCGCCAACAACCGCTGGAACCAGATGGTGCTGAACTATTCGCAGGGCCAGCAGCTGGACCTGCTGCGGCACCTGGGCATGCAGACCCCAACCTGGCAGGACCTCGCCACCGCGCTGATCCTGCTGCTGTGCGGCGCTGCGCTGGCCGGCGCCGGCTGGGCCTTCTGGGACCGCCGCCGGCAAGACCCCTGGCAGCGCCTGCAACAGCGCACGGCTGATGCGTTGCAGGCGCTGGGTGTGGCGGTGCAGCGGCACCACCCCCCCATGGCCCGCGCGGCGCTGGTGCGCCAGGCGCTGGGCCCCGCCGGTGAGCCTGTGGCGCTGCAACTGGAGATCCTGGACCGGCAGCGCTATGGCGGGCAGGGCCCGTCGCTGGCGTTGCGCGGCTGGTGGCGCGACTTTCGCGCCGCCGCCGGCACGCTGAAGAAGCCATTGGGCGGCCCGGCCCGCTGACGCGCCGCCCCAGCCGCCACGGCCTTGCACGCCGGGCCCGTTGGCTACACTGGCCAGAGAGGGCTGCAGCATGTGCGCGGCCGATGCCCCGAGGGTGTGCACCGTGAAAGCTGAAATTTCCTTTGGGTTGGTCGGCCGCGTGGTCGTGGTCACCGGCGCTGCGCAAGGCATCGGGCAAGCCTGCGCGCGCCGCTTGGCGCAAGAAGGCGCTGCCGTGGCCCTGTGGGACGTGGCCGACGCGGCCGGACAAGCGCTGGCCCAGGAACTGCGCCAGGCCGGCGCCACAGTCACCTACTGCCACTGCGACGTGTCGCGCGCCGTCGACGTGCAGGCCTCGTTGCAGGCCACCCAGGCTGCGCTGGGGCCCACGCATGGTGCCATCAAGGGGCTGGTGAACAACGCCGGCATCTTCAAGACCGCCAACTTCCTGGACATCACCGAAGCCGACTGGGACGCCGTGCTCAGCGTCAACCTCAAGGGCAGCTTCCTGGTGGGCCAGGCGGTGGCACGCGAGATGGTGAAAACCGGCGGCGGAGCCATCGTCAACATGAGCAGCGTCAACGGCACGCTGGCCATTCCCAGCATCGCCAGCTACAACGCCAGCAAGGGCGCCATCAACCAGCTCACGCGCGTGATGGCGCTGGCGCTGGCCGACCAGGGTGTGCGCGTCAACGCCGTGGCACCGGGCACCATCGCCACCGAACTGGCGGCCGCTGCGGTGCTGACGAGTGAAGAGGCCAAGGCGCGCATCATGAGCCGCACACCGCTGAAGCGCCTGGGTGAACCGCACGAGATTGCCGACGTGGTGGCTTTCCTGCTGAGCGACGCCGCCAGCTATATGACGGGTGAGATCGTGGTCGTCGACGGCGGCCGCATGGCGCTGAACTACACCGTGCCGGTTTGACAGCGCCCGGCCCAGGCCCTTCGGGCTGCGCACGAGTCTGCAGCCCTCGGCCGTCTCGGCAGTCTCTGCCGGCGTGGCCGGGCTGCCGGGTGCGGGCGGCTGATCAGGCGGCTGCCGGTTGCAGGGCTGGCCGGCGTTCCTGGATGGGCAGGTGCAACAGCGCGGCGGCCACTGCCAGCGCGATGTCGGCCGCCCACATCAAGTCATAACTGCCGGTGGCTTCAAACACCTGGCCGCCCAGCCAGGCGCCCAGGAAACCGCCCATCTGGTGCGACAACATCACCAGCCCGAACAGCGTGCCCATGTGTGAAGCGCCGAAAAAGCGCACCACCAGGCCGGCAGTGGGCGGCACCGTGGACAGGTAGGTCAGCCCCATCACGGCCGCGAAGGCCAGCACCACCGGCGTCGTCTTGGGCGCCAGCACAAACAGCAGCACCGCCACCGCCCGGGCCGCGTACAGCGCGCTCAGCAGGTGCTTCATCTGAAAGCGGCCACCGCGCCAGCCCATCAGCAGGCCGATGCCCACGCTGCCCACGATGTTGAACAGGCCCAGCATGGCCAACGACCAGGCGCCCACCTCGGGTGCCAGCCCGCAGCTGGCCACCACGCCCGGCAGGTGGGTGGCCAGGAAGGCGACGTGAAAGCCGCAGACAAAGAAGCCTGCGGCCAGCAGCTTGAAGCTGCGGTCGGCGATCGCCTGCGACACCGCCAGGCCGGTGCTCATCTTCGGTGTGTCAGCGGCCCCAGCGGCAGCCGGCACACCGCGCAATGCCCAGGCCGCCGGCAGCGCCAGCAGCACGATGAAGGCCAGCGACTGCACCGCCACCACCCAGCCCGAGGCCGAGGTGATGGCCTGTGCCACTGGCGCAAAGATGAACTGCCCGAACGAGCCCCCGGCGTTGACCACGCCCGTGGCCATAGCCCGTTTGGCGGGCGCCACCATCCGCGTGGTCGCTGCCATCAGCACCGAGGGGCCTGCCAAGCCCGCGCCGCCGGCGGCCAGCAAGCCGATGGCCGCCACAAGCCCTGCGGTGCTGCGCATCTGCGGCACCAGCCAGGTGCCCAGCGCCACCAGCAGAATGCCCAGTGCCAGCACGCGGCCGGGGCCCCAGCGGTCGGCCACCATGCCGGCCACGGGTTGTGTCAGGCCCCAGGCAAGCTGGCCGCAGGCAAAAGCCAGGCTGATGCTGGCCAGCCCCAGGCCGGTGCTCGTGTTCAGGTTTCCCAGGAACAGCCCCAGAGACTGCCGCGCGCCCATGGTCAGCGCGAAGATGCCGGCGGCAGCCACCAGCACCAGCAACAGGGGCCGAATGGGGGCGGTGGTGGTGGTGTTCATGCAAAAAAGCCCGGGTGGGGTTGCTCAGTTGGGTGCGGGGTTGTTGCCGGCGGCCATGTCCGCGATGCACCCGTCCAGCAGTTCGTGCAGGGCCTGCACGCGCTGCGCGCCCAGGCGTTCGTTCAAGGCCAGCTGGGCCTGCTTCCAGGCCTTTTGCGCCTGCTGCCGAAGGGCAACGCCATCGGCGGTGGCCTGCACCAGGCGGCTGCGGGCATCGGCGCCCGGGCTCAGTTGCAGCAGGCCGCGCGCGGCCAAGGGCTGCACATTGCGCGTGGTGGTGGAAGCGTCCAGCTGCAGCGCCTGTGTCAGGTCTGCGCAGCGCAATGGGCCCAGCTTCACCACGCACGACAGCAGCGAATACTGCGTCTTCAGAAGGCCGGTGGGTGCCAGGTGGGCGTCGTAATGGCGCGCCACCAGGCGGCTGGCCTGCTTGAGCTTGAGGTTGGTGCAGCCTTGGGGTGCAGCGGCGGCATTCCTGGCCGCGTGTGGGGGTGGGTGCCGAACCATGTTGGGAAGTGTGCCGTGTTATGGGCGAGTGGCCAGGTAGGCGGTTGTCTCCTTGGAGATGTGGGCCGAGTGGTTGCCCAGCACGACGCGGATGATGGCCTCCTGCGAACAGTGCTCGTCCAGTCGCTTGAGCAGCGCGATGAACTCCACGCGGCGGTGCCGGTCCTCGACGTTGGCGAAAATCTAGCCCGGGTGCAGGTCGATTCCGGCCAGTACCGAGACAGTGCCTCGGCGAACGTACTCGCAGTCGCGCCCGATGGCCTGCGCCTTGCCCGGCACCGGCGGCAGATCGGGCGCGGTCAGCCCGATGGCCTGCACACCGGGCTTCTCATCGACGCTGACGGTGTAGATGGCGTTGGGCCTGGCGTCATGAACGGCACCCTCGCTGTAGATCGAGACATCCTGGTAGACCATCAGAACTTCCTGCATCTTGCGGTCGAACTCCGGATCGCGCTTATCAAGGTAATGGCGGATTTTGTGGGGCTTGATGTCGTTCTCGTTGAGGATGCGCCACACAGTGCTCTTGCCAGCGTTGGCGAGGCGGTCGAAGCCAGCGGCCCGGGCGCCCTCGCTGACGAAGCTGGCCAATGCCGAGTTGGTCCACAACTCAGCGGCCAAGCCATGATCCTTGGGCTTGGTGCAAGCCACGCTCACCACCCAGGCCTTGGCCGCATCGGTGATCTCGGGTTCGTGCGGGCGGTGGTACTTGTCCTTCAAACCCATCTGCACGCCCGCAGCCAGCGCCTTGTCCACGCAGCGATAGATCTTCGGACGGCTGAATCCCAACTGGCGCTGAAGCTCGGTGATCGAGGTGCCAGCGGCGTAGCCCAATAGCACCTTCGCTAGCTCCACCTCGCGAGCCGGTGCGGTTCAGGGCGCCGCCAATTCGTCCAGCGTCTTCCTCTGCTCCGGCGCAAGCGTCAGCGTCGCACGCCCAGACTTTCTCGCCATGCCCACTTCCATCGAGAGTTGCGAATGAACCGACGCGGTTATCGGTCATTTCGTAACTTCTTTGATGGACCGAACTACGCGTGATCGTAGAGGAGCCCCGCCAGGCAACCGCTCCGCGCAATCACGCCTTGACACCGCCGCCCTTCATCGCGCTTGGCATCGGGCACGTGCCGACCATCCCCTCACACCGCACCCGTGTCGGCAGCGAGGGCCGAGGGCTCGCCCTTCGCCGGACTTTCCAGTCGTGACTCCTCCCTGGGGCAGGCCCCCCTGAACCCGGTGGAGACTAAAGGCGCGCCTTCATTTAGTGTTCGGGCTTCAATTTGGTAGGAGTGAGTTCATGATCTCGAAGGCGCAATCGCGTAGCCTGCTTTCCCTGGCAACCTTGGCTGCCCTGTCCAGTGGCGCCCAGGCCCAGATCAGTTGGACTGGCTTCGAAGGCACTTCGCAGAAGAACAACTTCTTCCTGGATGGCGCCTTCCGTCCGCCCGACACCATGGGCGCCGTGGGGACCACGCAGTACCTGGAGACAACCAACGGCAGCGTCACGGTTTATGACAAAGCCAATGGCGCCGTCCTGTCCCGGGTCGGTGCGACACCGTTCTGGCAGGGCATCGGCGCCAGCGGCTCGGGGGGCGATCAGCGCGTGTTGTTCGACATGTACACCAACCGCTGGATCATGAACGGCTTCTGTGCCAGCCGGACAGAAGTCTGTATTGCAGTGTCCGACACCAGCAATGCCTTGGGCGCCTGGAAAACGACCAAGATCAACGCGCTGTCCGGCGTGGCCACACTCGACTATCCGACGCTGTCCGTGACCCAGAACGGCGTGCTGATCGGCACCAACAATTTCAACTCGTCGAATAACTATGTAGGCAACAGCCTGTTCTCGATTCCCAAGGCCGACCTGTTTGGCGGCGCGCCGACCGTGGCCAACATGACCACCTTCACCTCGACCACGGCGCAAGCCGACCGCGGTTTTACCATCCAGGGCGCCACCAATTGGCAGGGCAACACCGGCAACAGCAGCAGCGTGTTCACCGTCAGCCGCGACCAGTTCGACGTGCTCGCCTACAAGGTCAACGGTGTGAACGCCGCAGGCGCAACGCAAACCGCCGTAGTGGACCTGAATCGCACCACCTACAAGTTCAACAATCCGGGCCGACAGCCAGACGTTCTGCCGGGCGCCGTCAACAACACCAGCAATCGCTTGGTGGACACCTTGGACGACCGTGTCTCGGGCAGTGTTTATGAGGTCAATGGCAAGATCTACGGCGTCCACACCGTCACCCCCACAGGCGTCGCGGCTGCCAATGCCTTCACCGAACTGCGCTATTACGTGCTCGACGCCGCGACCTTGACGACACTCAGCCAGGGCACCATTGACGGCGGAAGTTTCGACTATTACCAGGGTGCCATTGCCGTGAATTCGAATGGCGATGTCGTCATCGGTTTCAACCGTTCCGGCAGCCAGACCACCGATGCCAATGGTGACGGCAAGGCCGACGGTCGCATCAGCTTCATGGGTCGCGTGATGAAGGACAACGGCGCCGGCTTGCTGACGCAGGTCGGCACTGACCAGTTGTTCCGCGTCAGCGACGTCGGCGACTATCGCTGCGGCGCGCTCACAACAGTGGACACCGCGTGTCGTCAGCGCTGGGGCGACTACGCCGCGGTCACGCTGGACCCCAACGATCCAAACAAGTTCTGGGCCATCGGCGAGTATGCTGCGGCCCCGGAAGACTTCAGTGCATTGCAGAATGGCACTGGAATACGCTCAGCCTGGCACACCTATATCGCTGCCGTCACGGTGGTGCCTGAGCCTGGCACCTATGGGCTGATGGCGCTGGGCTTGGCTGTTGTCGGCATGGCGGCGCGCCGCCGTCGCACCCAGGCATGAAGCTGGGCAGCGCTTGCTGCGCCTTTCACAGTCTGGAAGGGGTCGGGATCACGCTACAGGGCAACCCGTTCCCGTTGGACTGCGCCGCGCGGTACGGGCTGTCGCCAGTACCCGAACCTGCCACCTGGGCGCTCTGGTCACTGGGTCTGGCGGTCTGGGACGCGCAGGGCCTGCGCGCGCGTCGACAGGCCCTGGCTCGATCGACAGGCTCGGTGTGACAAGGCTTGCGCACCCGGCCGTGGCAGCGTGCGTGCTCGGCCTGGGCTCCATGCCTTTCATGGCCGCCGTTGCTCAGCAGCAGCAGTGGTCGGGGCAGCTGCTGATCGGGCCCACCTGTGCCGGGCCCGAACGCGAAGGACAGACCTGTCCTTCGGTGCCCTACACCGACATAACCGTACAGCTGCTGAGAGAGTCTGGGGCCGTGGCGGGGCAGGCAGTCAGCGACGGCCGAGGCCGCTTTCTCATCACTGCTGCGCCGGGCCGCTACCGTGTGCAGGTGATGGCGCCGAAGGTCATCCGCTGCCCCAGCCCCGACCTGGAGCTTCCGTTCCGTGCCGCCAAACCGCTGGTGATCGACTGCGACAGCGGGCGGCGCTGAGGCGCCGGCGCGTTGCCGGGCGCAATCGGGCTTCGGGTGAGCCCATGGTCAGGCCGGCGGGCGGCTGCAATTGCCGCAGACGATGGGCGGTATCCACGCGAATCGCGCAGTGGCGCAGCGCAGCGGTGCCACCACCGCCTTCGGGATGTCGGCAATGCGCGGCCTGGGTGCAGCTGCACGCCGCGACCTTGTTCGCGCGGGCCGAAGGCGCTACCGGCGCCGACCTGCTGCAGTTCGTCAAGGACGGGTTCGACGCCAACGGCGTCAGTCGTCGTGTTTGCCTTTACCTTTGCCGTGGCCGTGGCCGTGGTCCTTGTCTTTGTTCTTGTATTTGTCCTTGCCCTTGCCGTGGCCCTGGACGTTTTCGCTGTACCACTGGTCTTGCACGAAGTACACCGGCACGCCGCAGGCCCCGTACCGGCTGCAGTGTTTGCGCCAGTTTTTCTGGTGCCCGGGTGGCACCCACATGTAGACCGGCTGCGGCGGGGGCGGCGGCAGGGCCTGCTGCACCACCACCACGGGCCGTGTGATGATGACAGGCTGCGCCACCACCACCTGCGGCTGCGGGAAGCGGCCGATGTCGATGCGGCCATAAACGCCGGGTTGGCTGATCTGCACCGATACGCCCACGTCGGTGGCGGCGGCCACGCCGGTGTGGGCCAGCGCCGCTGCAGCGAACGCGCCGCACAGCAATCTGTGAAGGTTTGTTGTCATCGTTTTTCCTTGTTGTGCAGAAGGGGTTCCGACAGGCCGCTTTGCAGCGACCCGTCTTCGGCAAGCTTACCCACCCGCGCGACGGCGCGTGGTGTCCAGCGTGATGGTGTTTTCAGCACTCACCTTCACTGGGTCGCCGACCCGCAAGTCACCACTTTGCGGAACACTGATCGTGCGCTCGGCACCGTCTTCCATCCGCACCACCACATCAAAGTGCGTGCTGCTGCCGCGGCGGCGTTCAACTTCGCGTCCCAGCACCGCACCGCCTATCGCACCCACCGCCGTAGCGGCCTTGCGTCCGTCACCCTTGCCGACCTGGTTGCCCAGCACGGCACCCAGCACGCCGCCTGCAATCGAACCCACGTAAGAACCGTCACCGCGCACGTCCACGCTGCGTATGGATTGCACCACCGCGCAGTCGGCGCAGCCCGCGGCGGCGACGGTCCAGGCGGGCCATTGGCGGGCATCGAGCGCAGGATTGAGAGCCGCGGTCACGGTGCGGTCGCCCATGCGCAGCACCGCCGTCACAGGCTGGCGGGCGTCGATGCGGGTGTTGCGCGGCAACGCCAGGGTGCCGGTGTATTCGCCCGGCACAGCCGTTTCAGTCAGCGACAGGCGCTGCTGGCGCCCGTTGCGCAGCCTGACCGAGGCCTGAGCCCCGGGTGTGCCCTTGACAAAAAAGACCAGTTGCAGGCCGTCACGTTCACTGCCCTGCTGGCGCACATCAAACTGCTCGATCGCCGGGGCCGCGGCCGCCGCGGTCGCGCCCGGCACCGCCGTGCCCACCGGCTGATAGCCGCTGACGAGGTTCTCGCCCAGTGTGGCTGTCGCCACGCGCGTGCCGTCTTGCAAGTTGGCGGTGACGCGCGATGCGGGGCTGATGCGGTCGGCGTTGCCTATCGTGTACCAGGCGCGGTAGCGGCCGGCTGAATCTTCTTCCAGCGGCGCCGTGCGCGTGGCGCCTTCGATCGAGATGCGACCACGCAAGCCGGGGCTGCCGTAGAGCGTGAAGACCAGCGGCGTGCCGGGCGTCAGCTGCGCCACCTGCTCGACGTCAAGCCCGGTGATGCGCGGTGTGCGCCATTCGGCAGCCGCAGCGCCGCGCCCATTTTGCGACTGGGCCCAAGCCGGTGGCGCACCTGCCATGAGGGCGGTACCCAGGATCACTGCCGCAGAGGCTTTGCAGAGGGCGGACCGGGCGCCGGGCCGTAGAGCTGATGTTGAGAACATGGTTTTCCTTCGTCGAACTGGGGTTGTCCCAAGTTAACGGCTGAGGCTGCCTGCGGGGGGATCGTGAAGGCCGGGTCCGCGCGTAAGAGAGGGCCTACAGGGCACGCCCGGCGGCAACCCATGGCGCGGCTACAGCACCACGCCATGCGCACGCGTCACATCTGCCCCGAAACCGTCATCGAACGCCAGTGGCCTATCAGGCCCTGCGTCCGTGCTCACCCCGCACGCTGCCGTGCAGTTCGGCGCCGGCGAGCGCCAGGCACCGTAACCACTGTGTCGCTACTTCACCCGCCCAGTGTTGGCCAACGAACGCGTACAAACCAACACCGGCGGGCAAGTCGTCCTGAAGCTCAAGACCGCATGGCGCGCCGGCGCTGCACCCCCAAAAGCAGCGCTGCGCCTGCCGACATCAAGACAACGCTCGAGGGCTCGGGCACTGGTGCTGCCTGGTGAAACCAGCCACCGTAATAGATGGATTTGCCGCCGTAACTTTCGTTCGCAGCGGCATAACTGGTCCATCCGCAGGGTGACCCGTGGCATACCCAGGCAAAGTTGCCAGGGGCACCGTTGGTGAAACCATAGGTGTACGAACCAAGGGGAGCGGCCGTGATACCCATCGCGGCGGTGATGGCCGGGGCCCAGGCGTATGCGTTGGTGCCGTACCCTTGGCCCGGGGTCGTCACGGTGCTGGGCGGGGCAGGGTCGCCCGCAGCGGTCATGAACTCGCCGATGAGCGCCACCACCTCGGCACGGCTGGCCCAGGTCCATCCGGTCAGGTTGACACTGCCCAGGCTGCCGACACAGGCGCCTGGTGCCTCTGAGGCACTCTGGCATATGCCATCAATCTCGGCCCAGCTGTAGTCCCTCACGGCCGTCAGTGGCAGCCACTGGCGGCCCAGCGCATCGACGTGGTTGGCCGCCGAAACGGGGCCCACCGCAAACACAAGGCCGGCTGCCGCCGCGCTCCAAAATCTGAGTGGTTTCATCGTGGTCCTCACGGAGTGTTGCGAAGTGCAGGTGAACAACATGTCACACCTGTGCCGAAACCCCAGCGGGAAACAGCGAAATCGAAGCTACGGCTTTCCATGACCAGGCTCAACCCCTCAGGCTCGTCTGCCCCCCCAAACCGGTGGTAGAAGAAGCCGGCAACGAACAGGTGAGCCTGCGGGTACAGGACTGCGGTAACTGTTGGCGTTGGCGTACCGGCACCAAACAGGGCCGCCGCAGCCAGCACCGCGGCGATGCAGGATGGACCAGGGCGTTTCGGCAATGGACGATGGCCGCATGACGCTGGTGCAGAGGCTGTACGGCAGCGACAGCGAAGCCGACTGCGCGACGCAGGAACTCATCGATTGGGACGATGCCATCACCAGGGAAGACGGCGAGATCCTGGGGGCCACCGACCCTGGCGTGTGCATCGACACGCGGCGCCGCGTCGAATTCCACATGCGCTCCGACAAGCCGGGGCTCATCATCCGGCAGCAACTGCTGGCGCTGCTGCAGGCACACGGCGAAGAAGAGGTCTACCGCACGGCGCCCATCGTGCTGCAGAGCTGAACTTGTCGCCCGCCACCTGATGCCCACCCCTTGAAGCAAGACGCACCCACGCACCTGCTGTACCGGGCAGTTCACTCGGTGGCTTCTACGCCCGCGCCGTGGCCGAAGCGCGCGGCTGCGCCTGCGTGGTGCTGAACCCGGCGGTGCACCCCCAGCGCGACCTGCAGCAGCACGTGGGCTTGCAGACCCTGTACCACCAGCCCGAGCGGCAGTTCGAGGTGCGTGCCGAATTCATGGACGAGTTGCGCTGCATGCAGGTGCCGCACATCACGCTGCCGCAGCGCTATGCCGCCGTCATCGCCAAGGGCGACGAGGTGCTGGACTGGCGCGAGATGGTCGCCGCCTACCCGGGTGCGAGCATCAGGCTGCTGGAAGGCGGCGACCATGCGCTGAGCGACTTCGCCACGCACCTCCCCTGGGTGCTGGACTTCCTGGGCTTGCAGCCCGCCTGATTTCTGCAGCTATCGCATTCGGGCATAACAGCTAGACGCCCGCTGCGGCGCGAAGTCGGCGTAATCGCCAATTTCCTTGCCCATACAGGGCTCTTGATACTGCGGGGAAGGCGCTGCGCATGGGTTCTTCCATGATCGGCCGGCCCATTTCAGACCAGGAGCAGCCATGACGGAATTGATCGTGAACGGCAAGGCGCAGCGCACCACGGTGCCCGGCGACAAGCCCTTGCTGTGGGTGCTG
>JAYSXE010000009.1:0-30615 GCA_043717565.1 Burkholderiales bacterium | reverse complement strand
AACGCAGCGGCCCATCACGCGCTGCCCCGTCTGCAAGCTGCTGACCCCGGCCCCCAGCGCGGCGATCTCACCCGCGCCTTCGATGCCGGCGGGCTTGGACGCGCCGCCCTTGATCAGGCCACCCGGGATGAACTCGCCACGGTTCAGGCCCGCAGCGTGCATCTTCAGCAGCACCTGGCCGGGGCCGGGTTCCGGGCGCGGCACATCGGCCAGCTGCAACACGGCCAGGTTGTCTTCAACGCGCAGCGAATAGGCTTTCATCGGGGGGTGTTTGATGCGAGTTGGGTTGAAGCGGTGAAGCGCCGGCGCACAGGGCCGTTCAGCGCCCCTTGAATTGCGGCTTGCGCTTTTCCATGAAGGCGCGCCGGCCTTCGGTGTAGTCGTCGCTTTCGAAGCAGCGCAGGATCAGTTCGCGGCAGCGTTCGGTGTCCAGTTCGGGCGAAGGCTTCAGAATTTCACCGACGATGGCCTTGGCCGCGAACAGCGTCAGCGGCGCGTTGTCGCCGATGCTGCTGGTGTACTCGGCCAGCAGCGCGGGCAGCACTTCGGCGGCGCAGGTGCGCGACACCAGGCCCAGGCGCAGCGCCTCGGCCGCGTCGATCCGCCGCGCCGTGTAGAAAAGGTCTTTCGCCGCACCCACGCCAATCAGGTCCACCAAATTCTTGAGCGCCGAGTAGCGGTAGCCCAGCCCCATGCGCCCGGCCGGAATGGAGAACACCGCGTCGCTGGCGGCGATGCGGATGTCGCAGGCAATGGCCACGTTCACGCCACCACCGATGCACCAGCCCTTGATGCACGCCAGTGTGGGTTTGCCGAAGTTGTAGATGCCCATCAGCGCGTCTTCGGCCAGCGCCTCGTAGTGCTTCACCGCCTCCTTGGCGGCGCGCTGATCTTCGAACTGCGAAATGTCGGCACCGGAAACGAAGGCCTTGTCGCCTGCGCCTTCAAACACCACCAGGCGTACACGCTCATCGGTTGCTGCCCGCTTCAGCAACGGCGGTACCGCGCCCCACATGTCCACGCTCAGCGCGTTGTGGCGGGCGGGGTTGTTGAAGACGATGTGCAGGGCTTGGCCTTCCAGGCGGACTTGCACGCGTTCGGTGGGGGAGGTGTAGCTGATGCTTTGTGTTGTCATGGTGAATTGCTTGCGAGGCGGTCTGTGCTGTGTGTCGCGTGCTGGCTGCAGTGGCGTGCCGCTGGCCTCGGGTGGCCGACTCCGCTCATGTCCTCTTTCGACAGCCGAAGGCTGGCGAAGGGGGACATGAGCGGAACAGAACGCCCCACCGTCCTGATCCCGCTGAGGCGCGGGTACGCAGGGCGCTGCAGCGGATTGAGCTCTTGCCGCTGCCGGTACGTGTGGGCCTGCGCAGCGGTGTGAGCGAAATGGGCCACGCTCAAAACACCCCTCGCGCCTTCATCTGCGCCACCACCTCGGCAGTAAATCCCAGTTCAGCCAGCACTTCTTCGGTGTGCTCACCCCGCAGCGGCGCCGCCCGTGCCAGCGTGCTGGGCGTGCGTTCCAGCACCACCGGTTGCCCCACGTGCTGCTGCGGCCCCAACCGTGCTGACACGACGTCCTGCACCATCCCCAGGTGTTGCACCTGGGGTTCGGCAAACACGCCGTTCATGTCGTTGATGTGCCCGCAGGCCACGCCGTCCTTGTTGAAGCGTTCGATCCAGTGGTCGCAGTCGTGATGCGCCAAACGTTCGTTGATGGCGGCGTTCAGCGCGTCGCGGTGGATGCCGCGGCCCGCCTTGTCCTTGAAGCGTTCGTCGGCCACCCATTCCGGCGCGCCCAGCGTGGCACAGAAGCGTTCCCAGATCTTGCTGCCGAAGACGGCGATGTTCATGTAGCCGTCGCGCGCCTTGTACACGCCCGTGGGGATGCTGGTGGGGTGGAAGTTGCCGGCCTGGCCCGGCACCTCGCCGTCCACCAGCCAGCGCGCGGTCTGGAAGTCCATCATGCTCACCATGGCCTGCAGCAGAGACGTGTGTACCCATTGCCCCTTGCCCGACGTTTCGCGTTCCAGCAGCGCCACCAGAATGCCCTGCGCGGCAAAGATGCCGGCGCACAGGTCGGCAATGGGTATGCCCACGCGCACGGGGCCCTGGCCCTGCAAGCCGGTGACCGACATCAAGCCGCCCATGCCTTGTGCGATCTGGTCGAAGCCCGGGCGGTCGGCCAACGGGCCGGTCTGGCCAAAACCGCTGATGCTGGCGTACACCAGCCGCGGGTGGTCGCGGGCCAGCGTTTCGTAGTCGATGCCCAGGCGGAACTTCACATCGGGGCGAAAGTTTTCCACCACCACGTCGGCGGTGTGGATCAACTGCTTCAGCGCGCTGATGCCCTCGGGCTCCTTCAGGTTCAGCGTCACGCTGCGCTTGTTGCGGTGTGTGTATTGGTAGTCGCTGCCATCCTGCCCGCCCAGCGTGTCGTCGCCGCGCATGTGCTCGGGCATCTGCACCTGCACCACGTCGGCGCCCCAGTCGGCCAGCTGGCGGCAGGCCGTGGGGCCGGCGCGCACCTGCGTCAGGTCGATGACGCGAAAGCGCGCCAGGGCGCTGGAAGCGGGCAGGTGCGGCATGGGATTCGGGTGGGGTCGGCAGGCAGTTGACGGGCAGCTTCACGCGGCACGGCAGCCGCTCGGGGCACGCCGTGAGTGTCCGGTTGCTGGTCTCAAAGTGTCAACACTTTATGCACTATCGCAAACACCAGGGCCCGCCGGTGGCAGCCTTCGCATAGCATCTGTTGGTCATGACCGCAGCCCGCCCCGCCCTTCAACCCGCGCCGCTGAAAGTGGTGGCCGCAGCGGCCACCGGCAAGGTGCCGCGCGCCCAGCCCGGCCTGTCGCAAGGCATCGCTGAACAGCTGCAGCAGTTCATCTACAGCGGCGACATCGCGCCCGGTGAACGCCTGAACGAAGCGGCACTGGCGCTGCGCATGGGCACCAGCCGCGGGCCCATCCGCGAAGCCATCCGCGTGCTCGCCGGCATCGGGCTGGTGGTGGCGGTGCCCAACCGCGGCGTCTTCGTGCGCGAGATCTCGGTGCGCGAGATGGCCGAGATCTACGAACTGCGCGCGCTGCTGCTGGGTTTTGCCGCGCAACAGGCCTGCGACAACCTGGACGACGAGCAGCGGCGCGAAGCCGAGCAGCTGCTCGACGGCATGGACCGCGCCTGCGACACCGGCGACGGCCAGGCCTATTACGTGCAGAACCTGCGCTTTCACGCGCTGCTGCTGGAACTGACGCACAACCAGCGCGCGCAGCAGTCTTATGAAGACCACGCCAAGGAACTGCACCTGTTCAGGCGCCGCTACTTCAACACGCCGGCCAACATGCGGCGGTCCAACGCCGAACACCGCCGCATTTTCGAAGCCATCGTGGCCGGCGCCAAGGACAAGGCCTACCGGCTGGCCCAGGCCCATGTGCTGCAGGGCCGGCAGCGGCTGCTGACCATGCTGGAGGCCCCTGCCGCCGGCAGGGGCCGTGAAACTGGGCCGCGCCCTGCGGCCCGCAACCACCGCACTCCCGCCACACCATGATCAACAGACGCACCCTGCTGCAATCCGTTCCCGCCGCGCTGGCACTGGCCCACGGCCACGCCCGCGCTCAGGCGCCGTACCCGAACAAGCCCATCCGCTACATCGTGCCCGTGGCCGCCGGCGGCGGCAGCGACATGGTGGGCCGCACCGTCACCGAACGCTGGGGCCAGGTGCTGAAGCAGACCTTCGTGGTCGACAACCAGAGCGGCGGCGGCGGCACCATCGCCTGCCAGGCCACGGCGCGAGCCGCGCCCGACGGCTACACGCTGATGCAGGGTTATGTGGCCACGCACGGCACCAGCCCGGCCACGCGAAAGCTGCCCTACGACGCCATCAAGGACTTCACGCCCGTGGGCATGATTGGCGGCACGCCCAACGTGCTGGTGGTGAACGCGGCACTGCCGGTGAACAACCTGAAGGAGTTCGTCGACTATCTGCGCAAGAACCCGGGCAAGATCAGCTACGGGTCGGCCGGGCCGGGTTCGCTGACGCACCTGACGATGGAACTGTTCAAGCAGCAGGTGAACTCGTTCATCGTGCACATTCCCTACCGCGGCATTGCGCCGGCCTTCACCGACCTGATCGGCGGCCAGACGCAGGCCATGTTCCCGGGCCTGGCGGCGGCCGTGCCGCACATCCGTTCGGGCCGGGTGCGGCCGCTGGCCGTGACCGGCCGGGCGCGCCACCCGCAGTTCAAGGACCTGCCCACGCTGGACGAGTCCGGCTACAAGGGCTTTGACGCCCAGCAGTGGTACGGCGTGATGGGCCCGGCAGGGCTGCCTCCCGCTGTGGTGAAGCAGCTGAACGACACACTGGCCACCACGCTGGCGCTGCCCGACTTGCGCGACAGGCTGTCCATCGAAGCGGTAGAACCGCAGGCCATGAGCCCCGAACAGTTCGGCGCCTTCGTGCGCGCCGACATCGAGCGCTGGACGAAGCTGGCCAAGGCCAGAAACATCACGCTTGACGCATGACCGCGGGGTGCCCGCCTTCACGGCCCGCCCCTGCGCAACGCCTTCAAGCCCACACCCCAAAGCGCTTACGCGAAAGCCCCAACCCGAAAGCCCCAACCTGAAAGCCCATATGGCCCGCAACACCCAGGTCGCCGCCGACCACAACGCCCCGCCCGTCACGCAGCTGCTGGCGCAGTTTGTGGCCACGCACCCCAGCCGCGGCTGGGGTGACGCGGTGGACCACGAAGCCCACCGCACCTTCATCAACTGGCTGGGCTGCGCGGTGGGCGCCGCCCACCATGAAACCGCGCAGGCCGCGCTGGCGGCGGTGCAGGTGCTGCAGCCGGCGCCGCAAGCCACCGTGCTGGGCCGCAGCGAGCGGGTGGACATGGCCAGTGCCGCACTCATCAACGGCATCAGCTCGCACACCTTCGACTTCGACGACACGCACCTGAAGACCATCATCCACCCCGCCGGCCCGGTGGCCAGCGCGGTGCTGGCGCTGGCCGAACACACCGGCGCCAGCGGCCGTGAACTGATCGACGCGCTGGTGCTGGGCATCGACGTCAGCTGCCGCGTGGGCAACGCCATGTACCCCGACCACTACGACCGCGGCTGGCACATCACCGGCAGCACCGGCACCGTGGGCGCTGCCGCGGCCTGTGCGCGGCTGCTGAAGCTGGACGTGCACCAGACCGCCATGGCGCTGGGCATCGCGGCTTCGCAGCCCGTCGGCATGCGCGAACAGTTCGGCACCATGACCAAGCCCTTCCACCCGGGTGCAGCCGCGCGCGCCGGCCTGATGTCGGCGCTGCTGGCGCAGCACGGCTACACCGCCAGCCCCAAGGCGCTGGAAGCGCCGCGCGGCATGATGCAGACCATCAGCACCAAGAACGACTGGAACGAGATCACCCACGAACTGGGCCAGCGTTTCGAGATCGGTTTCAACACCTACAAGCCCTTTGCCTGCGGCATCGTCATCCACCCCGCCATCGACGCCGCCACGCAGCTGCGCGAGCAGGGCGTCACGCCCGAGCAGGTGGAACGCATCGAGATGAAGGTGCACTCGTTGGTGCTGGAACTCACCGGCAAAAAAGAACCCGCTGACGGCCTGCAGGCCAAGTTCAGCGTCTACCACGGCGTGGCCGCGGGCCTGAGCTTCGGGCGTGCTTCGGAGGAAGAGTACGACGACGCCATCGTCAATCGCGCCGACATGGTGGCGCTGCGACGCAAGGTGGTGGCCACGGTGGACAACGCGATCGACGAAGCCAGCGTGGACCTGACTGCGGTGCTGGCCGACGGCCGGCGTGTGCACGTGTTCGTTGAACACGCCATCGGTTCGCTGCAGCGGCCGTTGACCACCACGCAACTGGAAGCCAAGTTCAGCGGCATGGCCGACGCCGTGCTGGGCCGCGAGCGCTGCCGCGCACTGATGGCGGCCTGCTGGCAGGTGGGCCAGGCGGTAGACCTGCGCGGTTTGGTCGGCCTGGCGCGGCCCTGACCGCGCCGCGCGGCCGGCGCCGCGTCAGGACTTGGCTTGCGCGATGCGCCGCAGCGCGGGCAGGTAGTGGCTGGGGATGGTCTGGGCGTCTTTGCTGCCCTGTGCAGCGGCACGGATCATCTCGATGCCTTGCGGGCTGTTCACGCGGCCCAGCGCCAGAAGCGCGTAGTCGGCGTTGGCGGGCGTGACCTGCTTCAGCAGCACCTGCACACTTTCCATCGTGCCGATGTGGGCCACGCCGTACAGCGCCGACATCACCAGCGCTGATCGCTTTTCGCTGTTGTCGGCCAGAAACAGGGCCATCAGCCCTTCAGCCGCCTGCGGGTTGGCCGCCCGCTCAAACACCTGCAGCACACGCCCGCGCTGTTCGGCATTCAGGCTGCCGTACTGGCCGGCCAACTGGCGCATCAGGTCGCCGTCGCCAGCGCGCGCGATTGCGGCACCGGCGGCGCGCACCTCGGCGGGCGTTGTTCCTTGCAGCAGCGCCTGCACGTAGCCGCTGGTGTTTTCGGCGGTGATGCTGTCTTCCAGCTGTCGGCTCAAGGCGATGGCCGCGTCACCGGCGGGCAGGCCGCGCAGGCGTTCGAAATGTTGCAGCGTGGCCACCGCAGCGGGGCTCTGGGCGGGTGCGGCGGCTGCCGCGGGTGCCCTGGCGGGGGCCGCCGCGCTGGCGGTGGCGGTGGCGCTGGCCGAGGCTGTGTTCAAGAGCAGGGGCTGCGGCGCCCGCGCAGGCGGGCGCTGCACGCTGGCGGGTGCCGCGACCGGCGTTGCAGGGTCGCTGGCCCCGCCCGGCAGCAGTAGCCAGCCCGCTGCCACGGCCGCCGCGGCTGCAGCGGCGGTGCTGATGAGGTGTTTGGTGTTCATGCGCTGTGCCCTCAGGGAATGATGACGTTGACGCGCGCCTGGTTGTTGGTCTCGTCGGCTTCGTCGATCAGGTTCATCGGGTCCATCGTCACTTCCAGCACGTAGTTGCCGGCCGGCAGTCCGGTGATGTCGATCCACTGGCCCGACAGGCTGGAGCTGTAGACGTCGGCCCACCCGGCCTGGATGCCCTGGCTGCTGCAGTTGTAGCGGGGGGCGGGGTTGGCGCTGCCGCTCACGCGGGTGATGTCCATCAGGCAGAAGCCCACCTTCTTGCCGGTGCGCACAACCGAACCCGTGGTGTCCAGCAGGCGGTACTGCGCAAAGCTGCGGAAGTGGTAGTGGCCGTGGCATGCGCCCCACTCGAACAGCGCGCTATTGGCCGGGTTGCCCAGCACCAGGTCGGCTGTGCCCAGGTTCTGCGACTGGGTGGTGAAGCGCAGCAGCTTTTTGGTGCCGGCCGTGATGGTGCCTTCCTGGATCTCGCAGGCGGTGGGGCCAAAGGTCTGGGTGGTGATGAACGGGTTCAGCGCATTCGCGTTCACCGCCAGGTCGGGCTTGCCCGTGGTGGTCGTGCCGCCGAAGCTGGCCTTCAGGGTCAGGCCCGAATACGCGCGGTAGCCCTGCAGCATCACGAAATAGTCGCCGGCCTGGGGGGCGTTGATGGTGACGGTTTCGTTGTTGCCCGACAGGCTCGAGCGCTGGTCATGCACGCTGGTGGTGGCCAGCTGGCCGTACCGCACGTAGATGTCGGCATCGCCGCTGCCGCCGCTGATGGCAAAGGTGGCGCTGGTGGCGCCGCGCGGCACCGCGAACCTGAAGTTGGCCACGCTGTTCGCCGCGCCGGACAGGTTGGCCACCGGCACGTTGTTGTCCAGCCCCCTGATGGTGCTGGTGACGGTGAACAGGCCCGACGCCACGGCGCTGTTGGCCATGCCGCTGGCAAAGGCCATGGCCTGCACCTGAGTGGTGGCGGTGATGTTGATGGCGCCCGCGTAGACCTCGGAACTGGCCGAAGGCGTGCTGCCGTTCAAGGTGTAGCGAATCACTGCGTTGGGCGTGCTGCTGGCCAACTGCACATTCACCAGGCCCGAATAGGTGCCCGCGGCCGGTGTGAAGGTGGGCACGGCGGCAGCGGCTACCGGGCTGGTGAACTGCGCCCTCAGGGTCAGGCCGCTGAAGCTGCTGTAGCCGTGGACCATGACGTACCAGGTGCCGGCGCTGGGGTTGGGCACCGTCACCGTTTCGTTGGACTGCGAGGTGTAGGGGCGATGGTCCCAGGCCGACAGCGTGGGTGCACTGCCCTGGCGCACATAGATGTCGGCGTCACCGCTGGGCCCGGAAATCACAAACCGCGCTTCGGTGGCGCCGGCCGGCACGGTCAGCGCATAAAACACCTGGCTGTTCCTTGCGCCCGACAACGGGCCCACGCCAGCACCGGAAACCAGGGTTATTGGTGAATTGGACGTCTGCGCCTGCGTTACATGCGGAAACATAATCAAGGCCACAACGGCCCAGACCCAGTAGAGAACGGTGAGGGGGAATTTCAGCGGAGCTTGGCGTGGCATGGATATTCCCTTGACATAAAACCGAACTGCGGCCCTTTGCACCGTGCGTGTTCCCGGTGGCAAGACCGTCGACCCGCTGTTCTTGGCCCGGGTCGTTAATCAATGGCTGAAAGAAGATAGATATTTACGCACAGCATACTAGGCCCATGGCGGATATTCCAGTAACCCCCCGAACCGGTGCATACGGGCGAGCACTTTTGAATTTCAATGCGGGGTTGCACCGGGCGTGGTGTTTCTCTGGACGTGGTGGGTATGGCACTGCTGTTCAATAAGTAATCAAATGCAACCACACGGGTTTGTTCGTCGGGTTTTGGGCAGGTGGCTTGTGTGCTTTTTGGCGGTATGGCTGGCCATGGCACACGCTGCTGCAGCGCCAGCCGTTGCCGGCGCACAAGCGCCCCCGGCTGGGAAGGCGCCGGTGTTGCAGATGCAGGTGAAAAGCGGGCGCACCCCGCTGCGCCTGGACCGGCTGGGCCAGGCCAGCGACCTGCGCGGCCGGGCCCTGGCGGTTTCCCGGCTCGACCTGCTGTTGTCGGGCCTGGCCCTGCAGCGGCCTGACGGGTCCTGGTCCTCAGGGTCCGCATCCGCGTCGGAATGGCATGCCTTTTTCAGGGCCGCGCAACCGGAACGCCAGCAGCCGCTGCCGGCCATGGCCCCGGGCCACTACCGGGCCCTGCGTTTCACGGTGGGTGTGCAGCCTGCTGCCAACCACGCCGACCCCAACCGCCTGGGGCCTGAAGACCCGCTGCACCCCTTGGTCAACGGCCTGCACTGGGGCTGGGCCGGCGGGTACGTGTTCATGGCGCTGGAAGGGCATTGGCAGTTTGACCACGCGCCACGCGGCAGCACCGGCGGCTTTTCGTACCACCTGGCCGGCGACGACAACCGGGTGGTGGTGACGTTGCCCGGCCCCATCCACCTGGGCCCGGGTACCGTGCTTCGGCTGCAACTGGACGCGCAGCGCCTGCTGGCCCAGATTGACATAGCCCGGCACGGCGAATCGACCCATTCGCGGCAGAAGGACCCGCTGGTGGTGGCCCTCAGCCAGGCCTTGCAGCAGGCCATGTCACTGACCGTCGTGCAGCCGCCCACGGGCGCCGACCTGGACGCAGCAGCGGGCGCAGCGGCTGCTGGCGCGCGGGTGCCCGCCAGGGCCCCGGCCCCGAAGCCTGCCCAGCAGTCGACCCAAGCCTACCCCTTCAACATTGAAGCCCACATGCCCACGTTTGCCCTGCCCGAGGACAACCGGCCCACGGTGCAGGGCGTGGCGCTGGGCCAGCGCCTGTTCGAAGACCCGCGCCTGTCGCGCGACGGTCTTGTCAGCTGCGCTTCCTGCCACCGCGCGGCCCACGCGGGTGCCGACGCGGGCCGGGCCGTCAGCACCGGCGTGGGCGGGCAGGCGGGCCGCCGCAACACCATGCCCCTGTTCAACCTGGCCTGGGCCTCTGAATGGGGCTGGGACGGCAGGGCCCGCAGCCTGCGCCGGCAGGCGCTGGCGCCGGTGCTGGCGGCGCACGAAATGGCCGAAACCCTGCCCGGCGTGGTGGCCAAGCTGAAGGCCGACGCCGCGCTGGTGCAGCAGTTCAAGCAGGTGTTTGGTGGCCCGGTCACGGGTGAACGCGTGGGCCTGGCGCTGGAACAGTACCTGCTGACACGGGTGTCACAAGACTCGCGCTTTGACCGCGTGATGAAAGGCAGCGAACGCTTTACCGCGCAGGAGCAGCGCGGCTTCGAGCTGTTCCTTACCGAGCACGACCCCAGCCAGGGCCTGCGGGGCGCCGACTGCTTTCACTGCCACGGCGGCGCACTGTTCACGAATCACCAGTTCATGGACATCGGCCTGCCGCCGCGCGGTGCGGCCGTCGACCCGGGCCGCGCCGGCGTCACCGCCAACCCCGCCGACCGCGGCAAGTTCCGCACCCCCAGCCTGCGCAACGTGGCGCTGACCGCGCCCTACATGCACGACGGCCGGTTCCAGACCCTGGAAGCCGTGCTGGACCACTACGACCACGGCGTGCAGCGCCGCGCCACCCTCGACCCCAACCTGGCCAAGCACCCGGCCGAAGGCATGCGCCTGACGGCTGACGACAAGGCCGCGCTGGTGGCCTTCCTGCGCACGTTGACCGACCCAGCGCTGGCTGCGCACGCCGGTATGCCCACCATCCCGCCAGCGGGCAAGCGTTAGGTCTGCAGCCGTCAGGTCCTGGCCATAGGCGGGCACTCGGCGGGCACTTGGCGGGCATTTGGCGAGCACTAAGCGGGCACTTGGCGGGCCTGTGCAGGCGCGTCCACCGGGCGGTTCTCTTCGATGGCTTGCGATGCGACCGTGGACGGGTTGGGCGCTGACTGGGAAGCAACAAAACCGAATGGTTTTAAGAATGACCATTCAGTATGCAATGAGAACTGATTGGTCAGACAATGCGTCAACGCAGGTGGATATCAACCGATGTCTAGCAGGCGTCACTGCACTTTCCCTCTTCAACTCACTCAGGACTCTTGCACCATGAAAAAGCTGCTCATCGCTTCCGTGTTGGCCGCCTCTGCGCTGGCCGTTCAGGCCAAGGACATCGTCGAAACCGCGGTTGCCGCCGGCAGCTTCAAGACCCTGGCCACAGCGCTGCAGGCCGCCGGGCTGGTCGACACCCTGAAGGGCAAGGGCCCGTTCACGGTGTTTGCGCCCACGGACGAGGCCTTCGCCAAGATCCCCAAGGCTGATCTCGACGCGCTGTTGAAGGACAAGGCCAAGCTGACCGCGGTACTGACCTACCACGTGGTGCCAGGCCAAGTGTTGGCCAAGGACGTGAAGGCCGGCAACGTGAAGACCGTGCAGGGCAGCGACATCGCGCTGGCCACCGCTGGCGGCGTCACCGTCAACAACGCCAAGGTGGTCAAGGCCGACGTGGGCGCCAGCAACGGCGTCATTCACGTCATTGACACGGTTCTGCTGCCCAAGTAAAGCGCTGTTGTAAAGCGCTCTTGGCCGGCTACGGCCGGCCCATTGCAGCAACTGCACAGCGAAGCAATGCGCAGTGCGTGGCATTCACGCGCTGCGCGACCGGTCCAGCGCGCTGGCCGCTCCTTCAAACTGCCCCAGCGTCTGCGCCAGCCAAGGCATTACCGGCTGCAGTTGCGTGAACAGCATGTGGGGCGGGTTGGCCACGAACACGCTGCTGCCCATCATGCCGAAGCCACGCGCGTCGGCTTGCGCCACCGTCAGCCGCGCGTGCAGCCAGCCTTTTTTGCCCCCGGCGTCAGCGGCAGCTTTCAACCGCTGCGGCAACTGCGCGGCCTGCACCAGTTGCACCTGCGGCAGCCACACCAGCACCACCGCGTCGGCAAAACGCTCCAGCGTTTCGCGCAATGCAGCCAGCGTGCGCGTGTAGTCGGTCTTGATCTCGTAGCTGGGGTCGATCAGCACCACACCGCGCCGCGTAGGCGGGGGCAGATGCGTCTTCAGCGCGCCAAAGCCGTCCACCATCTTCACCTCGGCGCCGTGCAAGTCGCCCAGGTACGAGGCCAGGATCTTGTGGTCGGTGGGGTGCAGTTCGCTCAGGCGCAGCTGGTCCTGCGGGCGCATCAGCATTTGCGCAATGGCGGGTGAGCCGGGGTACTGCTTGATGGCCTTGTCGTCGTTGAAGGCCCGTATCAGGCCCACCAGTTCGGCCACCGGCGCGGGCAGGTCGCTGCGGTCCAGCAGCTTGAACACGCCGTCCAGCGCCTCGCCCTTTTTCTTCGCGTAGTCGCCTTCCAGTGAATAACCGCCGGCACCGGCATGGGTGTCGACGTAGCGCCAGCCCTTGTCCTTGGCGTTCATGTGCTGCAGCACCAGCATCAGCACCAGGTGTTTCAGGACATCGGCATGGTTGCCGGCATGGAAGGCGTGTCGGTAGGCGAGCATGGGCCCGACTGTGCCACGGGCAACAGTCGGCAAGCGCGCGGCTGCGCTACCCTCGCCGAGCCCGGCAGCAGCCGGGCGGCCCCAGAACCCCGGAATCCACCCTGCATGACCAGCCTCTTTGACCCCGTCACCCTCGGCGACCTCCCCCTGGCCACGCGCCTGGTGATGGCGCCGCTGACCCGCAACCGCGCCAGCCCCGGGCAGGTGCCCAACGAGCTGATGCGCACCTATTACAGCCAGCGCGCCAACCCCGCCACCGGCGCCGGGCTCATCATCACCGAGGCCACGCAGATCAGCCCCATGGGCCAGGGTTATCTGGACACACCAGGCATCCACAGCGCCGAGCAGATTGCGGGCTGGCGGCGCATCACCGACGCGGTGCACGCCGCGGGCGGGCGCATCGTGGTGCAGTTGTGGCACGTGGGCCGCATATCGCATGGGTCACTGCTTCCCGGCGGGCAGCCGCCGGTCAGCAGCACCGCGCGTGCCGCCACCACCAAGACCTACGTCGCTGGCGGTTTTGCGCGCTGTTCAGCGCCACGCGCGCTGGCCACCGAAGAGTTGCCCGGCCTGGTGGCCGACTACGCGCAGGCGGCGAAAAACGCCATCGCGGCCGGCTTTGACGGCGTGGAAATCCATGCCGCCAACGGCTACCTGATCGACCAGTTCCTGCGCGACAGCATCAACGACCGCAGCGACGGCTATGGCGGCAGCGTGGCCAACCGCTGCCGCTTGCTGCTGGAAGTGGCGCAGGCGGTGGCCGGCGCCATTGGCGGCGGCCGCACCGGCATTCGCCTGTCCCCGGTCACCCCCAGCAACGACGCCGGCCCCGACAGCAACCCGCAAGCCCTGATGACGCATGCGCTGCAAGGTCTGGCACCGCTGAACCTGGCCTACCTGCACCTGATCGAAGGGCAGACCGGCGGCAAACGCGACATCGCGCCTTTTGACTACGCCGCGCTGCGCCAGCAGCACCGCGGCGCCTGGATGGTGAACAACGGCTACACCGGCGACATGGCCGAAGCCGCCGTGGTTGAAGGCCAAGCCGATCTGGTGGCTTTTGGCCGGCCCTTCATCGCCAACCCCGACCTGGGCCGGCGGCTGCGCGAGCGCGCACCCTTGAATGCGCTGGACAACGCCACGCTGTACGGCGGGGGCGCCCCGGGCTACACCGACTACCCGGCGCTGGCCTGAACTGAAGGCGGCGCGGTCTTGCGTTTCATGGGGCAGCGCCCAAGCCGAGCAAGGCCGCTGTGGGTTTAGACGGCCAGCGCCTGTCGCGCATTGCCGGCACGCTGGTGGCCGCCGGGTTGGCGGCACTGGTCTGCCAGGCCTTGCGGGTGCCGCTGCCGTGGATGATCGGGCCGCTGCTGGTGGTGGCGCTGGGCAGCGTGGCCGGCGCCCCGGTGGACAGTTCACTGCGCCTGCGCAACCTGGGCCTGGGTGTCATCGGCACGGCGCTGGGCCTGTACTTCACGCCGCAGGTGGCGGCTTTGCTGCCTTCGCTGGCGCTGGCCGTGGTTGCCGGCGTGGCCTGGGTGATGTTGCAGGGCTACGGCTTCTACCGTTTCCTGGCCCGGCAGCCCGGGGCCGACCCGGCAACGGCCTTTTTTGCCGCGGCCATTGGCGGCGCATCGGAAATGAGCTTGCTGGCCGAACGCCACCGCGCGCAGGTGGACCGCGTGGCTGCGGCGCATTCCACGCGGCTGCTGCTGGTGGTGGTGCTGGTGCCGGTGGTGTACCAGTTGCTGGGCGTGCACGGGGCTGACCCGTCCACGCTGGCCGTGCAGGCCGTGCACCCGCAAGGCCTGGTTGTGCTGGCATTGGCGGGGGCTGCGGGGGTGGCCGTATTGTGGAAACTGGGCCTTCCCAACCCCTGGGTGCTGGGCCCGCTGCTGGTGACGGCGGCGCTCACCGCCACGGGCGTGGAAACGTCGGCACTGCCGCAGTGGGCGTCCAACGGCGGGCAGTTGTTGATCGGCGTGGCGCTGGGCACCCGCTTCACGCCGGGCTTTGTGCGCGGCGCACCGCGCTGGCTGGGCGCCGTGGCGGTGGGCACGCTGCTGATGATCGCCGCTTCCAGCGGCTTTGCCTGGGCCTTGTCGCAAGCCAGCGGCCTGCACATGGCCACGGTGCTGCTGGGCACGGCGCCGGGCGGCATTGCCGAGATGTGCATCACGGCCAAGGTGCTGCAGCTGGGTGTGCCGGTGGTGACGGTGTTCCAGCTGGCGCGTTATCTGGCGGTGCTGACGCTGACCGCGCCGCTGTTCAGGCTTGAAGTGCGGCGGCTGCAACGGCGGGCGCAGCGGGCCGGGGGTTGATTTGCAGGCGCCGGCCCGTCAGTTGCGCAGGCTGCGCGCGCGGACCTTGAACAGCTCGGCGATGCCCACTTCGCGCGGGCCGGGCTGCAGGTCGATGGGGTCGCCCGCCTGTACAAAACCGCCCTGCAACACCGCCAGATAGCTGCCGCAGAAGCCCGAGTGCGCCATCATCTTTACCGCCTGCGGAAACCCCATGGCGGCGGCGAACTTGAAGCAGGGCAGGCGCGGTTCGCTGACCACCAGCGTGCACTGCGGCAATACCAGGCGGTCACCGATCCACAGGTCTTTTTCCAGCACGCCCTGCAGCAACAGGTTTTCGCCCAGCAGGCCGTCGGGCAGCGTGTCGTTCCACAAAGACACCTGAGCCTGCGCGCGCACCGTCTGCCAGAACGGCAGGTGTTCGCTGGGGTAGGCGTACACCGCCTTGGAAAGCCCGCCGTGCAGGCTGAGTTCGGCCTGCTCGTCGCCCTGCAGGCCCAGCGGCCCCACGGCCACCGGCCCTTGCACGGGGGTCTTGTGGATGGCCGTCATCACCCGTTTGCCCGAAATCTGCGTGGCGCGGGCCACGCCTGTGCACACCCGAAGCACTTGCATTGTCGTCATGCGCCAATTGTCGCTGGGCTGCGCTGGGCTGCGCTGGCAGGGCCGCCGGCCGCCCCGATGTGGCGGTTGGCCGTGCGTGGGCCGCGCGGTACAGGCACACTGCACCCTCTGACCCCACCGCATCCAGGAGCCCACCATGTCCCGCATCCCCTTCAACCGCCTGCTGGCCGTGGCCGCCGCCACGCTGATGCTCACCGCCTGCGGCACCAAGGTGGTGAACCCCGTCAGCGGCAAAGAGGAACGCTCGGTGATGGACGAGCAGACCGAGATCACCGAGGGCGCCAAGGCACACCAGAGCGTGCTGCAGGAATATGGGTTGTTGGCCGACCCCAAGCTGCAGGCCTATGTGAACGACATCGGCCAGCGGCTGGCGCGGCAGTCGCACCGCAACCAGCTGAAGTGGACCTTCACCGTGTTGGACAGCCCCGAAGTGAATGCCTTTGCGCTGCCCGGGGGCTACGTGTACATCACGCGCGGCATCATGGCCTACCTGGACAGCGAGGCCGAACTGGCCGGTGTCGTCGGCCATGAAATCGGCCATGTCACGGCCCGCCATGGCGCGCAGCGCGCCACGCGGCAGCAGAACGCCGGGCTGGGCGTGATGGCCGCAACCATCCTGGGCGTCCTGGCCGAAGCCGGTGGCGTGGGCGGTGCCGCGCAGGCCGCCAGCCAGGTCTCGCAAGCCTATGCCGCGGGCCGGGTGGCCAGTTACAGCCGCGAACAGGAAACCCAGGCCGACCAGCTGGGTGCCGAATACCTGGCGCGCAACGGCTACAACCCGCGCAACATGATCGACGTGATTGCGGTGCTCAAGCGCCAGGAACAATTCGTCAACGACCAGGCGCGCGCGCAGGGCAAGCAGGTGGGCGGGGGCAACAACTGGCTGGCCTCGCACCCCAGCAACGACCAGCGGCTGGCCGACATCCAGCGCGTGGCCGCCGCCTACACCGGCACCTACAGCGACGATGCGCAGGCGCGCTACTACCGCGCCATCGAAGGCATGCCCTACGGCGACAGCCGCGAGCAGGGCGTGGTGCGGGGCCGCAACTTCTTCCACGAAGACCTGGACATTGCGCTCACCGCGCCCCCGGGCTGGGAGGTGCGCAACACGCCCGAGGCCATCATGGTGGTCAACGGCGCGGGCGACGCCGGCCTCATCGTGCGCCTGGTGCCGGCCAAATCGGGCAGCACGCACGAAGAGATCATCCGCAACGTGGCCAAGCCCACCGAAGGCCGGTCCGAACGCCGCCTGGTCAACGGCCTGCAGCTGACGCACTTCGCCGGCTCGCGCCGCAACCCGAACGGCCAGATCGAGCCGCTGCGGCTGTCGGTGGTCACCGGCCCCGGCAACCGCAACTTCCTGCTGCAATACGCCGCCAAGGACGCCGCAGCCGCCCAGCGTGCAGCCGCCGGCACCGCCGAAGCCGAGGCTTCCATGCGCGCCATGACGGCTGCCGACAAGGCCGCCGCCCGGCCCTACACGCTGCGCATCACGTCCATGCCGCGCGGCGGTTTTGCCGAGCTGGCGCGCCTGTCGGGCGGCACGCAGACCGAGGCCAGGCTGCGGCTGATCAACGGCGCGTACGGCAGTGGTCAGGAACCGCCGCCCGGCGCGCCGGTGAAGGTCATCTACTGAATAAGGATTCGCGGCGCGCTTGAGCCCGGCCCCCTGCACGGCCGGCGTCGGCCGTGGTTTGCAGTCACGTTCCGACACAGAAAAGCGCGCTTGTCTGACGCGCTTGTGGATTGCTGCCGCGGCCTCTTGCTGTGCGCATCAAGTCATGCGCCATTTGCATAACCACCCTACAGGCAGGTGGTTACCACGTGATTACATTGCCACCACAATCGGCCCCCCAGCCCAAGAATGGGGCGGAATTTGGCAAGCATCGGCAGGCGTACGGCCGCGGTGGCGTCGGTCTCGGGTATTGCGGTTTTCGGTGTTCGCCAAATCCCGTTTTTTCATTACCTTGATTGGAGTTCCCATGAACCGCCCTGCCATGGAAGGCGCGCCACTGAATGTGCCGCCCCACGTCAAACACGCCCGCCTCATAGATTGGGTGGCCAAGATTGCGGCCTTGACCGAAGCCAAGGACGTCTACTGGTGCGACGGCAGCCAAGCCGAGTACGACCGTTTCATCGAGCAGCTGATCGCCGCCGGTACCTTGATGAAACTGAACCCGGCCAAGCGCCCGCGCAGCTACCTGGCGCGCAGCGACGCCAACGACGTGGCCCGGGTCGAAGACCGCACCTACATCTGCAGCGCCACCAAGGAGGCCGCCGGCCCCACCAACAACTGGGTGGCGCCGGCCGAGATGCGTGGCATTCTGGAAACCGGCCGCCCCGACGGCACCCCCGCCCTGTTCAAGGGCGCGATGAAGGGCCGCACGATGTACGTGGTGCCCTTTTCCATGGGCCCGCTGGGCAGCCCCATCGCCCACATCGGTGTTGAGCTGACCGACAGCCCCTACGTGGCCATCAGCATGCGCGTGATGACGCGCATGGGTCGCGGCGCGCTGGACGTGTTGGGCGCTGACGGCGAATTCGTGCCCTGCGTGCACACCGTGGGCGTGCCCTTGGCTGACGGCCAGGCCGACGTGCCCTGGCCGTGCAACAAGACCAAGTACATCGTGCACTACCCCGAAACGCGCGAAATCTGGTCTTACGGCTCGGGCTACGGCGGCAACGCGCTGCTGGGCAAGAAGTGCTTCGCGCTGCGCATCGCTTCCAACATGGGTCTGCAAGATGCCCAGGCGGGCGGGCCGGGCTGGCTGGCCGAGCACATGCTGATCCTGGGCGTGACCAACCCGCAGGGCAAGAAGTACCACGTGGCCGCTGCCTTCCCCAGCGCCTGCGGCAAGACCAACTTCAGCATGCTGGTACCGCCGGCGGGCTACAAGGGCTGGAAGGTCACCACCGTGGGTGACGACATCGCCTGGATCAAGCCCAGCGCCGACGGCCGCCTTCGCGCCATCAACCCCGAAGCCGGCTACTTCGGTGTCGCTCCGGGCACGAACGACCACACCAACCCCAACTGCATGCAGTCGATGAAAAGCGACACCATCTTCACCAACGTCGGCCTCACCGACGACGGCGACGTGTGGTGGGAAGGCATGACCGACACCCCGCCGGCGCACCTGATCGACTGGCAGGGCCGCGACTGGACGCCCGAGATCGCCAAGGCCAACCCCGAAAACGGCAAGCCGCGTGCAGCGGCCCAGGCCAATTCGCGCTTCACGGTGTCGGCCACCATGAACCCGGTGCTCGACCCCGAGTGGGACAACCCCGCCGGTGTGCCCATCGACGCCTTCATCTTCGGCGGCCGCCGCAGCACCACCGTGCCGCTGGTGACCGAGGCCCGCAGCTGGACCGAGGGTGTGTACATGGCGGCCACCATGGGCAGCGAGACCACGGCGGCCATGGCGGGTGGCAACGGCGCCGTGCGGCGCGACCCCTTCGCCATGCTGCCCTTCATCGGCTACAACATGGCCACCTACTTCCAACACTGGCTGAACCTGGGCAGCAAGGTGTCCGCCGCGGGCGCCAGCAGTGGCGTCAAGGTGCCGCGCATCTACTGCGCCAACTGGTTCCGCAAGGGCGCCGACGGACAGTTCGTGTGGCCGGGCTACGGCGAAAACATGCGCGTGCTGGAATGGATCCTGGGCCGCGTCGAAGGCCAGGCACACGGCGTGGCCAACGTGTTCGGCATCAGCCCCAGCTACGAAGACATCCGCTGGGAAGGCCTGGACTTCACGCGCGAGCAGTTCGCCAGCGTCATCGGCATCGACAAGGCGTCGTGGAAGCAGGAACTGGAGCTGCACACCGAGCTCTTCAAGCAGCTGCATCAGGGGCTGCCCGCCGAGATGCTGGACACCAAGGCGCAGATCGAGGACCGGCTGGCCGCGTCCTGAACGGGCGCACGCGGCGGCCGGCGCGGCTGGCCGTCGCATCGTGCCGGCCGCCGCTGCGCCCCGCCGCAGCGGCGGCGCGCCAACCTCAGCGCCCGTGCCAGCGGTGCCGCGCCCGGCGCCGGCGGCTTTGGCGGGCAAGCCCCATCATGACGGCATGAAACTGCAGCTGCTGTCCGACCTTCATCTCGAGACCGAGAACTACCAGCCGCAGCCGGCACCGCAGGCCCAACTGCTGGTGCTGGCCGGCGACATCGACAGCACCTGGGCGGGTTACGAACGCTTTGCCGGCTGGCCGGTGCCGGTGCTGGTGGTGGCCGGCAACCACGAGGCCGACGGCCGCGACCTGGACGAAGCCGAGCGCGGACTGCAGGCGCTGTGCCAGCGGCTGGGCTTTGTGCGGCTGGAAAAAAGCCGCTGGCTGCACACCGACAACCAGGGCCGGAACATCCGCTTTGTGGGCACCACGCGCTGGAGCGATTTCGACACCTTTGGCGTCGACCAACGCGAAAGGGCGCAGCGAGCAGCCACTTACTTCTTGCGGCTGATGGGCAGCACACGGGCCGGGCAACCCCTGGACGCGGCCGCCGTGCGCGAGCTCGGCCTCGCCGACCGCGCCTGGCTGCAGGCCGAGCTGGAGCAGCAGCCGCAGGGCCGCTGGGACAAGACGGTAGTCATCACTCACTTTGCCCCCAGCCTGCGCAGTGCCGACAAACGCTACGGTCACCAACCCGGCACCGCCAGCTTCTGCAACGCCGACGACGACCTGCTGCCCCGCGCCGACCTGTGGCTGCACGGCCACCTGCATTGCCGCCACGACTACCGCGTGGCCCGGCCCGGCCGGTTGGCCACCCGCGTGGTCTGCAACGCCCGCGGTCTGGAAAAGAAGGGCGAACACCTGGGCGCCACGCCGCCTGACAGCCGCCCCGGTGAAGAGCTCGCCGCCCGCGCGCAGGCCCTGCATCAAGACCCGCAGCAGCGGCCCCACGACCCGCTTTTTGTCGTCGAGGTCTGATCGCCGTCAAGGGATGATGTTCGGGCCGCTGGCACACTTGTGTCGTCGGGCGCTTGGTTGTCAGGCCCTGAAGTCACCGGAGATGACCCATGAAGATCCTTGCCGCGGTGGATGGCAGCCCCTACACCAAGCGCATGCTGGCCTACCTGTCAGCCCACGACGAGTGGTTGGGTGCCGCGCACAGCTACACGCTGCTGCACGCAGTGCCCGCCGTCATGCCGCGCGCTGCGGCCGTGATGGAAAAGTCCACGCTGCAGGCCTACTACGACGAGACCGCGGAGAAGGTGTTCAAACCCATCCGCGCTTTTCTGGACAAGCGGAAGATCAACGCCGTCTACCAGACCAAGGTCGGCTCGGCCGCAGAGACCATCGTGCAGGCCGTCAACAAGGGCAGCTACGACCTCATCATCATGGGCTCACACGGCCAGGGCACCTTCAAGAGCCTGGTGATGGGATCGGTGGCGACGAAGGTGCTGTCGCAGTGCGGCACCCCGGTGTTGCTGATCCGCTGAAACGCGGGGTAACCGGCGCCGTCGGGGGCGCCGCTCCTCGGTGCGGGCTCAGCGGCCGCGCAAGCCGTTCATGCAGGTGCTGAGCACCCACTGCACGATCTGCTCATCGCTGTGCGAGCCGGTGGCTTTCAGGAAAGCAGGTACGGGGTCGCAGGCGCGCGCGAACACGGTGTACATCACCACTTCGGGCGGCAGCTGGGTGTCGACGTCGCCGTCGGCTTGGGCCTGTACGATCCAGCCGCCCAGCGTTTCGCTCACGCGCAGCAGGCCGTCCAGGTAGTGGCTGTTGCCCATCAGTTCGGCGCGCAAGCTGGAATTCTGTGAAGGCAGCACCGGCATCTCACCTGCCAGCTGCAGTTCCAGCGCCCACTGCGTGAGCAGGCGGATGCGGTGGAAAGCGCTCAACTCGGCGCGCCCGGTCAGCAGGTCGGTCTGCGCGATGCTGCGTTGCATCAGCCGCACCATGGCCGCCGCGGCCAGGGCTTCCTTGGAAGGAAAGTGCTTGTACAGGCTGGCCTTGGCAATGCCCACTTCGCTGGCCACTTCGTCCACCGTCATCAGGTCAAAGCCCTTGTCGGCCAGCAACCGGTTCACGGCAACGATGATCGCGTCTTCGCGGACGCGAAGCACCTGTTCTCTGAATGACAGTTTCACCATGAAAGAGATTCTAGACGGTGCGGCTGAAATTTGAACGGTTCAGTTGCGAATGCGACTGTTTGGTAAGCCCATTCGCACGCCACGCCTTTCGACCGCTTGAGGGCTGGGTCTCGGCGCGTTTTGGAAGGGCCTGATGCGGGCCGCTACAACGGGCCCGCAGGCGGGCAGACTGGCCCCAAAGCCGGCATTGAAGCAGTAGGCTACCGGGCCAACGACCGCTGTGTGCGGTGGGTGGCTGGACCGGCCGGTGAATCTGCTGTCAGGCCGATTTGCGGCGCATCGTCAGCCGAGACACCCAGGTCGGCGTGCGTTCGGCAGGTGCCGGGGCCTGTTCGGCATGCAACACGTTCAAGCTCAGGTCCAGTCCAAACGCGGTGCCCATGTCGGCCGGGTCTTGTTCCTGCGGGCGCGGCGTTGCTCGCCAGCCGGGAAACCAGCGGTTCGGGACTTCTTTGTTGCTCATGGTGCGCGCCCTGCCCTGAAATCAAGGTTGGAAGTTTGGTGTCAACAGCCCGGGCGAGAACCACCGAAAAGGCTGTCTGATGTGCCCGACTTCACACGATAGACAAGACCGGGGGAACAGTGTTGTTTCAACGCTAGAATAGCGCCCCCTCTCCTTGGGGGGGGTGGCTCCGCTGCACCACGGGCTGGCGCTCGCGAAGGCCGCGGAGCAGCAAAAGCCGGCAGGTCAGGGCCCCACCGACCGTTTTGAAAGAACCTGACTTGAGCACCCTTGCCGCAGGCGACCACATGGCCGTCGACTTTGGAACTTCCAACTCTGCCGTTGCGCTGTGGCGCCCGGCGCAGGCGGGCGGCCCGCAGGCTCAGGCCGAAGTGCGCCTGGTGGAACTGGAACCCGGCCATCCCACCATGCCCACCGCGGTGTTCTACCGCGCTGACACGCCGGCCCAGCAGTTGGAAGCCGAGCGGCTGTACGGCCGCGCCGCGCTGGCGGCCTACGTCGAAGGCCATGAAGGCCGCCTGATGCGGTCGATGAAGAGCATTCTGGGTTCCAGCCTGCTGGACCAGAGCACCGACATCGGTGCCGGCCGTGCGGTGCGCTACCGCGACGTCGTCACCGTCTATCTGCAGCACCTGAAGCGCCAGGCCGAAGCCGCAGCCGGGCAGCCGCTGCACCGCGTGGTGCTGGGCCGCCCGGTGTTTTTTGTCGACGACGAACCCGAGCGCGACGCGCAGGCGCAGGCCGCGTTGCTGGCGGCGGCGCACAAGGTGGGTTTTGAAGAGGTGGTGTTCCAGTACGAGCCCATCGCAGCGGCGCTGGACTACGAGATGCGCATGGCCGAGGGTGACGCCGAGCAGCTGGTGCTGGTGGCCGACATCGGTGGCGGCACGTCTGACTTTTCCGTGGTGCGCGTGGGCCCCCAGCGGCGCAGCCGCGCCGAGCGGCGCGACGACGTGCTCGCCAACCACGGTGTGCACGTGGCTGGCACCGATTTCGACCGCCGCGTGGAACTGGCGGCCGTGCTGCCGCTGCTGGGCTACCGCAGCCTGCGCCCGGCGCGCCCCGGTGAAACACCGCGCGAAGTGCCCAGCGGCGTCTATTTCGACCTGGCCACCTGGCACCTGATCAACACCGTTTATGCGCCGGCGCGCCTGGCCGAGCTGCGGGCCATGAAGGGGTGGTATGCGCAGCCCGAACACCATGCCCGGTTGCTGACGGTGGTGCAGGAACGCCTGGGCCATGCGCTGGCCACGGCCGCCGAAAAAGCCAAGATCGATGTGGCGCTGCACGGCAGCGCGCACATCGACCTGCAGGTGCTGGAAACGGGCCTGCACAGCGGCCTGCAGGCCGCGCAGGCGGCGCAGACGCTGGCCGCCGACCTGTCGGCCATCGTCGCCGCCGCGCAGGAAACCGTGCGCCGCGCCGGGGTGCGCCCCGAAGCTGTGGACGCGCTGTTCTTCACTGGCGGCTCCACGGGCTTGCAGTCGCTGGTGGACGGCATTGCGGGCAGCTTTCCGTCAGCGCGGCAGGTGCGAGGCGACCGCTTTGCCAGCGTGGCCCAGGGCCTGGGCCTGCACGCACAGCGGGTGTTCGGGGCCGGCACCCAAGGTCGATGAAGCGACCGGTTCAGCGCACCCGTTCAGCGGCCCGGTTCAGTGGGCAAATTCAGCGGGCCAGCGGCTGTCAGACCTTGCCGGTGGCCTTGTAGCGCGCCACAGCCTTTTTCAGGTCGTCCAGCGGTTCGCAGGGTGAACTGCACAGCGTGGTCAACGTGGCCAGGTGCTTCTCGGCGGTGACCAGGTCGCCCTTCATCAGTGCCAGTTCGCCGGCATATTCCAGCGCGCCCTGGTGCTGCGGGTTGATGCGCAGCGCGGCGTCGTAGAAGCGCTGCGCGGCCGCCAGGTCGGGCGGTGCCTGCTTGCGCTGTGCGTAGCCCATCAGGTTGTTCCAGTCGGCGTTGGACGACAGGTCGGCACGGCGCAACTCGGCAATCGCAGCACCCCATTTCTGCGCCTTGATCAAGTCCTGCGCGGCCGCCAACGGGTTGGCCGGCGCGCGCGGGGCCGGGCGTTCCACGGGCGTGGTGTCGGCGGCCCAGGCGGTGTGCAGGGCCACGGCCAGCGATGCAGCCAGCACCAGCGCACCCGCGGCGCGGGCCCGGTTGCGCGGTTGTGCGGTGCTGCGGTCGGGGGGCGTCGGTGTCATCGGGTTTTCCTTGTTGGGCGGGCGGGGCTCTTGGACCGTGCGGTGCCTGAGCGCGGGGCACCAGGGCGGCGAGCCGGCGCGCGGGTGGCCGCCAGGCGGCGGGGCCGCGTCACATCGGCCACCAGCATCAAGGCGCGGACGATATCTTGCACCGCTTCGGCCAGGTCTGCCGGGGGCTCCAGCGTTTCAATCATCGCCAGCAGGGCTTCGGCGTCTTCCAGGTCCTCCGGGTTGAAATGCATGAACAGCAGCGCCATGGGTTCCACCAGTTCGGGGTCTTCCATGTCCATCAGCTTCGGGAAGTGCTCCATGGCCGCGGCAAAGCCGGCCACCCAGGGCAGCACGGCCTGCACGTTGTCGCTGTCGCTCTCGCTCTCGAATTCGTCTTCTTCTTCATCGTCGGCTGCGCCTGCAGGTGCGGCGGTGTCGTCAGCCGCTTCGTCACCTTCGGCAAAGATCCACGGGTCGAACCACTGCCGCTCGCCAATGGCGTGGTTCAGTTCGCCGTGGCGGCGCAGCACCAGCTGCTGCAATTCACGCGTGGCGGGGGTGTCGGGCGCGGTGCGCCCTTCCACGTCCAGCACTGCGGGCCACCACTGCGCCATGGCCACGCTGCGCGGCTGCAGCAGCACGCCGCACAGGTAGCCGTCCAGCGCCGACAGGTCGAGCGGCTGCAACGCGCTGGGCAGGCTGGACAGCAGGTGTTCCAGCCGTGCCAGGTCGGCGTCACCCAAGGGCGGGGTGGCGGGCGCGGGGTTCTGTTCAAGGCTCACGGTGGGGCTCGGCCTGGGGGAGGCTGAAGGGGGCGGGTGGTGCCGGAGCCGCATTCTTGCCGCAATGGCTGGCGCCCGCGCAGCGGGGCGTGGCCGACATTCGCAATAGACTGCGGCACGCAACATTTCGACTGCACAGGAGACTTCACCATGGGCGCCACACCCGCTTTCACCCAAACCACCGACGTCGCGCACTGGCTGGGCGGTGCGCCCTTCCGCGGCACCGGCACACGCACGCAAACCATCTGGAACCCCACCACCGGTGCCGCCGCGCGCCAAGTGGTGCTGGCCAGCACCGAAGACGTGAACGCCGCCGTGGCCAGCGCTGCGGCCGCACAGCCGGCCTGGGGTGACATGCCCGCCATCCGCCGCGCCCGCGTGATGAACAACTTCCTGGGCCTGTTGAACCGGCACCGCGACACGCTGGCGGCCATGATCACGGCCGAACACGGCAAGGTGTTCACCGACGCGCAGGGCGAAGTCACGCGCGGCATCGACATCGTTGAATTTGCCTGCGGCATTCCGCAGCTGCTGAAGGGCGACTACTGCGACCAGGTCAGCACCGGCATCGACAACTGGACGCTGCGCCAGCCGCTGGGCGTGGTGGCCGGCATCACGCCGTTCAACTTCCCCGTCATGGTGCCGATGTGGATGTTCCCGGTGGCGCTGGCCTGCGGCAACGCCTTCATCCTGAAGCCCAGCGAGCGTGACCCGTCTCCTTCACTGCTCATGGCCGACCTGCTGAAGCAGGCCGGCCTGCCCGACGGGGTGTTCAACGTGGTGCAAGGCGACAAGGTTGCGGTGGACGCACTGCTGGCGCACCCGCATGTGAGGGCGCTGTCGTTCGTGGGCAGCACGCCCATTGCGCAGTACATCTATGAAACCGGCGCCCGCAACGGCAAGCGTGTGCAGGCGCTGGGCGGTGCCAAGAACCACATGGTGGTGATGCCCGACGCCAACATCGACCAGGCGGTGGACGCGCTGATCGGCAGCGCCTATGGCAGCGCCGGCGAGCGCTGCATGGCCATCAGCGTGGCGGTGCTGGTGGGCAAGGTGGCCGACGCAATAGTGCCGCTGCTGGCCCAGCGCGCGAAGACGCTGAAGGTGAAAAACGGCATGGAGCTCGATGCCGAGATGGGCCCCATCGTCACCAAGGATGCGCGCGACCGCATTGAAAAGTACATCGGCGTGGGCGTCGAAGAAGGCGCCAAGCTGGTGGTGGATGGCCGCGGCCACACCGTCACCGGTTATGAAAACGGCTTCTTCACCGGCGGCACGCTGTTCGACCACGTGCAACCTTCTATGCGCATCTACAAGGAAGAGATCTTCGGCCCCGTGTTGGCTTGCGTGCGTGTGCCCGACATGGCCAGCGCACTGAAGCTGGTGAACGAGCACGAATTCGGCAACGGCGTGGCCTGCTTCACCAGCGACGGCGGCGTGGCGCGCGAATTTGCGCGCCAGGTGCAGGTGGGCATGGTGGGCATCAACGTTCCGATTCCGGTGCCGATGGCCTGGCACGGCTTTGGCGGCTGGAAGAAGAGCCTGTTCGGCGACATGCACGCCTATGGCGAAGAAGGCGTGCGCTTCTACACCAAGCAAAAAAGCGTGATGCAGCGCTGGCCCGACAGCATCGGCAAGGGTGCCGAGTTCGTGATGCCCACGGCGAAGTAAGGCGGCACCGATGCACAGTGCGTCGCCTGGGGCCCAAGGTTGGCCGGTTTCTGAGGCGGGCTTGTCCCGGCGCCGGGTTTTGCTGGCCGGTGCAGGGTCGGCAGGGGCCTTGTTGACCGGTTGCGGCACGCCCGGCGGAGTTGTACCCACCAGCGCACCAGCCCCAGCCGTGCTGGGCGCTGCGGCTTTTGCCGCTGCCGACCTGGCACACGCCGAGCGGCTGCGCAGCGCCGCGCTGGCCGACGGCACGGCCTGGCAACTGCTGCAGTCGCTGTGCAACGACGTCGGCGCGCGGCCAGCCGGTTCAGCGGCAGACGCGAAGGCGGCGGCATGGGCGCAGGCGGCGATGCGCAGCCTGCAACTGCAGCAGGTGCGGGCCGAAGGCTTTCCGATGCGCGCCTGGGTGCGCGGCCCGGCGTCGGCGCAGTTGCTGGCCCCGGTGCCGCAAGACCTGGTGATGGCCACGCTGGGCAACAGCGTGGCCGCACCTGCGGGCGGCATCGACGCCGAAGTGGCCTGGTACCCCGACCTGGCCGCGCTGCGCGCCGACACCACCGACCGCGAGAAAAGCCGCGCCAACGGCCGCATCGTCTTCATCGACCAGAAGATGGAGCGCGCGCGCGACGGCCGCGGATACGGCCCTGCCGTGGGCGCCCGCATCAACGGCGCTTCTGAGGCCGCCAAGCGCGGCGCGCTGGCACTGGCCATCCGCAGCATCGGCACCAACCGCGAACGCGTTGCGCACACCGGCGCCATGAACTACGAGATCGGCGTGCCGCGCATCCCGGCTTTTGCCATCTCGGTGCCCGACGCCGACGCGCTGGCGGCGCTGCACGCCCAGGGCCAGACCTTGCGCCTGCGGCTGCAACTGCAGGCGCGGGTGAACGACAACGCACAGTCGCAGAACGTCATTGGCGAAGTGCCGGGCAGCGACCTGGCGCACGAGGTGGTGCTGATCAGCGCGCACCTGGACAGCTGGGACCTGGGCCCGGGCGCGCAAGACGACGGCGCCGGTGTGGCCATCGTCACCGCTGCGGCCGCGCTGCTGCAGAAGCTGAAACTGCGGCCGCGCAGAACCATTCGCGTGGTGCTGTTCGGCAACGAAGAAAACGGCTTTGACGGCGCGCGCCACTACGGCGACCGCCACGGCAGCCAGCCCCACCAGTGGGTGGGCGAAAGCGACTTCGGCGCCGGCCGCGTGTGGCAGCTGCGCAGCCGCGTCAACCCAGCCGCGCTGCCGCTGGTGCAGCAGATGGCCGCTGTGCTGGCGCCGCTGGGCGTGGCCTGGCCTGCTGAAAACGCCAACGCCGGTTCACCCGGCCCTGACGCGGCCGTGCTGATGCGCCGCTTCAAGTGGCCGGCCGTGCAGCTCAGCCAGGACGGCACGCATTACTTCGACGTGCACCACACCGTCCACGACACCCTGGACCGCGTGGACCCGGCCACGCTGCCTCAGAACGTGGCTTGCTGGGCGGTGACGGCGTGGCTGGCGGCGCAAGCGCCGCTGGGGTTTGGGCCGATCAGTCTGTAGGTTCTCGCCGATTCGGCGGGCCCGTCACGACGGCCGCAGCCTCATGACCCGATTACCCCGCCATCGTCTTTGCGAATGGCCAGCGTCGCACTGCGCGGCCGGCCGTTGGCGTTGAAATCGGGCCAGTTGCCATGGCGACGCGGCTGCGCGGGGTCGGTCCTTTCGCCGGGGGTTTCGCCCGGGTGCTGGACGTTGACGAACAGCGTGCGCCCGTCGGGTGTCCAGGTGGCGCCGGCGAGTTCGCAGCCGGCCGGGCCGACCAGGAAGCGGCGCACCTCGCCGCTGGCCACGTCGCACGCCAGCAGCTGGTTGTTGCCCAGGCGCGCCATGTCGCCTTTGCCGATGGCGTTGGTGCCGACGTCGGTGCCGATCCACAGCCGGCCCTGCGGGTCGAAGGCGATGGTGTCGGGGCTGCTGAAGGCGTCGCCCTTGATGGTGCCTTTGGCCTCGGCGCGCTGGTTGGCAGGGTCACCGGCCAGCAGCAGGTGGTTCCAGGCGAAGGTGGCGCCGTCGAAGTCGCCGTCTTCCTTCCAGCGGATGATGTGGCCCATGGTGTTGTTGGCGCGCGGGTTGGCGGCGTCGACGCCGGTCTTGCCGGGCTGGCCGCGTTCGCTGTTGTTGGTCAGCGTGCAGTAGACCCAGCCGCTGCGCTGGTCAATGGCCAGCCATTCCGGGCGGTCCATCTTGGTGGCGCCCAGCGCGTCGCTGGCCTGGCGGGCCTTGATGACGACCTCACCCTGGTCGGCAAAGCCGCCGACAGCCGTCAACGGTCCCTGGCCGTGTACCAGGGGCAGCCAGCGGCCGCGGCCGTCGCCACCGAAGCGCGCCACGTACAGCGTGCCGTGGTCCAGCAGCGTGGCGTTGGCCTGTGCAGCGGTCTTGCCGTTGCCGGCGGGGGCTATGCGGTCGCGGCTGACGAACTTGTAGATGTATTCGAAGCGTGCGTCTTCGCCGCTGTAGACCACCGCGTGCCCGCTGCGGGTAACGGCCACCCACGCGCCTTCGTGCGCGGCGCGGCCCAGCGCCGTGCGCTTCACGGGTGTGCTGGTGGGGTCCATCGGGTCCACTTCCACCACCCAGCCGAAGCGGTTGGGTTCGTTGGGGTTGCGCACGGCGTCAAAGCGCGGGTCGTGTTCGTTCCAGCGGTACCAGCTGTTCCTGCGGATGCCCCAGCGCCTTTCATGCGCCGTGGGTTGGTCGCTGGCCGCGAAATAGCCGGCCCAGTTTTCTTCGCCCGACAGGTAGGTGCCCCAGGGCGTCTTGCCGCTGGCGCAGTTGCCGATGGTGCCCAGGGACAGGCGGCCGCTGGGGTCGGCCGCGGTTTTCATCATCGCGTGGCCGGCTGCCGGGCCGCCAATGGCGAAAGGCGTGTTGGCGGTGATGCGCCGCGCAAAGCGCGAAGGGCGCACCAGTTGCCAGCCGCCGCCGGCGCTTGCCTGGCCCTGCACCTCGATGACGCTGATGCCGTGAGCGGCCTGGCTCTTGGCCACTTTCTCGGCCGTCCAACTGCTGTGGCCGCCCGGGTGCAGCAACCCGTCGTCGGTGTACTCCTGGTTCAGCACCAGCAGGCCACGCTGCGCACCGTCCAGCGCGTAGTAGTGCAGGCCGTCGTGGTGCATGCCCATCTGCGCCGCCTGTTCGGCGGCGCTGTTGCTGGCGTCCATCTTGAAGGCGGGCATGTTGCCGGCCAGCCCCACCGGTTCGCCCCAGGGCGCCAACACCTGCGCGGTGTAGCCGGGGGGCAGCACCACAGCGTCGGCCGTGGACACGGGCACGCTCTGGAAACCCAGCGCGCTGCCGCGCAGGCCCAGCGCGGCGGCGCAGCCCGTAAGGCCTGCGGCCAGCGGGCCCAGCAGGCCGGCCAGTGCCGCCGCCCCGCTGCCGCGCAGCACCTGGCGGCGCGCGGGGTCGCTGACGTCATGGATGCTGGGGTTGGACGAGCGGTTGCTGTCCTCCATCTGCGAAAAATCCTTGGCCATCGGCGACTCGATCGGTGCGGGGTGATGGGACATTGTGTTCCCGCCGATCAGCGGCAGCAGCGGCACTGTCCTTTGCTTGGCAGCCCGGGGCGGCCGCTGGCACCGGCGTGCTGCAGCGGGCGGCGCTGGCCATCTTCAATGCAGTCGCCAAGGGGGCTGTCAGGTGTGTTGACAAGGCGTTGCGGTGCCATTAGAGTGATATCACTGTAATCTCATGTGGAAACACCATGAACAGCCAACCCAAGAACAGCGAATTTGCGGCCCGCACCGCCAATGGCTACACCATGGCTGCGCTGGGCGCGGCCCTGGTGCTTTCGGCGGTGGCGCTGCTGGTGCTGCGCATGGCGCCAGCGCCCTGGGGCTTGCTGTTGATGGTGGTGCTGCTGGCAGGCGGCATCCTGGTGTTGACGGGTGTGTTTGTGCTGCAGCCCAATGAGTCGGCCAGCCTGACGCTGTTTGGCCGCTACGTGGGCACGGAACGCACGTCGGGCCTGCGCTGGGCCAACCCGCTGACCAGCCGCCGCAAGCTGTCGCTGCGGGCGCGCAACCTGAACACGCCCAACCTGAAGGTCAACGACAAGCGCGGCAACCCGGTGGAGATTGGCGCCGTGGTGGTGTGGCGCGTGCGCGATACGGCGCAGGCGCTGTTTGATGT